>JAFTSJ010000018.1 GCA_017467335.1 Alphaproteobacteria bacterium
ATAAAGTATCGTGTAGTGCCGGTAAAACACAAATTTACAATTCAGCAAAAGCCAAAGAAATTTGTCGAGCCTGTACGTCATCCGAACGAGAAGTCACGACAGATTTAGACGGCAATTTTTATTGTGAAAAAGTGTTGTAAATTATTTAATAAAATATAACAAATACCCCGAAAAATGTTTTATCAATTTTCGGGGTGTTTTATTAAAAAAATATCAAAAATTATGCTTTATTCCAAATTTCTTCCAAACGATAAAATTCACGGGCTTCATTTGTGAATAAATGAACAACAATATCTATTGCATCGATAACAATCCAATTACCGTCACCGTTTTCACCCGAAATTTGAACACGATAACCGGCTTTTTTTAAATCCATCGATAAATTGTTTGCTAAACCAAAAACATGTCGTGACGATGTACCGGTTGCAATCAATAAATAATCGGCAAAACTGGTCTTACCTGCCAAATCAATTGTAACAATGTTTTCAGCTTTCCCTTCATCTAATTTTTTTACCATAAAATCAAGTAATTTCGTTACTTCGTCTTTGCTTAAAGACGTAGTACGTTGCGGGATTCGAACCTGTTTTTCTTTTTGAGTTGTTTTTTTTGCTTCTTGTGTCATTTTTATCCTCTTATGATTGTTTAATATAATTTCTAACAATTCGCAAAACATCTTTTACCCCTTGATGGGCAATACCGGAAATCGGATAAACTTTTTGTTTACTTGTCTTTTCCAATTGCTTCACTTTTTCCGGCAATTCTTCCGTTAACACGGCATCTATTTTATTCAAAACCAACACTTCCGGTTTTGTTGCCAATTTCGGACTGTATTTTTTCAATTCCTTACGAATCATTTTGTAAGGTGTAACCACATCTTCCGCTGTTGCATCAATCAAATGTATCAATACCTGACACCGTTCAACATGCTTTAAAAATCGAGTCCCTAAACCAACACCTTCGGATGCTCCTTCAATCAACCCCGGAATGTCCGCAATCAAAATTTCATCATCATCTATTTGAGCCATTCCCAAATTCGGATGAAGTGTTGTAAAAGGATAATCGGCAATTTTAGGTTTGGCTCGAGTAACAGCACTTAAAAAGGTTGATTTACCAGCGTTAGGCATACCAATCAAACCAACATCGGCAATCAACTTTAATTTTAACCAAACCCACATTTCTTCACCGGGAGTACCTTCGTCAGCTTCGTAAGGGGCTTGATTGGTTGATGATTTATAGGAATTATTACCTCGACCGCCTTTTCCACCACGAGCAGCAATAAATTTTTGACCGTCAATTGTCATATCAGCCAAAACCGTTTCATTATCATTTGCAATAATTTGCGTACCCAATGGCACTTTGATAATTAAATCATTACCCGAAGCTCCCGTACAGTTACGCCCTGCTCCATTTTTGCCACGTTCGGCTTTGAAATGCTGTTGATACCGAAAATCAATCAACGTATTCAAATTTTGAACGGCAACAAAAACAATATCACCGCCATTTCCTCCGAATCCACCATCCGGACCGCCAAATTCTAAAAATTTTTCATGACGGAAAGAACAGGCACCATTTCCACCATCTCCCGCTTTAATGTAAATTTTGGCTTCATCTAAAAATTTCATATCATTTTCCTTTGTCTTATATTTTTTATACAGAGTACCGTATTTTAAAATAAAGTCAAATACTTTATGAGATTTATCATAAAATCATTTCGTTTTTTTGTTCTTATATATAAAGAAAAACCCCTTCCGATTTATTCCTCAGAATAAAAAGAAAGGGTTTTTGTTTTTCTTAAATAATTATTCGGCTGCTTTTACCGATACATAAACACGGTCTTTGTAAGAACGTTTAAATTCAACAACACCGTCATTTGTTGCAAATAATGTGTGATCTTTGCCCATACCGACATTATCACCTGCACGGTAAACCGTACCACGTTGACGAACAATAATGTTACCGGCAATGACCGACTGACCACCGGATTTTTTCAAACCCAAGCGTCTGCCTTCGGAATCACGACCGTTTCTGGTACTACCGCCTGCTTTTTTGTGTGCCATTTTTTACTCCTTGTAATTACGCTTTGATGTCCGTAATTTTTACGACTGTCAAATCTTGTTTATGACCTTTTTTCCGTCTGTAACCATGACGACGGATTTTTTTGAAAATAATGACCTTTTCACCACGTGTTTGTTTGACAATTTCACCACAAACCGTTGCACCTTCAACAAACGGTGTACCGACTTTGTCACCAACCATCAAAACTTCTTCGAAGTTTACTGATGTACCGGCTTCACCAGCCAATTTTTCAACAATAATAACGGAATCTTTCGTAACTTTGTACTGTTTTCCGCCTGTTTTTACTACTGCAAACATTTTTCTATCCTTTTACTTATAATAAAATAGGATTGTTTTTATATATGATTTTTTATTGTTTGTCAATCAAAAAATCAATCCAAACCCATTATTTTTTCGTTATTTTGGTTTTCTAGGCGTTTTCATTCTGTCTTTCATGCACTTGCATTTCAACAATAGCCGAATCACCATGTGCCCATGCCATAACACGTTGTCGTTGTTGCTCGGCTTGTTGGATTTTTTCTTCCGGAATAACCGGTTTAGATTGTTCTTCTTTCAAGTAATGACGCATTCCTTGGGCCAATCTGTATTTGCAACTGTTATCTCTATAAATTTCTTCAATCCCAATTGTCGAATCACATCTTGCCGGAATCGAATCAATAACCTGTGTCAAAAACGAACCAATATGATATTGATCATTTAAACACAATGTTTCTATATCACGCTGTGTATTACACAAACCACAAAAACGATGCAAGGTTAAATCATACCCATGTTGAGCAGCATCTTCGCAATAACGGTCAACAACCGTTTGACCATTTGAATCCAGATGATTAAAATCAACACCAACTTGTTTTAACGCCCCAACAACTTGATCGCTGATTGTTGAATAGGCATGCAGATAATATCCTGCATGACGACCATGACAATTGGTCTTGGCAAAATCATAACCGGCTTTATTCATTTCAAAAATTAAACGAGGAGATAAGCGTCCATAATACGCCAAATAATCACCACATCTTATTTGTGTTGAATCCAATGAAACATTCATATCACAACCACAGGCTTGCAACGCCGATGGCAACCGATAGTCAAATCGTGACCGTCCAACCAAAATTCTTAACACCTTTTGACTTTCTTGTTTGGTCAACGGATGTGCCTGACTTGTTAATAATTGAATAATTTCATCAACACTGCCTGTTGCCAATACATGATATTCTTTTTTTAGCATAACGCCTCCTTAATTTAATACACAAAGTATTTTATATACTAACATAAAAATATCATTTGTCAATATTTTTTTCTTTACATTTCTTTCAAGTATTGATAATCTTTTTAACAGAAAAGGAAATATGCAATGGACGATAAAAAAAATTCAAAAACAACACTTAAAACATACTTTTTTACAGGTATTCTTGTAACGGCCCCCGTTGCCATCACGTTATATGTCGCATGGATGGCAATTTCATATGCTGATAATCTGGTAACCGGCTTTATCCCCGAAAAATATAATCCAAACACGCTGTTTCCTTATGGTATTCCAGGAATAGGCATTGTATTATTGCTCATCTTTTTTACAGCGGTCGGTATGTTAACTGCCAATTTTATCGGACGTACTCTTATCAAATTCGGGTATCAAATTATCAATCGCATGCCATTAATTTCCGGATTGTATAATGCCATTCGCAAAATATTGGAAACATTGCTCGGAACAGGAAAAACCAAAGCATTTCGTCAAGCTGTATTGGTTGAATATCCCCGCCGTGGATTATGGACAATTGCATTTATTACCGGTCCGGTGTATGATGGTATATCTTCAAAATTAAATGACGATTCTTTGATTGCCATTTATGTACCAACAACACCTAACCCGACATCAGGATTCTTTTTGTATGTTCCTCAAAAAGATATCATTATTTTAGATATTTCAGTTGAAGATGCCTTAAAGATGATTCTGTCAACCGGTATCATCAATCCTGATAATAAACAAAAAACGCTTGAAAATGAAGACCAGTCAAAGTAAAAAGTCCTGCTTTAAACAGCAGGACTTAAAAAAAAAGACAGAAGAATTACAAACCTTTACCGGTCGCCATAGACAACATATTAACGGCAATATTACGACCTTCCAGAGCATTTGTCATTGCTTTAATATTTTTTAAACCGGTTAAATCGGTCAATAATTGTCCGATAAATTGGTAAGCAGATGTTTTATCATCTTTAGCCAAACGTGAACCCAGCTCATCTATCAAATCAGGCAATTGAGCCTTTAACGTTTCTGTCGGATTATTGATTAACTGAGTCAACATGGCTAACGACCCACCCGTTAATCCCAATCCGGCTAAATTGATGACATTTGTATTGGGCAATAATTGTCTATCTGTAATAACATTATCGGCAAAAGATGCACTTTGCTGACGATTTTGAGCTGTACCGCTAAAACTTTCATGAGCAACATCTTTTAAATATCGTGTTTCCCGTTCTGTATCTCGAGCTCGTTGCTGCATATTGTGAACTTTTTCATAACATTTGTATAAGTGATTTAACAAAACATCCGCTGCTTTTTTTTGCGGACTGTCCGCCGGTAACTGTGTTACATAATCAGCAACACATACCAATTCCAATAATACCTGCGACTTACATGTATTAACAAGGGCAACTTCGTTATCATCAATTGTTTCATCATCAAACACCCGACTTTCCAGCTGTTCCAAATAAGTGTAACGTGCCGCCTGTAATGCTATCGGTTTTTCCGTATTTTCAACGGGAATTTCCGCTTCTTCAACCGGTGTAACTTCTGCATTTTCCGGAATGTTTTCTTCTGTTTCTGTCATTATTTCCTCCACAACTGTATATTCTTATTTTACATATTTTTATTATTTTGTCAAGTGTTTTAAAACAGAAAACGGATGTTTCGTTTCTTCTTCTACCGAACTTTCACGATATTCAAACAATTCCGTTGATTTTCGAGGAAATGGATTGATATTTAAACCAAATTGTTCTTTCAAAATATTTTTGAAATATATTTGTCCACGTGGTAAAAATTCAACTCCATCTTCTTCCATATCAATATCCGGCGACTGATACTGACCGGCAATTGACGAATCCGTTGTAAATAACAAATGAAAAGTATCATCTATTTGTTCTGTTAATTCTTCATTTGTAACAACACAATGTTGAACAATATTTCCCATCATATGACCTTGAACATGAATAATATTGTTTTGACACCATGTTTGTACATCAACCTGTAATTGATGAATGAGTGGCAATTCATACCACGTTGCCAATTCTTCTTTTTCCTGCGACATTGCAACCAATGTCAGTTTCATTTTTTTATCGGTTATACGCCTTGTATCCAATACAAAACCAAAACCTTTTTGCTCATTCATTGATTTTTCCATTGACGAAAGCCCTTTCTTTTGCTTATATATAAATATGGAAATGATTATAGCAGAGAAAAAAAAATGTTCAAGAAACTTATTATCTATTCTTTCTTTATTTTAAGCAGTAGCATTTTATGCGGTTGCGGTTTAGAAACGTATCAAAGCGGTGACTTACCGTCACAAAAGCGATTAGAGTTTGTTAAACCGGGTTTCACACAAGCACAAACAGTTGAATTACTCGGTGAACCCAGTTTTCAAAATAAAATCGGACCGGATAATTTTTATATTTATTCAAAAAGTATAAAAAAAAGCCGTGCCTTTTTAGATCCCAAGGAAATTGAACGGGATATATATGTTATTTCATTTGATGAAAAAAATACGGTAACAAATATACAGCATTTAACATTAGCTGATGGGCATGTTATTACATATAATAAGGATACTTCTCCCGTTAAAGGAAAAGAATTGTCTGTTTTAGAACAACTTGTTAAAAATTTCGGACGATATGATGCCGGCGGACGTGACAGTTCTGTCCGACAATAATCAGTTGATGTCAATTTTTCTTGCAATAACATAAAATTAGGTGTACGATGATGATTATGAAAAGTTTAAAAGGTATAAAATTTTTTATATTATTAAGTGCATTGGTTGTTTCCAACGCTCACGGTTATATGTTAGATGAACAACTGCTTCACACACAAAAAAAAGGATGTTACATTAACTATCTGACTGAAAAAAATACGGATGGGTGGTATATTGTAACCAATCGTGAAGAATGTGATGATGAAAAATATTTATCCGGCTATCATGATATAACGGTTTACAGTGCTTTCGGTAAACCTGTCGAGCGGTTATACGGTTATTTTTCCAAAGGATATTGGACTGGTGATTCGCATATTCGCAATCGGGATTTTAATCGTTTTTCAGATGAATTAGGAAAACAAAAAGCAACATTTGAATTATTCAATGATGACGAAGATGACATCCGTTTCATTGGTCAAATGTACACTGACAAAACAAATTCGGGAACATATCCGGCATTTCGTGTTTGTGAACCGGCTCGTATTATGGGAATTGTTAAAGACAGCAAAAAATTGGAAGACAAACAATTTTTACAACGTATTTTTAGCCGTATTGAACGTGAAATTCGTGATATTTGTCCCACTGAAAAACAAGTTATGTTATTTTTCAGTCCCAAAGAAAATCCGAAACAAGAAGAAATTGAAGTTTTTGTTCAGATGAATTTGGTTAATCATCGCCATAAAATTGTTCGAGCCAGCGAATTAAATGCCATTCCGACTCCTCGTCAAATTAAATCGGAAAAAGGTGAAATGGTTTCTTTTATTGCCGGGAATGCTCAATTAGGAAAACTTCAATCGGAACAATCGCAATTACTCCCCAATCCCAAGGATTTAAATGCTGTTAATACCGATTTGATTGAACAAAGTGATATTCCGGATAATGCTGACAAGATTCTATCAGCATCCGGCTTGGTTGATGTTGTTCAACCAGATAAAGAAAAAACACAATCCGAAGACACATCAAAACAATCTGATAAAACCGCTTCGGTTGCGACCGAAACACCGGTTAAGGATACACCGCAACCATCCCCTGCAAAAACGGAAACTCCGGAAGATGTATCTGCTTACTTTAATTCCGGTAGTGATACGGTTTCCGTCCCCCATAAGCAGGAGGAACTAAAACCTGTCCACACAAAAAAATCATATTTACAACCGATTCAAAAGGTAAAAAAATCAACTCCGAATCATATTTCGGTTCATGAAACAACGGATATTTCCGATACGGTATGGTCTTTACCCCATGTTTTATTACTCAGCAAGGTTTTAAATACGCCTGTAACGGCTCGGGTAGCCATTCATGTTGATCAAATGATGATGGACGGTACTGGAATTAGTCTTTTTCCGTTACCGATTGATATTGACGGAAAATATGTTCCTGAAGGGTGGCATATCGTCAAAGGTCGTTTTCAAGCCTATGATAAAAAGAGTGGAGAAAACGAAACTATTGGGTCCGTTGGCTTGATACAGGTTGAAAAATGCACGTTGCCGATTTGTAAGGAGTAATCATGAAATCGCATAAGTTTATATATCTTTTCTTATTCGGATTGATTTTTGCCTTTGGTTTGTTTGTTTTTTATCAACGGATTTTGGCACAATCTGCCATGTCGGCGTTTTTGAAAGAGGCTCGTTTACGAGAAAATGACATTATTTATACGACTAAAGAAAAACCGATTTTTCAAGACGGACTTATTTTGTATGATGTTGAATTTCCTCAAATCAAAATCAGTCATATGATTGATAAATTGATTATTCGCAAAGAAAAAAATGACCTTGTATTACAATTTCAAGGGGTTCGCATTGATTTACCTAAAACATTATATGAACATTACGGTGATCGGTTTGCAACCGTATTAACGGCATACGAACCATTTAAAGATGCATTAAAAAAACCATTGATTTCATTGGCTTTGATAGGTGTTGACAAATTAACATTTGATGCCGTTGTTATCTTTAATCCAAACGAAACACCTTATAAAATTAACAGCAAGATATCATTACCGGATTTGGGTGAAATTCAATTATCATTCATGATAAACCCGCAAACGGATTCCGGCTATCGTAAAAATTTACTTTACTTTGCTTACGGTACGATTCCGCAAATCGGTATTGATATTCAAGATACCGGCATGTTCCAAAAATATACAGATTATTTAAACGCCATCGCAACAGATAAAAGTAAAACATATGCAAAGGAATTATCTCGTCATTCAGGATTTACCAGACGAATAGAATTTGCGGAACCATTATCGTTGGTTCCCTACTATCGCACAAAGTCCGATACTGAATGGTGGAAATAATTTTCAAAATTAATTTATAAAATTCAAGTGCTGTTAATTCATCAATAACAGCACTTTTTTAATTATCAATAAAATGATTTAACTCCTTTTTTTAACTTGACTTATTTCTCCAAAAGAAGTATTATACAAAAATATTGACATTAAGGAGGTAAAACAAAATGGAAAATATATTTGCCGTTCCGAGAGAGGAAACGGATTATATCTATGAAAATTCAGATATAGATATGTATCTGGCACGCAAAGAAGATGAACGATTGAACGCAACTCCGGATAATGAAATGGAAATTGAATTTATATCTAATTCACACCATTTTAACAAATTAGCACAATTGATTGCCGGTAATCGTTTTGATACTGTTTTACCTCAAACATCACCGGAGCAATTTGAAAAAGAATTACAAACAGCCTTGGCAGAAGGATTTAATATCGATACACAAACACCCATAAAAAAAATGACTCTTTTACATTTGGCAGTAATATACAATCCGAATCTTGCCCGTATTCTGCTTCAAAATCATGCGTATCCGAATATTGTAAATTGTTATGATAGTTTTCCTTTACGAATTGCCATCAAAAACAGAGATAATGATTTAGCAACGGATTTGATTCAAGCCGGAGCCGTTATTAACGAACCGAACTATCGGATGTCACCATTGCGTTTGGCTGTTATTACAGGCAATGTTGAAGTATTTCATTTACTATGCGATCACGGGGCAGATATTACCCTGTCTGATAATGACGGATACAATCTGTTATTTGATGCTTTATTTTACAATCAAAAAGAAATGTTAACAGCCTTGTTGGATGCCGGTGCCGACATCAATTCCAGAAAAGGCATAGGATTTAGCTTACTTCATATAGCTGTTGCCTTAAACCGATTTGAAATGCTTGATGAATTATTAGCACGTGGCTGCGATATCAACATTCAAAATAATTATGGAACAACCCCGTTACATACCGCTATTCACAAAAAAAACAAGGAAATGATTCAATTGCTTGTTGAACGAGGCGCCTATGTCAATAAGAAGCAAGATAACGGCATGTCCCCCTTACTTTTAGCATCATTTTCTTATCCGGAAACGATTCCTTATTTAATAGAACACGGAGCAACACCACGCATTGCCGATGAAAAAGGTGATACCTGCCTACATCGTATATGTCGCACCGGAGATGTCACATTAGCTCGATTATTGATTGAACACGGAGCCGATATCAATGCACAATCTAAAGATGGAGATACACCGTTACATGCGGCTTCTTACCATGGACATTTAGAAATTGTCCAACTTCTCATTGCCCAAAATGCAAAATTAAATATCCTTGATACATATGAAAAAACACCACTTCATGAAGCAATCATTCAAAATCATCTTGATATTGTCAAAGAATTGGTTGAATCGGGAGCTTCATTAAAAACACGTTCAAAATTTGATTTCATCCGACTTGCTATTTCCTTAAAAAATGCAGATATGGCAAAATATTTAATCCAAAACGGTGCTTGTGTTCATTATCAATCAGAAACACATAATAATCTGCTTCATATAGCCTCTCAATTCAATTGTCGGGAAATTATCCCTACCCTTATTGAAAAAGGAGTCGATATTAACCAACAGACTAATTTGGGATTAACCCCCTTAACAACAGCTATTACAAGTGGACATATTGATTTAGCCATTGAATTGCTGACCCAATACAAGGCGAACCCGATGTTATGCAATATTTACGGCGAGAATGCTTTGCATTATGCCGCTGCTCAACCCAACACCCACAAATTATTGTGTTTATTAAAAGGAATGGATATTGACAGCGAATCTGAAAACGGAACAACACCGATGATGAAAGCCTGCATTCACAATCAAGTTGAAGCAATGGAAACATTATATCAACTTGGTGCCAATCCCAATTACTGTAATGAACATATCGGAAAATTGCGTCATCCGATGATGGCCGCCCTTCAGTATGAAAGCATTGACGCTATCAAATGGCTTTTAAATCATCATGTTGACCCAAATGATCCAACATCACAACAAACACCTTTTATTCAGGCGATGAAAAAAAATAATTTTGAAATCATGGATATTTTATTAGCTAACGGAGCTGATATTAACCGGCAAAATTCTATGGGTATCAGCCCGTTACATTATGCCGTTGCCCATAATCAAAATGACATCGTTACATATTTATTGAATCATCAAGCCAACCCGAACGGTCATGATTTTTCGGGAGTAACCCCCTTAATGCTGGCTATTCTTAAAAACAACACAAGTGCTGTTCAGATTTTACTTGAACAAGATGATATTGATGTTAATCAGCAAAATAATCACGGTTGGTCAGCACTTCACTATGCGGTTGAACAAGGTAATTTACCCATTGTTCAGGAATTACTCAATAAAAAGGTCGATTTGAACTTAACAACAGATACCCATCTTTCATCGCTTATGTTGGCTGCCCGATATGGTCATTCTGAAATAATACAAACGTTAATTAAAGACGGTGCTTGTGTTAATCAAACATGTCCGAACGGATTATCGGCTGTCCATTATGCCGCCTACTTTCAAAACATAACGGCATTATGTGCTCTTGTTGCCGCCGGTGGTGATTTAGAACAAAAAACATGTGCCGGTTTTACACCATTAGAACATATCAAAAAAACCGGATTACTTGTCAAATTTCAAACAGAAATTCAAAAATATCGAAACAGTTAAAAAATATATTGATTTTTGAAAATTTTTCTGTTAGAATAGTCGCAATTTAAGTTTGGAAGAGAGGTGAGTACCATAGTTACAATCGTTGTCCACGACAATAATGTTGAACAAGCTTTGCGTGTTTTAAAGAAAAAAATGCAACGTGAAGGTAGTTTCCGTGAAATGAAATTACGCCGTTACTACGAAAAACCATCTGAAAAGAAGGCTCGTAAAGCAACAGAATGCATCCGCCGTTCTCGTAAAATGCGTCGTAAACGTTTTAGTATTGAAGGATATTAACCCATCTTGCTTTAACAAATCACACCCCTTTCTGATTTTACGAAAGGGGTGTTTTTTTAACGATACAAAGACATGATTAACTCAGATGTTGTCTATTCCATTCATACAATGTAACAGCACAGGCATTGGATACATTTAAACTTTCAACACGTGTATCCATCGGCAATTTAACCGTATCATCACACTTTTCAGCCGTTAAACGGCGTAAACCATCCCCTTCTGAGCCCATAATAATAACACATTTATCCGGCAACGCTGTTTCATATATCGAATGCGAAGCATACCCATCTAATCCAATACACCAAAATCCGTTTTTTTTCAGCAAATCCAATGCACGAGCCAAATTTGAAACACGAATATAAGGTGTTAATTCTAATGCACCACTGGCTGACTTTGCCAACACACCCGTTTCTTCAGGAGTACCTGCTTCCGGCACAATAACAGCCTTTGCAAAAAAGGCCGTTGCCGATCGCAAAATAGCTCCGATATTATGCGGATCCGTTACCTGATCCAATACAACAACAAGTGTTTTTTTATCCAATCTGGTTTCGTTAATTAAATCTTCAATTGTATATGTTTCCAACGGACAACATTTCGCAACAACGCCTTGATGAACGGCTTCTTTACCAACCAATGCTTCTAATTGTTCACGATTAACAATCCGAACAGGTATATCATGAGGAATTTGAACACCATCCATTGCCCCTTTTGTCATCAATAATTCTTTGATTTTACGGCGAGGATTCGTTAAAGCCAATGTAACAGGATGCCTACCGTATAACAAAAGCAGATGAGTCGTATTTTTTGTATGAGATACTGTTTGATGTTGTTTTTTTTGCTTAAAAGCCATATTTTTCTCCTTTTAAATAAGTTACATTAAGATAACAAAATGATTATCTTTTGTCAAAATAATTTATCCGCATAGTGAATATGACTTGTCTTTTGTCTGCTTTGCTGTTAGAATGAACTAAGTAACGTTTTTTGGGGGAAAGTGATGTTTATCAAAAAAATACTGCCTTGCTGTATTGCTATTTCAATGATAGCCGTATCTGCTTATGCCCAACAATATATGAACGGTTATGATACTGTTGATACTTTTGTTCGAACTCGCAATGAACAAGCCATCAAACAATTTAAACAAACGCATGGTTCATTAGATTATACCAATCGAAATGGTCAAACGCCTTTATGTATGTCTATACGCCGACGAGATTATGAAGGATATTTGATTTTGGCAAGTAACGGAGCAAATCGCCATCACCCTTGCGTTCAACAAATTTCTATGGCTGATAAAATTACTTTTGATAAACAATTTAAATCATATATATCCTCATTGGGAGCCTATAAAAAAACACCCACTGCTGTTTTGAAAGAATTATCTCCCGTCTGGTGGGGTATTGGCGGAGCTGTGGGAGTCGGGGCAATCGTAGCTGTTGCTGCCGGTGGTGGCGGTGGTGGCGGATCATCATCACATGCAACCGATTCAAATAACAGTGACGTGATTGTGGATGGTACTACTCAAAACAATAATGGAAATAACAATAATAATCGTCCCAATAATGGCACTAACAATAATTCGGGCGGAAATGTTTCTCCGTCTAACCCGATAACACCATCACAACCGATAACACCGATAACACCTCCTGTTTCGGAAACGGTTTCGTTGCCAGCCTCCTATTTTGAAACAAATGAATATTACAACGGACAATTTTTAAATCCGATAAACGCCTCACAAGCATACGCCCGCATTTACCGTGGAACAAAAAATACTAATGGAGATATAACGGCGACACATGCGTTATCAGATGTTAAGGTCGGCGTTATCGATTCAGGCGTTTATCAACTGTATGATTTACGAGAAAATTTATTACAAGGGTATAATTACGATTTTGGTCCGTGTACATCAAAAAACAAAACCAATTGTTGGAAGTATAATTCTTTTTGGGAAGGCGTTGCCTTTGTTGATTCAAAAGGAAATCAAAGCGATATTAAATGGCTTATGGATAAAGATCAATATGATGCTTGGCAATTAACATATGATGCCAATTATGTATGGAATGCAACCGATACAACACCCAATCCCAATAATACGCTTGGAACAAAAAATCATGGCACACATGTTGCCGGTATCATTGCCGCCTCAAAAAATTCATACAACACGCACGGGGTCGCTCCCAATGCAAAAATCGTACCGGTCAAATATGATTTATTGGGGGGATTAAGTGAACCGATTATAAAATTATTGGATAATAATGTTAAAGTCATCAATGCCAGTTTGGGAACGTCTGCTTCGACAAATTACGATGCCTCACTAGCCATAACCGATGCCTCAAAATACGCCCGTTATATGAAATATGATTTAGACGGTTATCGGGCATTGGCCAATCGTAAAACGGCTGTCTTTGTTGTTGCGGCCGGTAATGAATCTCATACACAACCGTCTGTTGAATCCGGAGCCGGATTATACTTTCCCGAATTATCAAAAACAATGATTGTTGTTGTTTCTGTTGATCCGAACAATCCATCACAATTAGCATCTTCATCGAATCAGTGTGGGGTAACATCCGATTATTGTATTGCCGCTCCCGGAGTCGGAATTGTTTCCACGGCCAATACGGATGGTAGTTTATTAAAAATGTCCGGTACATCAATGGCTACTCCGGTCGTAAGCGGTGCAGTTGCTTTATTGATGGGAGCGTACCCGAATTTAACACCGGAACAAGTAACATCATTACTTTTTGAAACAGCAACAAATTTAAACAATCCGCAAAAATTCGGACATGGATTATTAAATGTCGGAGCGGCAATGGCACCGGTCGGCACATTATCATTGGCAACAACATCACAAGCAAACGGTAGTCAAATTGCATTTAGTCAATCAGCACTTACCGTACCACAAGCCATGTCAACCCTGCTGAATAAAGCCCCTAAACATATTTCTGTTTTGGACAAATACAATCGTTCATTTACACTGCCGACAGGAATGATGTTTCGGCAAAGTGACCGAGATTACCGCATTTTCCAAAACCATCTGCATCGTTTCATGAAATTTGATAGCGTTCATAAAATTGAAGATAAAAACAACCCGATTGCTTTTCGTTTTTCAACAGCGACCAAAAAAGATTCAAATTTAGGAATCGGATCAATGGATATGATGTGGCATTTAAATAATAATATGGTTCGCTTTTACTATACGGAAGATTCATTATATGGCAACGGTGAATTTTTTGATAAAACAACCCTCAATCCGTTTTCAGCCATGGATAATGCTTATGGAATAGAAAATACATATACCGTCAACCGTTTCTTCGATGTCCGTTTTGGTTTTGCAACCGGTCAAAATGCTTTATTTAAAACAAATGAAGAAGATAATGATGAACGGGGGCAATTAACATCTTTTCAAGGCAGTTTTATTTACAAACCGCATCGTCATATGCAATTGGAAATTTTAGGTGGAACATTACATGAAGAAGACAGTCTTTTAGGCTTACACGGAACGGGGGCATTTAATACGCCGACAACACAAACATATTATGTGGGATTAAATGCTTCAATCAATTTATTCAAAAATCTTCAATTGAAAAACAGTTATTATTATGGAATGACACCATCACAAACATTAAATACATATATGCGTACATCACGATTATACAGTGAAAGCATTGCTTTTGACGCCCGTTGGCTTTTAACGGATACAAATTATTTTGGTGCTTTTGTATCTTCTCCTCTTCACATAAAAAAAGGAACAGCCTATATGCACGTACCCAGCGGTCGGGATTATCATTCAAATACAATCTATTTTGATCATATCCATGCTTCAATAAAATCTGAAAAACGAGAATGGGATACCGGTATATATGGGATGTATGCTGTATCTCCTAATTTGCGGTTGAAAGCTCAAGGTGGGATTCGATTTAATCCGGAACACCAAGACAACGTAAAACCGGATTATCAATTATTATTCGGAATGCACTGGAATTGGAATTAAATTCAAAAACAACGATAAAATGACATATTTTTAATATCTATAAAAAAACAATAAAAGAATATGACTTTGACCTATAATAACTCACTCGACCCAATTTTGAAACACATAAATAATTAAAAATCACTTTTTATAGATTTTGTTTATTTTTTTATTGCATGTTTACTAAAACAATGATATAATACCTTTAATTAGTATTATTTATAAGGAGGAAGATATGACAGACACAAACACACCCCCAAATGGCACCACACCAGATTCCACACCGAAAGATGGTAAGAAAGGGGTTAAAGCTTCTGAACAATACAAAGGTTGGCAAGCCGTGCCATATGACGAAATTTTAGAATCACATAAAAGGAATATTGAAACAGCAGGTCAAAATGGCAGTATAACAATTATTGAACCCGGTACGAAACAACACATTGCTGAAACAGATGCTCGTCAAACCATTTCTCGTGAAAAAAGATATGCAGCATTAAAAAAACATGCCCAAGAGAATGGCGGAGAAATCAACGGTGTAAAATTTGATACATTGAAAGAATCGATTGAAGCATTAAATGCTTCCGGTCGTGCTGTTTTGTGTAAAGTTGGTGGTGTAAACTACTTATTTCAACCGAAAGAGCAAGAAAAGGTTGCTGAAAATCAAGCCGCAGTTGCTCAAGCACAGCAAGAAGAAGAAACACCATTGTGGAAGACAATTTTAAAATGGACAGGTATTCTTGCTCTTATAGGTTTAGCAACTTTTGGTTTGTACAAATTGTTCCGTAAATGGAATGGTGATGATGAAAAAACAATTGTTAAATACCAAAATGATCCAACCACTGCTCCAACACCAACAACAACGATAAACAGTTTGCAACCACCTACAAATGTTCAAACGCAAACAAATTCAACGACTGGTAATGGTGTTTTGGGTTCCGGCTTAGGAACACCGGTTACGGATGCAACATTTCCTACGGTAACAAACAATGCGTTAGGTTCGAATTCAAACTCTAACGGTCTTTGATAAATACCATATAAAGAAGCGGCCCTGTTTTCACAGGGCTGTTTTTTATTGCATAAATAAATATAATGAACTAAATAAGATTTTATTTATCCGATACAACAACAAAACACGAACACATGAACAAATGATTTATATTAAAAAGGGGAAAGAAACAAGACATAAAAATTTCATTTTATGGAACTAAAAAGATATTTTAGGGATAAAAATGAAAAACCGCTTGCAATTTCAGATAAAATAGAGTAAAAGTTTTTTAAACGGAATGTAGCGCAGCCTGGTAGCGCACACGTCTGGGGGGCGTGTGGCCGCGGGTTCAAATCCCGCCATTCCGACCAATGAAAAATGTCCCGTAAAAACGGGACATTTTTTTGTGGACGGAAACGTGGGGATTGAACACGCAATTAAGCGGGTTCGAACGCCGTTCGAAGGCAAGACATCGTATTGCCTGTTTCAAATTTGAAATCGAACAAGTTAATGTCCTGTAAGGACAGCCCTTTAGGGGGAGCAAAGCGAATAAATCCCACCATTTAGACCAATATCAAAAAGCAAATGAATGTACTTTCGCTTTTTGGGTTATCCAATTTCCCTGCAAAAACCAAAGATAGCCTAACCCCAAAAGCCGTATTACGTTTTTATAAAATTTTTCTCTCTCTACAAGATTTTGAAAATACGATGTAAAAATAAAAAAAGGATGAGATATTTTAAAATCTTTTCGATACACCAAAATAAATAACTCATACTAAAAACAGTCAAGGTATTTATCTTTTAACCAACATTTTCCGCAATAAAATCAACGAAACAACACATAAAACCAATTTTAAAACAATGGCTATAATGATAGCCATTCTCGGATTATATATATCAGCAATATAACCAAACAAAATCATCGTCATTGCTAATAAAATACCGGATAAAAATGAAATAATAGAGTGCATGGTTGCCCGTTGTTGCGTTGAAAATTCTTGTTGCATAATGTCTGCATTTGCCGTACAAGCCGTGCCATAAAATAAATTCACGGTTGACATGATAAATGGTGTGAATACATTATTCAAAACAATACCCCATATGCGTACAAATACATTTAAAATTAAAGACAAAAAATACAAGCGAACCATACCTATTTTTCGAATATACGGCACAATAAAAAAGCTGATAATACCGCAAATTTGCTTCAAAAACCGTGCCATATTTATTAACCAATCAGGAATCAACATTTGATAATAAGCACTTTCAAAACGAAATGAAGCCATTCCAAACGCATTATCCAGCAAATGAATAATAGCGTAAAATTTTAACCTCTTATTACGCCACAATTGTCTGAATGCAATCAAAAAATGTTTAAAAGAACAGACTTTTTTCGTTTTGTTAAGACGGTTCGGTTCAATAAACATATAAACAACAAAAATCTGAAGCAATACAGGCAAAACGGATACCCAAGCCAATACTTGAAGTGAAAAAAAATACGTTATCACTGCCGCCGATACAGCACTCAATGCCAAACCGATTTGATTCCAGCCCCCGTTTTGGGCATATTGAATGTTGAAATTATCTTTCTGTTTCAGTTCTTCCATTGTTTCATAGACCAGAGCATCAACCGTTCCCGAAGCAATAGCCCCGCTTGTCCCCCAACATATTGCCCCGACAAATAATAACCAAGCACATGAAAATTGACCGGCTAATGCCCAACACAAAAAAGTCAAAAATACAAGTATCGGAGAACATAAAAGCGTCTTGCGACGACCCATTTTATCAGAAAATATACCGACGGGAATTTCCATAAACGTTGTTACAAGTGAAGAAATGGAAAATACCGCCATTGCCAACGCATATGATTGCGTAATCTCGGAAAAATAAACAATAGATAATGTTGATAAAGGCCATAACCCACCCAAAAAATTATCCCATTTAAACAAAGTCAAATTACGCCGTATCATTTGTATTAAAATTCTCTTAACTCATTATTTATAATGTTGCATTTAAACATACTTCTTGATTTTTTACAATAAACTTTTTGGTAAAATATTTTTTTACAAATACAGAATTATATATTGATTTTCAATATAACTTTTTATATAATGACATATCTTGTTGTTAAAATAAAAGGAGAACCATAATGGATGTTGAACAATTAGCTCGTTTACACTATTTAAAAGAAAAAGGTGTTCTTGCCGATACTGAATTTACCCGAATGAAGCAAGATATCATCAATGGCCTACCTGTTCATTTTTCGCAAGAATCAGAACCTGAAAAATCTTTGTGGGGATATTTTATACAATGTATTACAAGTAAATATATATGCTTTTCCGGACGAGCCCGCCGGAAGGAATATTGGAGTTTTGTTTTATTTTGCTTTATTCTATCATTTATTAAAGCCCTTTGTATCACATACTGTATGACCTTGGGTTACTTTGATTTTGCCATCAAGGCTAATATCGTAAGCAGTATTATTGATTTAGCTTTATTTTTACCATCATTGAGTGTTTTAGTCAGAAGAATGCACGATGTCAATTTATCCGGTTGCTGGATATTAACAATTATTGTTCCATTAGTTGTTATCTTTTTACCTAGTCATTTAACACAAAATAAATACGGACCTGTTCCTGCCGGCATATATGTTGAATAAAAATTAAATGGTATAAATCCTCTGTTAAAAAAGCAGAGGATTTTTTTTGACGCAAGTTTATATTTTATTCAATTAGTAACAATGTCCAACACAATCGTTTTTTATCCTATGATTATATGAATTGTAAATTCAAATAACCACTTAAAAAAACAATTGACATTTTGTTTTAAATCAGTTATACTGCGCACTTAATCAAATTTGTTTCAAAGGTAGATAACATGGATACGAACGCAAAACCAAATACCCCCCATAATTTTGCAATTAAAAACAAACTCGTTTTAAATCAACAAAAGTATTATTTTGTATCTCCATACGGATTGGGTGATACACTATTTTTGTGTGGATTTAAAAAAGCATGGGAAAATCAAAATAAAGGTTCTATCCATTTTATTATCAAAAAATCACATGAGTTTATCTTAAATTTATACGGCATTACAGATTATACCTGTATGCAATTAAATGATGATTTTTATAAACATAATTCTTTTTCTCCCCAACCGAAAAAGGGACAATTTTACATTGCGCATCCGGAATATTCAAACAAATCATTATTTCAAGAATGGGAACGGTGCGTTTTTACGTTAAAAGAATTATATTTGAAATTACTTAATTTACCGGATAATACTGTTTTTGAATTTCCGAAACAACAACCTACTCACTTACCTAAATTACCTCCGATTGACCTGAAAAAAGCGATTTTTATTTCTGCTTCGGCTAATTCTGTTCCACTTATGGATAAAAATTATTGGAATCGGTTAGTTAATAAATATTTAAAAAGAGGTTATACCGTTATTAACAACAGTATGAATGAATCGGAAAATATTGAAGGATGTATCAATCTTTCCCTGTCGATAACGGATATTATCGCTTTAACGTCAAAATGTTATCGTTCATATTGTCTGCGAAGTGGTTTATGTGATATTTTGGCTTGCTATCTGGGTAAAAAACTAACGGTTATTTATCCTTATAAAAAACTGCTTGACTTATATAGTGTCAATGAATGTCTTATGTTGTCTCCCGACAAGGCTGTTCGGGAAGTTATTTATCAAGAACAAAAACTAACACAAACACCTTTGGTTTCCGTTGTAACACCGGTTTACAACTTAGTAAAAAACAATCGAAAGATTGCGTTTGAACGCATGTTAACAAGCGTTGCTAATCAAACATATCGTCATATTGAACATATTATTATTGATGGCAATTCAAATGATACAACTCCTGCTTATTTGAAAAAACTGCAAAAGAAATACCGATTCCGTTTTATATCCGAACCGGATAAGGGCATATATGATGCGATGAATAAAGGGGTAAAACAAGCTAAAGGTCAATATGTTGTTTTTATGAACTCGGATGATTATTTTACAACTTATGCCATTGAAAAACATGTGTTGATGTTAACATCGAATCAGGCTGATTTTTCGTTCGCAACTGCTGTTATGGTACAAACACCTCAACATAGATTATTGTTTACACCCTGTGAACGGTTGTTATTTTATAGCATGCCATTTAATCACCAAACACTTTTTTGTAAAAGGAATATTTTAATTAAGAATCCTTTCGATTTATCGTATCAGTTAGCCGGAGATTTAAATTTTATTCAACAATTATATCTGAATAATTATCGTGGAACATGTGTTCCCTATACAACGGCTGTTTATGACATGAGTGGGTTAAGTGGTCAATCTCCTGAAAAGACTTTAGCTGAATATGAACGTCTTGTTAAAACAAATTTACAAAAGCGATTTGATTTATCTGATGAAGTCATACATGACATGGTTTATAAACATACTGTTCCGGCAACAGTTATGAAACAATTTCGTTTATATATGAAAAAATTAAATATCGAAACATTTTATCGTATTTTCGGACGAGAAAATGTTCCGGTAAAAATTGAACGATTTAAATTATTTTCAATTTTACCCATTATAATACAAACCCGTTTATCGAAAAAAAGCATTCGTTTGTTTTCTTTAAATCTTATCAAGATAAAACAAACAGATACCCGTTTCGGATTTAAATTATTTGGGATTCCTTTGATTGACATTAAACGGCATAGCGGAGCATTTAAAATTAAACTGTTTGGTTTTTTTAATATCTTGTCTTATAAAAAAACCATTCTACAACATAACTGAAATTGAAATAATTGATACAACTCTTGGGATAAATTTAAACAATTGAACAAAAGTGGAGAAACAAATGAAATTATTAACATGGATAAGCCGTTTATTTCAGACACCGGAACAAAAATTATTACAAGACTGTCAAACCAATAATTTTTATTTGGGAACATTACTTAAAACCGTCAATCCCAATGAAATCATTCGTATCGGACAATCAGATAAATTTTCCCCTGAAACATTGATTGATGTCAATCAACAAGATGAACAAGGGAATACATTATTACATTATTTAGGCACAACGTATTGGTGTTGTGATTTAGGGGCTTATCTGTTAACAAAAGGAGCAAATGCTAATATCTTAAATAATAACGGAGAAACGCCTCTGAAAAAAAATATACATAATTGTTACACCGATTCCTGCTTAGCGTTAATTCAAGCAACAAATCAAAAAAACTTAAATCGTATTTATCCGGATGGGGAAACCATTTTAACCGATTGGATACAAAAACTCACACTATTTTGGAACACCAAAATTATTCACACATTTTTAGCAAACGGTGCTGATCCTTCCTTACCAAACGAAAAAGGGCATACGCCGTTATATTATTTAGCCTGTCAATTACAACAAGTAGATAATTTATACAAAGAAGGTTTCTTGAATGCTTTTGTTTTACTGAGCGAAAACGGAGCAACATTCACACCAAGTGAAATAAAAGAATTACGTGTTTTAAAAAAAATACGTTCTAATCCTATTTTAATTCTCGGATTACCAAAAGATTATCAACAAGATACGCAAAATCTGATACACGATTTTGTTTATCAATGCGATAGAGTCCATTTCGGCCGTATTTATTCCACATTCTTAACAAATGACGAATCTAACAAAACGAAAGAACTGATGGATAAAGTCATGGATAAAATTATTCAAATAACGCCTGATATCAATCAACCCAATGAAAATGGGGAAACGCCGTTATTACTTGCTATTAAAAAATACGGATTAGGACAATTATTTGCTCAAAAATTGATACAGGCCGGTGCTGATATCAGTGTTAAAAATCCGCAAACACAAGAAACACTTCTGCACGGGTTAAGAAATACACAATTACTGGAAATGTTATTAGATTTAGAACAAATCGATGTAAATGCTGTTGATAATGCCGGTAATACGGCTCTGCATTACGCTACATTACATAATGACCGAGCCATCATTAGTAAATTACTTCAAGCCGGTGCTGATTGTGACATTCAAAATAATGATGGATTAACAGTTTTTGATATTGCCCGTACACAACATCCGACAACGGCTCAAATGTTACGTTTAATTGAACTGGAAACAGAAAATAAAAAATTAAAACAAATTATTGCTTCTCAACGCTTACAACCAATACCAACCGGTGATAAAGTAAATGAAGGCTAGAGTTATGTAACTTTTTTAAAAATCATGAAGTTAATGCATTTTTATTGTTTCAAACATTGTCCGAAGCCGGATATAATGGTAATAAAAATGTTTATAACACATTGGAATAATGATATAAATGTGATATGACAAATAATCAATAAACATTGACTAAAACGTATAACCACCGCCTGCCCGAAATAAAAATTCTGTTTCGCCTTGCTTTTCATTGACACCGGCGTCAATATGAACAGAACCTTTTTTGCTGTTTTTGCTTAATGTTGCATTCAAACCAACATCACCGGCTGTATTAAACCATGTTTGAAGACCATATTGAAGATTATTATCATGATACATTGCTGATGCCGACAGCGAAATAGGTCCGCCGTGTTCTAATAAAAGAGCCCAATCCCTTTGCCATTGTTGATTAGATTCATTTTCAAGATAATAACGAAATGCCGTCATAGTCGAACTTCCCATAACAGTTGTAAAACCATTACCCGTCTTCAATGTCACGCCCAAAGCATCTTGAACCAAATTATGTTCCGCATTGGTTGCTGTTGCCATGTTTTCATGAAGTAACAAATCACCAACTTCAACTTTGACGGACCCATCGGCTGCTTCCACAAAATAACGACTGTTTTTTTCTCCCGATAAAGGCAACCCCTCAAATACATTATCTGAGGAATCGACATTATCTTCTAAATGGTAAATACCATAAGAGCTTGTTCCGATATTAACAGCTCCAACTGATAAAACCATGCTAGATTGAACAACCCATGCCGTTGAAGGCAGTTGTTGCCAAGCATCTGTCACCGTATCTGTTACTGTTTCGCTTAACAATTCTGCTCCGAATTTTAAAAATGAATCAGGGGATTGTTCATAACCCTGTCGTATTTTTTCTTTTTCTATTTCAGACAAAACAATCATACCTTCCCTATCCGCATTTCCTACTCCCATACGCATCTCATCAGAAGTATTATAATCTGTTACCATTGTCGGATTAACATACTGTCTTTGAATCGGGGTACCATACAAACCGATATCATAATGTGAGGTATAATCAACATCATATCCCCTTAACGGATTTATCCCATAATACGGTTGAATCGTTTCTTTTGTTGCATTAACCTTATTATAAGCCTCTGTAACAATATCACGAAATAATGCTGTTAAACCTTCCGTTTGGCGTTCAATATCCGTTTCACGTTGCCTTTTTTCAATTTCTGCAACCGAATGTTTATCATTTAAATCTGATGATTGTTCAGTATTTAGACGTATCACATCTTTTAATGGCATGGTCTTATCTCCGTAATGTTTATCTTACATGCTACCATTATATCATAAAAAGAAAAAGGATGCAATCCGCATTATAATTCAACAAAACAGCAATTTCAAATCCTGATACGATAATGTTTTCGGATTATTATTTAATCGTTCCAAATTAACACCAGAAATAATTTCATCAATATTGTTAATACCTAATCGGGATAAATTCGGTTCTAAACCGATTTTTCGCATCAATGAATGAAAATACGTACCAAAATCCGACCGAGATACACCCAATGCCTGATATAATTCGTGATAATTTGTCATTGTATTCGTATTAAATTCAAATAAACCGACTAATGATAAGGCAACAGAATGTCCATGCGGTATCCCATATAATGACGTTATTTTGTACGATAAAGCATGTGAAGCCGTTGTTCGGCTGATATTAATCGCTTTTCCGGCATAATGAGCCGCTTGTGCCATTTGTTCATTTGCAAAAGCATTATCTGTATTAACGGCTTCAACAATAAAATCCCGACAGAGCCGTATTGCTTGCAAAGCATATTCTTTACTCTCCAAAGTTGCTTTTTTAGCCCAATAACTTTCTATGGCTTGACAATAAGCATCTATGGATGAACAGGCTTTTAAATAAACAGGAGCATGTTCAACAAACTGACTGTCAACAATAGCATAATCCGGTAAAATAGCTGGATTATCCAATGATGTTTTTTGATTTTCCACATAAACAACGGCAAATTGTGTTGCCTGACTACCCGTTCCTGCCGTTGTCGGTATTGCAATAAGCGGTATCATTCGATGACTGTAAAAACGAAAAGCTTTCGCAAAATCAATAACACTCCCTCCTCCAAAAGCAACAATAAAATCGAAATGAGTGTTTTGAAATGTATTCAAAGCCATGTCAATTTCTTCTTTTTTCGGGTTTTCGGTTATCTTATCAAAAAACGTTACATCTTTATCTGATAAATACGGTTTAAGCATATTTTGAAATAATTGATAAATACCCGATTGAGTCAAAAACAAAACACGACCTGATATTAAATTTTTTAAATTTTCAATACTGTTTCGACCGATAAAATCCATGGTTCACCTACTTAAAAAATCCATAAATGCCTTTTTGTTATCAATTGGTTTTTCTTTGGGACGACCCAAATCTTTTCTAGCACCGCAACTGACTTTCACTTCCAACAGACACATGCCCTGATATTGGTAAAATTCAGACCAAATCGACTGTATTTGTTCAATCGTTTCAACTTGAAAAACCTTTTCATATCCCATCGCTGTAACCGTTTTGGACAAATCAACCTGTCCCATAACCGTTGGTTGTCCGCCAACCGAATCATGGGCTTCATTGTTAAATACAATATGTTTTAAATTAGATAATTTTTGAGAAGCAATAACCGGTAAAGATCCCATGTGCATTAACATAGCTCCATCTCCATCAAAACAAAAAATGTTTCGATGAGGCTGTGCGATGGCAATTCCTAACGCAATAGATGAAGCATGCCCCATAGAACCGACTGTCAAAAAATCTTTTTCATGAGTTAACCGATTTTCATATAACTCACGAGAAATCATGCCGGTTGTTGAAACAACGGCGTCCTTTTCGCCCAACAAAGAAACGATTTGTGAAATAGCACTTTCCCGTGATAGCGTATATTTTGACAAAGTTGATTTTTTGACATAAGGTTCAAATGTCTTTTTTGAAACAACAAAAGCGTATGGTTTTTGATGTTCCAGCATATACGCATAAGCTTTATGTATCTGACTGATATCCGTCAAAATATCATATTGAATATCCAAAACATCCAGCAACGGCAATGTTTTTTGTCCTTGCTTAATATGTTGCGGTTCATCCGAACAATTCGGTTCACCTCGCCAACCGATAATGAGCAATGCCGGAATCTGATAAACGGCTTCATCCGTTAATGACATCAATGGATTAACAATGTTACCTAAACCGGAATTTTGCATATAAACAACGGATGGTTTTTTTGTTGCCAAATAATATCCCGAAGCAACCGCCAAAGCATTCCCTTCATTCGCTGTAATAATATGGTGGTTTTGAGGCGTATTATCTGTTATACAAGCACATAAATCCTTTAATAAACTATCCGGCACACCACAAAAAAAATCTAACCCACAGGCACATAATTCCTGATAAAAATCATTTGTATTTAACAATTTCTCCTCCCGGTATTAAATTGATAATTTCTTTAATAGACATACAATATTCATCTGACGCTTCCTTTGCCCGATGGTGTGTTAAAACAGATTGAGCCGTATTCATCATTGCCGGATAAGCTGATCGTAACAAATGATTGGCATAAATCACAATATTGATATTATTTTCAATAAGTTCTTCTTCATAAACATAAGCATATGCCGTTGGGACAACAACTAACGGTTTTCTGTTTGGCAATTGATTATATCGTTGTGTGAATTGCTTTACCTCATCAAATGATTTTGAACGGGAATGAATCATAATGCCATCTGCTCCGGCATTTAAATAGGCTTTGGCTCGGGCCATGGCGTCATCAATGCCTTTTTCTAAAATCAAACTTTCAATTCGAGCGATAATCATAAACGAATCTGTTACCTGTGCTGATTTACCGACCTTGATTTTATGACAAAAATCTTCAATGGTATCTTGTTGTTGAAAAACTTCCGTTCCAAACAACGAATTTTTTTTCAATCCGATTTTATCTTCAATAATAACCGCCGAAATGCCTAACCGTTCCAGTTCCCGAACCGTAAAAATAAAATGTTCAGCAGGACCCCCATTATCTCCATCATAAATAATCGGTTTTGTGGTTACATCCAGTATTTCGCTTAAATGAGCAATTCGACTGGATGAATCTAAAAACCCATTATCCGGCTTTGCCTTGGATGTTGCTTGTGTTAAAGATGAAATCCAAATGGCATCAAATTCTTCTTTCCTTCCGCCATTGTCAACTTGCATTTGTTCAACAATTAAAGCACTTAATCCATTATGTGCCTCCATGACTCGAACAATATCTTTAGCTTCTAACAGTCGTTTTAAGCGGTTCAATCGAATTTCAGGTGTCGTTCCGATTTCTTTCAAAATACAATTCAATGATGTTGATGATATGCCTTGTGTATAAGGAATATCAATAACTTTTCCACCCCATGTTTTCATTAAATCAATGATTTGTTGTCTTGTTTCAGCTTGAACGCCTGTTTTCCAATCATCTCCATGAACAACAACATTCGGTTTTTCACGTTCTAAATTGGCAACATAACTTAATGTTTCTTGCGGAATAACACGAGATACACCTTTTACGTTTTCAACGACCGTTTTGCGTTGTTCGTATGACATATACGGCAACCGTTTATATGAAGCAATTGCCTTATCCGTCAATAATCCGACAACGACTTCACCATCCGGACCGGCATATTGTCGGGCATGTTTAATGATATTTAAATGACCTGGATGCAACAAATCTGCACTCATACCAACATATACTTTTATCATTTTGTCTCTGTCTCCTTCTCCTGACTGTCAATTATCTTAAAATCTGTTAATTTTTTATTTAAAATACCATCTGATTCAACGTGTATAAATTGTATGTTATCTTCCGGTGTATATAAATTGGTTCGATTCACATTATCCCAATGTCGAGGGTGCCACTTCGATAACGGACTACAAATAATATCAACACCATTTGCTTTATCATTCTGATTTATATTTTGATGTGAAAAAGGATTACTGGGATTATCAATAACATTTTGAACACTTAACAACGGAACATCGGCCGTTGTCATAAATGTTTTATCTGTTTTAATCGGTCCGGTTTGATTAAAATCCTTAACCAATAATAATGCTGAATTATGAATTAAATCCTTATCAATTTCCGAAGGAACAGGAATATCGTATCCATGATCGGAAATAATCAAAATTTTTGTATTATCATAAACACCTTGTTTTTTTAATTTCAACAATAATTCGGCAATCAATTTATATGAGGCCATATTTACTTGGTAATGTTGAACAATACCGGGCATATACATATTCGGCAATGTTTTAACTTCTTCTTCCGGAGTATTGGGTATTGTATAATCTTTCGTTAAAAAAGCAGGTGAATGAGCCAATAAATTGTAATGTAAAATAAATGACGGTTGAGTTGTATCTTTTACATGAACTTTGATATTTTTTAATAAATCATAGTGTTGTTTCGTATCGTATAAATGAACAAATTTTGCATCATAATCTTGCTTGTTTAAAAATGATTCGGCATATAAACGATAAATACTGTCATGAACAATTTCCGGTGCCACACTTAATAAAGAAAAATAAAACAAGTTATGAAATAAAACCCGTTTAATTTTTGACACATCCTCTAAAACAAACGTTGTCTTGTTGTATGGTCCTTGATAAGATATTCCTGCTTGTGTAAACATCTCACCTTGATTAAAATCTTCGTAATTTAAAAAAGGAATCCAGTTAATAAAAACATCATATCCGTTTTTTTTGAATAAAAACGGTAATACCGATACAGACTCATTGTATTTTTCACGCATCGTATGAGTTGTGTCTTTTTGTAAACGTAACGGCGTATATTCATAACCACCTAATAAAGATGGTGCAGAATAAAGTGTTTGCCGAGCAAAAGAAACCGTATTCGGATAAAATGTAAAACCGGAAAAAATATCTTTTAATTTCGGATATTCATTTATAATTTGCGGGAAAAATGATGAAATAGCACGGTCTAAAAACAAAATAATAACATTGGGTTGATTTGTACTTAATTCAAATACATATTCCGTTACGTTTTTATTTTTATTGCGAGCATACGCCTCTACTTGTTCTTGTATCGAATGATTCATTTTAAATCCGAACACAAGCAATGACACGCTAAATGAACACACCAATAACACCTTGATTTTTGTTTTTAATAAAGATACCAACATCCATACAAAAACAGCAACAATTCCCAATAAAACACCTTTTATCAACAACATATAAGTAACAGGGAATTTAAAAAATAAACTAAATATCATAAAAACGGAAACATTTCCCGTTGGCGGATTAAATGATAACCAATTGATAATAATAAAGCAAAGCAACACACCCAAGGAAAAACAAAAAAGCGGGCGTTGGTGTGATGACAATAAATAAAAAATACATAACGGAATTAACACAAAACAACCGATACAAGTCAAAAAATGTAAACGAATAATTGTCATAATCGGTGCATAAACTAAAAAATCAACAACCGATGAAGCCATAACCGTTACCGGAATGACAAAACCCAACAAACAACTTATCATCAATCCGATACATAAAACCGTTTTGACAGAATATGTTGGAATTTTATATTTTTGAAAAATAACATACCCAATCCGTATCAGTTGAAACAAGATAAAAAGAAAAAACAACGGTAAAATCGGTTGATGGTATAACGCCATTAACAATAATCCCCATCCGATACAT
Source organism: Alphaproteobacteria bacterium (assembly GCA_017467335.1). Classification (GTDB taxonomy): domain Bacteria; phylum Pseudomonadota; class Alphaproteobacteria; order CAAHEQ01; family UBA3637; genus RGIG4140. The sequence continues at coordinate 29,194 of JAFTSJ010000018.1, forward strand.
ATCCGTATAGTTACGTTGCTTGTCTTTTGTAACAAAAACATTTTTTTAATACCATAACATAATAAACCCAATCCAATTAAAACAACAATCAACGTAACAGAAGCTGTTGTATCATTAACACACAACGCCAATCCGATACCTGCCATGATAAAAGTCAAAAATGATGCTTTATAATATCTGTTTAAATAAAGACGAATATTGCGTAACAGAGAATAAATATTGTTTAACAACCAATAAATAACGATTTCTGACGGAGCCTGATAAAGTAAAACCAAAAATACAATCGGCAAAAGACAGGCTTTTAATTGAGTTATGATGGTACTGTTTTTCAAAAATACAAAAACAGATACAATATTAACGAATGTCATCAAAACGGGCCATACGTTAATTGATACATCAAATATGGATAACGATTCGTTAATTTGATTAAAAACAGGGCTTTGGAAAAGGGTTCCTGCTCGTGAAAAAACATAATAAGCTGCTAAAAAAAACGGTACTTGAATCAAAATAATAAATGAATTTTTAAAACCGGATAACAACGGATTAAATTGATTTTGACGATAATACGTATTCAACAACATCCGCCGTTCCTGACCGGAAAAGTGTTTTATAATGGTATCAATACGCCATTTCATTTGAGCTTTTTTTATATTATCCTTTTCGATAAATTTTTGTGCCGTTTGATAAATCGGCGTGCAAATGATTTGAATGAATATACTCACTAACACAATCCCGACAAATGAATTTATCGATAAAATCGGAAAAAAAACTTCTACAAATAAAGAAATTAAATAAATCAACGGTTGAATAAAAAGATAAAACATCGAATCTAGCATGCCGTTATATCCCTGAGTTTATTTTCCAAATAATTAACAATATTGTGTGTTGCACATCCTTGTTCTTCCCAATATAAATTGGATGTTTCAATAATCTGTTGTGTAATGTGTTGTTGTTTGATAACTTGTTCTATCATATTCGGCAAGCGGTTTATTTCATCATCGGCAAGACACTGCCCTATTTTTTCCCAAGCCGTATATCGCCATGTTAAATAAGATAAATCAGACGCATCATATTGTTCTAAATTCAAATTTTTATTAACAATAAAAACCGGTTTATGTAATAAAAAGGCATACTCAAAAATAATTCCTGAAAAATCAGACACTAAAACAGTTGATTGCACCATAGATTCAACGGCTGACACACGATAATCCCATATAACGTTTAAATTATCTTTATATCGATTTTCTAAAACAGATAACAAAGCCGGATTATCCGTTTTCATTTGAGGATGCGGACGAATAATAACTGTATAATCGGCCTGTAATAAAATATCTATAATCTGATTTTCAAATTTTGTTAACAAAGATTCTTTACCCCAAGTCGGCGCCAACAAAACCGTTTTTTTATCACTTTGAACCATTGGAAATGAATCGATTTGTTCTTTGAGCTGATCCAACCAAACTTCCCCGACAACAACTAATTCTTTGGCAGGTAAATGTCTTTTGGCTTCAATATCACGTACGTACTTCATGTTTTCATGATTGGCAATCAATAATGTATCATAATAATCGGTACCAAATAACCGATATGAACAACAATCAGCCAATGCGTGATAAATATGAACATATCTGTTCACGTATTTTGATTTTTTTAATTGATAAACATTAAGTCCGGGCGTTGTCATCACAACTATTTTGGCACGAACAAATGCTAATTTGGCATAGGCTTTGTTACCTTCACCAATATACTGGCACTTAATGTGTTGATATGTCTGATTAAAACATCCGTCATCTAATGAAGATGTATAAAATACGGCTTTAATACCTCGTTTATCCAATTCGGCTAAAATCGGTTGAAATAAACGCCAATATTTTTTACCTTCCGAATATAAAATAATATCAACTGATTGAATTTTTTTACGAAACAAAGCCGGCACCAAAAAAAATCGGTCCACCAAAAAATAAAAACCGCAAATAAAAAATGAAATAATGCCCATAAAGACAGAAAAAAAGGCACTACCCGTTGCCGGATCAATATATGCGTATGCCGAAAAACTGGTAAAAAGTAGGATAAAAAAGAATGTTAAAATCACAAAAAAACACCCGATGAATTATATAATTTATCAGATAAAAACACTCAAAAATCCATATGAAGTACATGTAACATATTTTTTCAACAGATACAAGGATTTTTTATGCAAATCGATTACTTTATCTGTACGGTATTTTGACGTATGACATCCGGCGTCTTTATTATTTGATTTTGTAAAATCATTCGAATCGTCTGACCTGTTTTTCTATATGATTTAACAGGATAATCATCTCCGCCATCGGCCAAAAATTGAGACGTTAAGAAAATATATTTTTGGTTTAAATCAATCGGTTTACCGTTTATATAAACAAAGCGGATTTTTTTATCAGTCGCAGAAAACATATAACTGATACCGGCAACTTGAAGCAGTTCATTTGTTTTATCTTTTAATTGATACCGAGAAAGACCATGCTCTAAAAATGATTTCAATTCCGAGCCTGTCAATTCCACCAAAACAGCCTCGTTATCATAAGGATAAACTTCAATTAAATTCTGATATCGTACTATGCCCCGTTTTAATCCCCGCCGAAAAGAACCGGCATTCAAAAAAACACCATCAACCATCGGATAAGCTCGATGTAATTGGGTTGCAACATATTCTCCGATAAAGCAATTTTCACTGCAATAATTTGTATCGGTTGTAAAACCGTAATCTTGTTGAATAAAGGCAATTTCTTTATTTAAAATATGTTTCAGTTTTTTTTCAGCCTCTACAATCGTTTGATAAGCCGATATATCATTTTTAATTTGATAAGACATCGAAACGGTATCTCCTTGGTACGAAGCAATGTGTCCGTCTGCATCAAATTCAACTGATAATTTTCCAACAAAATGCCCTCCTTTACCGGTTGACACAATAACTGTCTTACCATTATTACGCACAATCGGATAGTCATCCACCCGATGAATTTGTTGCGTATCATTACTTAATAAAGAATGAGAATGTCCCCCAACAATAACATCAATATCAGGAAATTTTTCAGCAATTTTTTTATCTTCATCCAGCCCGATATGAGATAAAACAACAATAATATCAACTCGATTTTGTTTCAATTGTTGAATGGCATGTGACAAGGCTTCATCTATATCCGTTATTGTAATTTGAGATGGTTTCATAACATTCGTTTCCGTTGTCAACAACCCAATCACACCAATTTTGCGATTTCCACGTTCCAATATAACATACGGTTTTACAATTTGTGACAATGTTTCCGAAGGTGGAATAACCATATTCGAAACAACAACAGGAATCCCCCAATTTGATAAAAACATTTCCGTTTCCGATAAATTATCGTCAAATTCATGATTTCCCAAAGTAACCACATCATACGGCATCTTTTGAAACAACGGTAACAGATATTGACTTTTTGTCAAAGCATAAAAAGAAGTTCCCGTAAACCGGTCACCGGCATCTAAAATAAGGGTATTTTGATTTTGTTTTTCCTGTTTCAAAAAAGTGGTGATACGAGCAAAACCACCCAAACATTCCGAACTGTTCAAGGTACAATCCGCATAATCATTAAACGGTAATAAATGCGAATGTAAATCGTTTGTATGAACAATGTTAAGTGTTAAATTCTGATTTGACGAACAAGCACTTAATAACAAAATAATTCCGAAAATATAATTTTTTAAATATCGCATGACGGTATTATAACCATGTCGTTGATTTATTTTCAAGTCTTTTTTAATAACAGTATATGTATTTTAAAAATGCCCTTTCGCTTATCAACTTATACATGCTTGAAATTTTTATGTCAAACTTTTTAAAAAAACACTTGAATTTGATAAGATTGTGTGATACAATAACAGTCATATAAATAAGGAGTTTTTTTATGAATGAAACTATTTTAACAGATGATTTAATTTCGTTTTTTACAGACCCACATATTTCGGTTGAAGAAAAACACAAACGATTCGTATTATTAGAAGCTCCCGTTCGGCGCCAACTTTTAGTAACGCATGAAGCTGTAAAAAAAGAATTGCACGCCTATATTGCTCAAAAAAACAAACCACATGTGCCAACACCTGTTCAAACTGTTGCCACGCCCAAACGGTCGAAACAAGAAACAAAAAGTTCAAAAACGCCTCGTAAAATCAAATTATTACGTCGACGCATTCAACGTAAAATGTCTTCATACATGAAGTTATATAATAACTGCTATGATATTGGTCAATTTTGGAATTGGATTTCGCAAGAATTAGTTCATTCATACAGTAGTTTAGAAATGAATATGCGGTTATCCGGCACAATTATTCCAGATGAAAAAAAACAAATTTTATCCGTTTATCATACTGAAACAAAAGCCATTGGAGATAGTTTTGAAAAATGTCTTCAATTTGCCATGGAAAATTCACAAGCTCCGATTACGGAAAAATTTATTTTAGATTTACATCAATCGTTAATGCCATCTGAACCGGACAGAGCCGGTAAATATCGTCAAATTAAGGTTCGTTTTTCTAACTCACAGGTCGTTTTACCAAACTATATAAAAGTTCCGACATTGATGACAGAAATGATTGAACGTAATAATAAAATCACTGATAAACTGGAAAAAGCTTTTAAATTCCATTTAGATTTAGTTTCTATCCATCCATTTACAGATGGTAACGGTCGTACATCCCGATTGATTATGAATACTTTACTTATGCAACATAATTTACCTCCTATTTTGATTGATCCAACTGTTCGTCAACGCTATTTTGATGTTGTTGAACATTGTCAATTAAAAGGCGATGATGTTCCTTATCGTATCTTTATGTTGGAACAATTAGATAAATCATTATCTAATTCCGTTAAACGTCTGCGTCATTTACCCCACTTAATAACAGACTTAGAACGCAGAGAAATTGCAGAACGATTCGCCCAAAGAAAACATATTATTCCGCAAAACAACAACATTCATGACTAAAACAACGCATTAGTAATTATTATTTTGTGCTGTATTTGCAAAATCAGCACAAATAATTGAATTTATTTAATAAAAAGCTTCCAAACGCTTTCAATTTTCGTAAAAAAAACCGTTTGAAATTTTTCCAAACAGTCAAAATAAAAATATAGCTAAATCAATATATTATACTTTAAAAATGTGTCAAAAAAACGTCCCTTTTTTTGACATAATATTTTAGATTTATTTCATTGTCAACTAAAATTTATAATTATTTGATTTTTCGTGATTTTTTTGTTTTTAAAAAAGTGTAACCCTTGCCAAAAAAAAGCGTTCAAAAAAGGGACGTTTTTTTGACACATTTTTGAAAAATAACTGTCTGATTTTGTTAATTTTTGCAGTGAGGGCTTTATGAATATTTTAAACGCTTTTTTAAACGGATATTTTAAACAAAAAACAGCTGAAACCGGACGCAGTATGGTGGAAATACTGGGCGTTTTGGCGGTAATTGGGGTCTTATCAGCCGGTGGGATTTTTGGGTATTCTTTTGCCATGGATAAATATCGGGCAAACGATATTGTTAA
>JAFTSJ010000003.1 GCA_017467335.1 Alphaproteobacteria bacterium
AAATTTTAGTTGACAACGAAATAAATCTAAAATATTATGTCAAAAAAAGGGACGTTTTTTTGACACATTTTTAGAAGATAACACGTTGATTTTGCTGTCTTTTTATTTTTGCCGTTCGGAAAAATTCCAAACGGTTTTTTTTGATGGTTTTTAATTGACAATAATAATGACTTATGATATCATTATTCAAATTGGTATTGTCTATTAGTAAGGAGATTGGCATGTCAGAACAACAAGCGAACGAACAAGATGCAAGAAAACGCCAAGAAGCGGAAGAAAAAGCCCGTCAAGAAGCCAAAGAACGAGCAGATGCAGAAGAAGCCGCTCATCAAGAAGAAGCTGAAAAAGCAGAAGAATTAAAAAAAGAATTGGCTGATATGAAAGCCTCAAATAAGGACGGAAAGGCTCTTTTACCTAATCCTTGGCAAAAATATGCCCCGACATGGCTAGGGGGATGGAGTTTTGAAAAAATACAAGCTGTTTATAAAGCAAATGCTGCGGCGAATCATTATGAATATCCTAATTGGTGGCAACGCCGTATGCCGACATGGTTAGGCGGATGGCCGAAAGAAGGCGTTATTGCTTATCAGCAACATTACCGGCAAAAATACGGTCGACCTATGCGTCCGAATTTATGGGAACGTTTTATGCCGACAGAATTAGGTGGCGCTTCTTATCAGGAAATCGAAGCCTATGATCAATTTCATGCACGTCAGGAATATTTAAGTTTTAAACCAAATAAACCGACAATATGGGATAGATTTGCACCTGAAGTATTAGGGGGTATGAGCAAAGACGAATTAGCAGAAGCCGATATGCTCATGAAAAAATGGGAAGGAAATAATGCTGAACGGAAAGAAATTTTAAAAGGTGTAACGGTTGGTGAATTGAAAGACCGTGGGTTTACGGATAAACAAATTGAAGAATTGCAAGCCCGAGTACAAGAGTTACGCATGGCTCAAGTTCAAGAACAGGCGGATGGCAATACACTGGGCATTCGTGATTTAACACTTCAAACATCTGTTCATTTAAAAGATTTGAATCTGACAACCGAACAACAACGGTCTATTGTCGAAGCAACAAAAACGGATGAACGTAGTTTAAAATCACAACTGAAAGAGGCTGAACACCCTCAGTCAAATGAACAAGGGCCTCTTGCTCAAAATAATCATTCGCATACACGATAAAGTTATGTGTTATCTTTCATAAAAGAACTGTCTGATGAAGTCAGTTCTTTTTTTATAGCGTTGAATGTCATAATTTGATATTTATTCACTAATATTTATCACAAAAAGGCAGAATAATTCTGCCTCGCACACGTATTTTTGATAATTGGTATTTATTTTTTTAAGTGATTGTTTTTGTAGGCTTGAACGACATTTGATAATAACATCATAACCGTCATCGGACCAACACCCCCCGGAACAGGCGTAACGGCAGAAGCATGCCCCATCATTTCATCAAAAGCAACATCTCCTGTTATTTTTTTATCAGCCGTTCGAATGATACCGACATCAATCAGAACAGCTCCTTGTTTAACAAAATCACGCCGAATTAAACCTGCCGTTCCGGTCGCTGATATAATAATATCCGCTGTTCGACAAATACCGGCTAAATCTTTTGTTTTTGAATGAGTTTGAATGACAGTACATTGTTCATTTAACAGCAATTGTAAAACCGGTTTTCCGACCAACCGTGAACGACCGACAACAACAACCGTCTTTCCGACTAAATCAGAATAAACTTCTTTTAGCAAACGTAAACAAGCCAAGGGTGTGCAGGCAATTAAATGCGGTTGCCCGATAAATAATCGACCCATGTTAAGCGGATGTAATCCATCAATATCTTTATTCGGATCAATGGCTTCAATAACGGCATTTTCGTCAAAATGCTTGGGTAACGGCAATTGAACAATGATACCGTCAACGGTTTTATTTGCATTTAATTCTTGAATAAAAGATACCAAAGCATCTTGTGTCATAACAGGGGACAAATGATAAATTTGTGCATCAATTCCCAGCCGTTCTGCTGCCTTTTTTTTGTGATTGACATACACCAGACTGGCCGGATTATCGCCGACCAAGATAACGGCCATTCCTAACTTTCGATTAAATGTTTTAATTTCTTCTTTTAAATCAGCTTCAATGCGTGCGGCCAATTTTTTACCGTCAATAATGCGTGTTTGAATGTCTTCTTGTGTCATATTTACCTCATTTATATTCAACAACGGCAAACCGTTTGGCGTTTTTTAATAATTTTTCCGATAAGGCTTCCATTTTATCATTTTCAATTTGTGCTTTAATTACATCATCATCCGGAAGAACATTTTTTTGACTGACCCGACATTTCATAAAGAAAATATCCGTGTCTTGTGCTCGTATCGGACCAACCAATTTTTTGACAGGTTGCGTTTGTAAAATTTCTTTTAATTCTGCCGGCAACTGTTCGGGAGAAACAGCCCCCGTTTTAACCGATTCGGGAATAGCATATTTTTTTGCAAAATCCGAAAATGTTTTACATGTCTTTAAGGCCGTAATTTCTTTTTCAAATTGAATGGCTTGTTGTGTCGGCATAGCCATTTGAGCCATCTCCCAAACATCAATTGTATCTGTTAAAATCGGTTTCTTGGCATCTTGTAACAATAATAATAAATACCCATTTTTTGTTTTCAACGGAACGGATAAATCACCGATATTCATTTGACGTAAAACAGCCGTTATTTCGGAAGAATAATGATTGCTTTTAATCCATCCGACTTCGCCCCCGTTTTTAGCTGTTTTTGCACGAGAATATTTTTGAACAACTTTGTCAAAATCAACACCGTTTTGTAATTCTGCATAACATTTTTCGGCATCTTCTTTTTGTGGAACAACAATTTCAAAAACAAAAAATTCTTCTTCACGTAATTTTTGCCGAATTTGAGACTTCTTTTTATCAATTTCAGCCGAAGTGACTTCTGATACGCCCCCTTGTTGTCGTTGTAACACTTGTACCCACATTAAATCAGCTTTAATTTGTTCTTCTAAAATACGCAAAGGAACACCGTTTTTAGCCAACATGTTTTTCATTTCGCCGGCAGACAAACCGTTTTGCTTTTCTAAATGAGCAATTGCTTGCTCCACTTCTTTGTCAGAAACCGTTAAATTTTGACGGGTTGCCTCGGCTATTTTAATTTTGTCATCAACAACATCTTCCAATGCTTCTTTTACGTATTCTGCTTTTCGTTTGTTGCTCAAATACTCTGCCCGTTGAACAGCTATCAATTTTGCACGGGCTTCAACATCATATCGTGATATGGGTTCATCATTGACAACAGCGACAATTTGACCGCTGTAAGCCGGCATTGTCAATAAAAGACAACCAATAAAACCCGTTAGTAATAATCCCTTTTTTGTCATTTGTCAGACCTCTTTACATTTGTCCCAATGTTTTTAATTCAAATTTAACAACAAAAGACGTATCTCCTTTGTAATCTCTGTCTTCCGTAAACGAACGACTTAAATCAAAAATAACAGCCGTACAGTCGTTATCATATCGAAGCATTGTTCCGTATTCGACAGGACCTTTATCTTGTTTTGTCATGTTATAGCGATAGTAACCGGACAAATTCCATTTTTTGCTCAGTCGAGATGACCCGAAAAACAAAATTTCTTCCCGTTCATCATAAAATGTATCAGCTAAACTGATAGCCTTTAATTTGGTATAATCAATTCCTAAACGCAAGGGTTCGTTCCCAACCACAAATGTAATTTCATTTTTTTTCGGTTCCAACGTATCTTTATCCAATCGAAACCGATAAGCCATAGACAGCATATTGTAATCCATTTGGACACGACCGACATAGTCAGAATAATGATTTTCCGTTCCTAAAATAGCATCAATTTCTTTATCTTTGGAAACACGGTATGATTGACCAAACAAGAACGAAACTGACCGATTTTGATTGTCATATAATGACCATTGGGCACCATAGTTAATACGTGTACCCGTTTCAATACGGTCATGTCCGACAAAACGATTGTCTGAAAATAGATTGGTATCGTCAAAATCAATATCCGTGCTGTCAATGTTCGGTATTTTGTCATTTTTGGCGTCAACGGGAGAAGTAACAACCATCACAATCGGTTCCAAAACCTGTGTTGTGTTTTTTGTATATTTGGCGAACGGATAACTGATTTTAGCAGACGCCATCGGAAATAATCGGCTCGTATCATATGTATCATCAGTCGGATGATTTTCAATACCGTATTTTCCCGTATCAATATTATACATATCGCCTCGAACGGTCGCTTTTAAATCAATATCAAAGCCCCAGCGAGATATATAAGGTAAGAATAGTCCTTGAGTTAACGATAACCTTTCCGATTTAAACCGTTCACGATTGTTATACATGGCTGCATTTATATTTGAAAAAGCATACAGACCGTTTGTTGTAAGCGGATCGGATATAAACGTATAATCCAATGTCGGAATAAAAACAGGAATGGATTTTTGATCAACTTGTTGCCATAAATTTTGAAATGAATAACCCGTAAAATTAAAATAATTTTGTGTGCCAAACCGTTCAGCCGTTACAAAAGACCGCAAATAAGCCTGCGATGTGTTGACATTCGGTAAATTATAGCGTCTGAAATATGTATCCGTTGACGTGCGATAAAATTGTCCGGTTAAACGCCAATCATCATTCACATCATATTGAATGTTAGCCCGAATATGCCCCTGTTTTGAACCGTCATCATCACGGGTTCCGCTCCCTTGTAATTGAACTGATGAATGATTAAAAAATCCTTCATATTCAAAAATACCCAACGGGTCATGTGATGTTGAAAAAGTCGGTTCAACCGTTAAATTTTGATTATCGGCTACATCGATAAAAAACGGTAAAGTAATTCCTTGTTTCATTTCGTTACCATGCGAAAAACCGGGAGATAAAAGACCGCTTTTACGCTTGACGGTAAAATCAGGAACATTTAAATATGGAAAATAGAAAACGGGAATATCTTTAATTTCAAAAAAAGAATGTGTGAAAATCATTTCCTTTTCAGGGACATCATGTTTCCAGTTATGAGCACTGATTTTCCATAACGGTTTTTCATCGCCACAAGTACTGCAAGGGGTAAAAGCAACTCGTTTTAAATATAAAGATTCACCATTATCCGTTCTTTTTAAACGTTTTGAAGTCAATAATGACCCTTCGTATAAACGCATAACAATCGCTTCACCGATAACTTCACTCATATCAGCATTAAATGTTACATTTTGTGTTTGCGTAACCGTTCCGTCCGGTGTGCGTATTGTTACGTTATCAGGCATTATAATTTGATTTGTTTGACGGTGAAAATGGAATATATCCGTTTCAATAATTGTACCGTTTTGGTCAATAATGACATCACCCGAAGCCGTTAAAATATCATTTTTTTTATCGTATGAAAATGTGTCTGCTTCAAAATTAACCGGTTTGTCTTTTTCAAAATGAACTTGGGGGTCAACCTTGATTTGAGCCGAAGCCGGCATACTTACTCCCATTAAACCGCTTAAAAATATGGCAATCAAAACAGCTGTTTTTCGGTTAAAATGCCCCTGTCTTTTTTTTGACATACGCCAATAAATCAAAATAATCGGTAATAGGACATTTATAAATAATAAGGGGGTAAAAATTAAATTTTTTGTTGCTAAATTTTCAAAACCCAAATTCAACGATTGAATCAATAAGGCCGATAAAATGACAAAATTAACCCGACTGACTTGTCCCCGTCTGTTATAAAAGGGTGCCAAAACACCAAATAATGCCAAAAAGGCAAATGTAATATTGTATAACGGTTTTGTTAATCGTTTTAAAATTTCAACTTTGTATTTACGATATTGAGCCGGTGTCGGGGCTTCATCAGGTTTAACAGACCATAAATATTTCAAAGAATATTCGGCAGCATTTAAATTACGTTCTTCTCCGACATTTTTTTTATCGTTAAACCACATCGTATATCTGTCGAATTTTAAAATGGAAAATTCCTTTGTTTTGGGCGTATATTCTTGACGTGTTCCCTTGTTAAACACCAGTTGAAAACCACCGTTTCCTTGAAAAATAACGCCGGTTTCGGCAAATAATGAAGAAACTTTTTCGGGATTTTTGGCATCATATGCCATGACGCCTCGAACAGACCCGTCACTTAACCGTTCCTTAATATACAAAGTCAATCCGTTGCTGAAAGAATTAAATTGTCCTTCCTGTAACAGTAAATGAGATAAATCATTTCGAACTTTCCACCGCAATTCATTTAATTTTTCGTATGATGACGGTATTAAAACAAGTGTCATTATATATCCGAAAAACGTTAATACAAGAGCCATTGAGATAACCGGTTTCATAATTTGAGCATTTGACATACCGATTGCTTGCATAACCATCAATTCTTTATCAGATTGCATGCGGGTAAAAATAAATAAAATAACGGCAAAAAAGGCTAACGGTGATAAAATTTGAATGAAATTCGGTAATACCAACAAGGTCATTTCCATAAAAACACGAAAAGACACACCCTTTGTCACAATCATTTCAATCATGCGTAAAGATTGTGTTAACCAAACCAGTGTAATCATCCCCACCAAAACAAGGGAGAAACTGATAATCAATTGCTTTAATATATATTTGTTTATAATCTTCATAATGAATCCTTTTTGCTACTATACGCCAAAGGATGAGATTTTTCAACCGTCTTTTTTAATCTATCTTGTAAAATATGCGTATAAATTTCCGTTGTAGCGATATCAGCATGTCCCAACATTTTCTGAACAGACCTTAAATCAGCATCATGTGCAATTAAATGACTGGCAAAAGAATGACGAAAAACATGAGGAGATACTTTATATACATCAATGCCGGCACACAAAGCAATTGTTTTTAATGCTTTAAAAAATCCGTCCCGTGTTATGTGTCCTTCTTTCCCGTATGATGGGAATAACCATTTTGAAATACGTCCTCTTTTTAATTTCAGTTCACGTAAAAGCAACCACTTATCTAATGCTTTTCGAGACAAATCATTTAACGGGACAAGTCGTTCTTTGTTACCTTTTCCAATGATTGAAATTGTTTTATTGTCTTGCGTAACGGCAGACAGAGGCAATCCGACCAGTTCGCTGACACGCATGCCGGAAGCATATAAAATTTCCAACATAACATATAAACGGTCGTCTTTTTGTTGAGCCGTTTCAATTAACAAAGTGATGTCTTCTTCCGTTAAATATTTAGGTAATGATTTACCGATTTTGGGTGATTGAACATAATCAGAGGGATTTTTTTTAATCATATCTTCTGAATATAAAAAACGGTAAAATTCATGAATGGCCGATAAACGCCGAGCCTGTGTTTTAGCACTCATAGCCTGTTGAGCAATTGTTCGCATATAATCTTGCAAATCGGATGTTTTTGCTTTTTCCAAACGAATATTGTGTGCCGTTAAAAAACCGTACAAATCCGTTAAATCTCGTTGATAGGCTTCTATTGTTCGTTGAGATGCCCCTCGTTCAGCTGTCATCATTTCCAAAAAAGAAACAATATATTTTGATACACCGCTTGTATTTTTCTTTTTCATCATACATCTTTCAATCAAAGGTTAGGGGTTAAAAATCATACCCTCGACTAAGAGTTTGTTGCGTGTGTCTTTTTGAGCAACTTCTTTAATAAACTGATATGTTCTGTCTAAATCTTGTTGAGCATGAATATCAAGAATACCTTGAAGTAATGTTTCTCCCAAACGGGTTGTTTTTTGAGATTGTGTGAATAAAAAAGCACCTTGCGGTTGACTGGATTGTTCCGTTTCATAAAGGTCGGAATCAATAAATAATTTCATTTTATTACAAACAGATAACGGACGAATACCACAATATTGTTGCATTTTTTCCGCTAAATTATAGGGGTACCCCCCACCTAATGTTTGCCAAATCGGTGTGAGCATGAAAAATTGTTTTTGATGGATGGCAAGGGAACTATCTTTTAAAACAGACCGCCACGGTTCTGCCATAGCAAGATTATCCGTTAATGCGTAAGCTTGAACTGCATCATAAGCTATATCAACATAATCGGCCGTTGCTTTCAATTGATTGAAAATATCGGCAATAACCGGTGCCAAAGATATAAATAATCCGTCTTTTCGAATTAAATCAAGCCATTCCTTAATCAAAATAACTTTTGTTTCGTTATCATGTGTATTTAAAATTTGTTGATGTAAATAGGCTCGTTTAACGGCATGATTATTTAAATCAGGATTAAACAGCGGTAATCGATAAATTTTTTTCATCGCTTCTGCGTCTAATCCGATTTGTTCAGCCAAAGTTATCCGTAACGGAATATCCGTTGTCGGCAAGTCAACTAATGTCATTTTGACACCCCGTGTTTGTTTGGCCCAATCAATGGTCACATTTTTAGCTAACGAAAACAAATAAACATCATGCGGTTCCAATACAATATTTTCGGGTAGTGAAGTTGGAATTTCCCGTAGTACATTTTCAGATAATAACGCAAAAACAGATTGATTATCCGGTGTATTTTCTTGGTAAATATCATATGCCAAAATGGCTTTGTTTTTTGCTTCTTGTGCTAAAAAACAACTGATTCGTATTTTATCGTAAGTTGTATCCGATGTTTTTTCATCAATTAAAGTACAGGCTTGTTTTATATCGCCTTTCATTAAAAGCGTTTCGACTTTTATTTGAAAAATCCGTTCCGTCACATCTTGTTCGGGCAACAAACGAATAATATCAAGAACATCATTCCATGCCCCTAATTTGAATAAAACATTTAATCGTTCTTCTAAAAAAGCTAACGCATGTGTTTGATCAAAATCTGTTGTAATGCTACCACTGGTATCTAATGTCAATAAATGTGTTACCAATTGCATTTCTGCCGGCGTTAAATTGCTATGTGCAATTTGATTAAATAATTTTGTTAATTGATGAGCCGATGTACCGGACCATAAATGAACATTTGTCGTTGAACGAGTTCCTATTGTATTTGATGTTAAAGCCGGTAAAGTTTCAACAACAACATCCGTATTTTCCAACGAATTTGCATATCCGTTCATTGAAAAAAAAAGTATGCCGGATAATAAAACAGAAAAGTATTTTTTATTGAGCATGAGATATTATGACATATGGTTTTTCCACCTGTTCAATAACAGGTTTCGGTTGAACAAAAGCCATTGCAACAAAAAAGACAATGACCAAAAGAAGGAGTATTTTAATAAAAAAATGACTTTTTTCCGATTTGTTTAACATTTTTAGTTTCCTTTTACTGGACAAAACAAATAATAACTGCTATGATGTTTTATTATTACTCTATTTTATTACAGAATGTCAAGAAAAGAACATGAAACGAAAGTTACTAAAACCCAAAATTATTTTATTGGTCGGTATGATGGGGGTCGGAAAAACAAGTTTGGGTCGTATTTTATCTAAAAAATTACAATTACCGTTTGTTGACAGCGATAAAGAAATTGAAAAAAGCATGGGCTGTTCTATACGGGATTTATTCGCTAAATTCGGTATTGATGAATTTAGATTGGGTGAAGAACGTATGATGAATCGTTTGTTAAACGGGGAACCGTGTGTTTTATCATCCGGCGGAGATGCGTTTTTGTCGGCAAAAACACGTCAACTGTCAAAAGAAAAAGCCGTTTCCGTTTGGTTAAAAGCCGGTGGAGATGTTATTTCAAAAAGAACACAAGGACGGTCTCATCGTCCCCTTGTTCCGGCAGCGGATAACCGTAAAATTGTGGAACAATTGATTGCGGAACGGTATCCGTTGTATAGTGAAGCCGATATTACGGTTGAATCATTTTGTGAATCACCGTATAAAACAGTTGCTCGGTTGTTGGAAGAATTGGAAAATCGTCAATTGATTGAAACGATTCCTGATGAAGAAAATACCGTTTCAACAAGTCCGACATTGTATAAGAAAACAAAAAAACAGCAACGTATCAATCATTATTATAAGAAACGGTTCAAAAAAAATCACCAACGTTTTTCATCTAAAACATAAACACCGATTGATTAGATGTTTGGTTTATCTGTTTTTTATTATTGACATTCGTTTCCTATGACCGTTCATTGTTTGTTTGTGGGTATAATACATTGGAATCATGCATCAAAAGATTGGCGTGAGTTGATAAGACGGATTGGTTCTCAGTGGCGGAGGATGCTGATGGTGTTAAATCAGCCAATTTGTTTTCTAACATGCGGACTTGTTTTTCCAATTGTGTTGTTTGGGCTTGTTCTTGCTTATATTGTTTTTTATACTTGGAAGTTAGGAACGTTACCCCTATAACAGCTCCCAAAGCTGTTATTAACCCAACAATCCACTGCCAGTTTTTTGACCAAAATTCGTCTTTTTTCTGTTGATTTTGAGCAATGGCAACCGATATTGTTTCATCTTGTTTTGTGTGGTTTTTGTGCTTGATTATCAAGCAAGAATTGAATCATTTCCTTATTTTTTGTTTCTGTTGCATGCCGTAATAGCGGTTGACCATGGTAGAAGCCATTTATGTCTGCCCCATTTGCTAAACATTCTCGTGCTTGTTCAATATGACCATTACAAACAGCTTGATAGAGCTAGTCATTATATGTGTTATTTGAAGTAGGCATGCAAATTCTCCTTTTATCATCTTTGTATTATAACACATGTCTTTTTTTTGTACAAGTTTTTAATAAAAAAAACGACAGATTATGCCATCTGTCGTTTTTTCTTAACGGGTGCTATTAAAGTTCGCTGAGTTTTTTATCCAATAATTGATTGGCTAATGCCGGATTAACTTTCCCTTGTGAGGCTTTCATAATCTGTCCGACAAACCAGCCTTTTAATTTATCTTTACCGGCTTTGATTTCAGCAACCTTATCCATATTTTGAGCCAAAATATCAGCAATCAATGATTCGATGGCACCGGTATCGGATACTTGCTTCAATCCTTTTTCTTCAACGATGACGGCAGGGGATTTACCTGTTTGTGTCATAATTTCAAAAACTTCTTTCGCAATTTTACCGGAAATCGTACCATCACCGATTAACCCGACTAATGCCCCTAAATTTTCTGCGGAAACAGGACTTTGAACAATTGTTAAGTTTGATTTATTCAAATAACCGAATAAATCCCCCATAACCCAGTTGGCAACTTTTTTGGCATCTTGTCCTTGACAAGCCGTTTCAAAATAATGTGATATTTCTTTGTCAGCCGTCAAAACAGAAGCATCATAGGGTGTTAATCCCATTGTTTCGATGTACCGTTTTTTCTTGGCTTCCGGTAATTCCGGCAAATTTTGACGGATGTTTTCAATGTATTCATCCGTTAAAATAACTGGTAATAAATCCGGATCGGGGAAATAACGATAGTCATTGGCATTTTCTTTGGAACGCATGGCTCGTGTTTCTAAATTAACAGAATCAAACAAACGTGTTTGTTGGTCAATTGTACCACCGTTTTCATAAATATCAATCTGACGTTTGGCTTCAATTTCAATTGCTTGCATTACAAATCGGACAGAGTTGACATTTTTCACTTCTACCCGATTACGTAAAGTTGTTTCACCAACCGGTCGAACGGAAATATTGACATCACAACGCATAGAACCTTCATCCATGTTTCCGTCACATGTTTCTAATGCCCGAACAATTGCCCGTAATTGACGCAAATATTCGCCTGCTTCTTCCGGTGAATGCATATCCGGCTTGGAAACAATTTCCATCAAACCGACACCACATCTGTTCAAATCAATGAATGAGGCATTCGGACTCATATCATGAATGGATTTTGCGGCATCTTGTTCCAAATGTAATCGTTCAACACCGATTTTACGTGTGCCTTCCGAAGTTGTTACTTCAATATATCCTTCACCGACAATCGGATGGTATAATTGGCTGATTTGATATCCTTGCGGTAAATCGGCATAGAAATAATTTTTACGGTCAAAACGAGAATATTTGTTAATGACGGCATTTAATCCCATCCCTGTTTTGACGCATTGTTCAATACATTTTTCGTTGACAACAGGCAACATACCGGGGAAGGCTGCATCAATAAACGATACATGTGTGTTTTGTTCGGCTCCGAAAACAGCTGACGAAGGCGAAAAAACCTTTGATTTAGAAATAATCTGACAGTGTACCTCTAATCCGATAACCAATTCCCAATCGGATGTTTTTCCTTCAATTGTATATGTCATTGTTTATCCTTTCACATAATGAGGTTTTTTGTCAAATTGAGCTTGTGTTTCTAACACATGAGCAACTTGGAAAACCGTGTTTTCGTCAAAATGTTTACCAATAACCTGTAATCCGACAGGTAGCCCGTTGTCAGCTAAACCAATCGGCAAGGCCAATGCCGGTACACCGGCTAATGAACTGGGTGTTGTAAATACATCCCCTAAATATGTATCAACCGGTTTCATGTTTTTCATTTCGTCATAAGATAATGCCGTAGTCGGAGCAGCCGGTGCTAAAATTGCATCGACTTGCTTAAATGCTTCAATAAAATCATTGTAGATTAAACGTCTGACCCGTTGAGCACGAATATAATACGCATCATAAAAACCGGCTGACAAAACAAACGTTCCCAATAAAATACGGCGGATAACTTCCGGACCGAATCCGTCTGTTCTTGTGTTTTCATACATTTCGTTTAATGTTTTACCGTTAACTCGTGTTGTATAACGAACCCCGTCATACCGTGCTAAATTAGAAGAAGCTTCTGCACAAGCGATGATATAGTAAACCGGTAAGGCATATTTTGTATGTGGCATGGATATTTCCACAATTTCTGCTCCGGCGTTTTTCAAAAAGGCAATTCCTTTATCCCAAACGGCAGCAACTTGCGGATTTAAATCTTTAGACCGATATTCACGAGGAATTCCGATTTTTTTACCCCGAATATCACCTGTTAAAGCCTGTGTAAAATCAGGAACAGCGATATCTGCAACTGTTGAATCTTTTTCATCAAATCCCGCCATTTCCCGTAACATTAAGGCACAATCTTTAACACTGCGAGCCATGGGACCGGCCTGATCCAATGATGAAGCAAATGCAACAATGCCATAACGGGAACAACGTCCGTATGTCGGTTTTATCCCCGTAATACCGCAAAATGAAGCCGGTTGACGAATAGAACCGCCCGTATCAGATCCGGTTGCACCCATACATAAACCGGCAGCAACAGCAGCAGCTGAACCTCCGGAAGAACCACCCGGTACTAAATTGTAATGACCGTTTTCATCCGTCCATGGGTTTTTGGTAACACCGAAATAACTGGTCATTGTTGACCCGCCCATTGCAAATTGGTCTGTGTTTACTTTTCCCAACATAATCGTACCGGCATCTTTCAGTTGTTGTGTAACCGTTGATTCATACGGCGGAACAAATTCTGATAAAATTTTAGAAGCGGCGGTTGTGCGAATACCTTGTGTACAATATAAATCTTTATTGGCAATAGGTATCCCTTCCAATCGGCCGATTTTTTCACCGGATAAGCGTTTTTTATCTGATTCTTCGGCTGTTTTTAAAGCGAGTTCAGGCGTTGGTGTAATGTACGCATTTAAAACGGTAGAACGTTCCATTTCCGTCAAATGAGCCTGCGTTAATTCAACAGAAGAAATTTCTTTTTTATCTAATAAATCCAATGCTTCGGAAATTGTTAAATCCGTTAATTTTGAAACCATTTTTTACTCCACCATTTTAGGAACAACATAGAAACCGTGAGCCGATTCCGGGGCGTTTGCCATCAATTCTTTTTGTAATTCGCCCACTGTTACAACATCCGGACGAACGGCATTTTTACGAGGTGAAACCGAAACCAACGGTTCAACGTTCGTTACATCAACTTCTTTTAATTCTTCAACCCAAGTTAAAATACCGTTAATATCCTGCATAAATTTTGCTTCCTGTTCTTCGGGAAACCGTAAGCGTGCCAAATTGGCAACGTTTTTTAGTGTTTTTTCATTAAAACTCATGTGCACTCTCTTTAAAGTTAATAGCGATTCAGAAAGATTTTTCATTCTGAGTCATTTCATAAATCCGTTAGACAAGTTGCCTTTTTTTTGCGTAAAAGTCAAGCAAAAATCTATTTTATTTATTATTTTATTATCAAACAACAATCTGTCAATAAATTGTTAATCTTTATTGGTTAATCTATATCCATCAAGTGCATTTATTTGCACGTTTAAAGAATAGAGGATTTTAACATGTATCATAGTTTTTTTGATATTTTTTCTATCGGTATCGGTCCGTCCAGTTCGCATACAGTTGGTCCGATGCGGGCTTCAACCCGCTTTGTTCGTGATTTGTTGCAACAATCATCAACGCCTGTTAAACGGGTTTTAATAACGTTGTATGGGTCTTTGGCTTTAACGGGTATTGGACATGGAACGCCGAATGCCGTTGTTTACGGGTTAATGGGATTGGAAGCTGATAAAATGGATTTGTCTATGGATTATATCGGACAAGTACAGCAATCCGGTCAATTGATTTTAGATGGGCGTTTTCCGATTGCTTTTCAAATCAAAAAAGATATTTTATTGGATAAACAAACATTTTTACCGGAACATTCAAACGGTATGAAATTTCAAGCTTTTGATGAAAATGACACCCTTATTAAGGAAGATATTTACTTTTCAATCGGGGGCGGAACAGTGGTTCGTCAAGATGAGTTAGGTCAAAACAAAACCGTTCAATATACGGTGCCGTATCCGTTTGAAAGTTGTGCTGAGTTAATGCAATTATGTACGAATCACAATATGCGAATTGCAGAAATTGTTATGAAAAATGAAGAAGCTCATCATTCATTTAAAGAAATTCGTTATCGTATTGAACAAATTGTTAAAATTATGCAAACAGCCATTGAGCGTGGGTCCGTAACAGAAGGGCAACTCCCCGGTGAGTTGGGCATTCCCAGACGAGCCCCTATTATATATAGGCGGTTAGAAGAAAAATTTTATAACAATGACCAAGATCCGTTGATGATTGTTGATTGGATTAACTTATGGGCTTTTGCGGTTGCCGAAGAAAACGCTTGTGGTGGTCAAATCGTTACGGCTCCAACCATGGGTTCTGCCGGTGTCTTGCCGGCGGTCTTGCGATATTACGAACGATTTGCTTCAAAAAAATCGCCATTCGATATTGCTTTGGGTATTGGTGAATTTTTGTTGACGGCTTCTGCGATTTGCAGTCTTTATCGAACAAATGCTTCTATTTCCGGTGCTGAAGTCGGATGTCAAGGCGAAGTCGGTGTTGCCAGTTCTATGGCAGCGGCCGGATTGACGGCTGCTTTGGGAGGGACAATTCAACAAATCGAAAATGCTGCTGAAATTGCAATGGAACATCATTTGGGGTTAACATGCGATCCGGTTTGTGGGTATGTTCAAATTCCGTGTATCGAACGCAACGCTATCAGTGCTGTTAAAGCCGTTAATGCTGCCCGATTAGCCTTACGAGGAAACGGTAATCATCTTATTACATTAGACAGTGTTATTAAAACCATGTATGAAACGGGTAAACATTTATCGGATGATTATAAAGAAACGGCTTTGGCTGGTTTGGCAAAAAATGCTTTTACTTGTTAAAAGTCAATGCAAACAGGGGAGGCATTTTGTTTCCCCTGTTACCAAAGATTATATTACAAAACTTCCAAAATACGCAGGGCAACTTCTAATTTTGAATCCGATAATTGACGTATGGCTGTGATGGAACGTGTTTCCATATTTAATCTTTTTTTGCTGACGTTATCCGTAAAATCAAGAATATCAGATAAAGGACAATTTAAAAATCGACAGATATTTTTTAAATTTTCAAAAGACGGATAATTAACGCCCCGTTCAATATTGGATATGGCTTCAACAGAAACTTCGCATGCTTCTGCTAATTTTGATTGTGTTATTTTTTGGTTTCGCCGAATACTTTGTATTCTTAGGCCGATAAATTGTTTGCTCATTTCTTTCATGATACACATTATAGGCAGGTTTCAAATAAGGTGGAATGAAGTCATGCTTGTATATTTTAACAAAAACACGATGTACATCTTATGGTATGACATTCATTCGTTATCATTCAAGAAAAACAAAATGGTGTTATCTTATAAAGAAGAACAGTCTTAAACGTATTGATACAAAAAAAAGCCGATTCCTTATATGCAAGGAATCGGCTTTTTTTTTAAAATGTATATCGTCCTTTAATCATAAAAATATTCGAATGGAATTTGGAAGGAGAATCCCATTTGCCGCCGGTTTCATTGACTTTCATGTAACGGTATTCACCGCCAATAGCAAACGGTATAATCGGCACTTCGTATTCAATTCCGACCATTCCTTGTAATGCCGTTGTATTTTTGTGGTCAAAACGTGCATAACCGATACCACCCCCGATATAAGGATCAACAATCGGAACCAACGGAATATCAACATAAGCATTGGCAAATGCACCATCAAAACGAATATCCGCCCCTTGTTTGACAGAGGGTTGAACATGCAAATATTCGATTTCTCCCCGAATATCAATAATCGGTATCGGTAGTTCATATCCAACAGCAAGCGAATAAACAGGGCTGTTTTCATAAGCTGTTTCAATTTGTTGGCGCGTAACGGAACCGTCATTTAAAGAAACACCGACACCGGCACTGCCGTAAATATCGGCACGAGCTGTTAAACTGCCCAAAAAAGCCAAACCGACACTTAAAAATAACAATTTGTTTAACATCAATAAAATCCTTTCATACAAACAGATACGATATTATCATACAATATAATGATTAACAAATTATTGATAAAATCTATTGCGTTTTAAAAATAAATTTGATATAATGCCCTCATTCGTAATTTTTTGTATGAAAGGATATTGAAAATGGCACTTCCGTTAATGCCGAAAGCAACAGCCGTTTGGTTGGTTGAAAATACATCTTTAACATTTGAACAAATCGCTGATTTTTGTGGTATGCACACATTGGAAATACAAGCTATTGCCGATGGGGATGTTGCCTTTAATATTATGGGTTTTAATCCGATTGTCAACGGACAATTAACACAAGATGAAATTACACGTTGTGAACAAGATTCGAAAGCATCCCTATCTTTATCGGTGAATCCGGAAATTGAACGGTTATTAAATAAAGGGTCAAGATATGTTTCCCATGCTAAACGAGGGGATCGTCCGGATGGGATTGCTTGGATTGTTAAAAATCATCCGGAAATTTCGGATACACAAATTGTTAAGCTCTTGCGTACAACGAAAGCAACGATTACATCTATTCGTGAAAAAACACATAAAAACATTCATAACATTCATCCGAAAAATCCGGTTACATTGGGTTTATGTTCTGAATCAGATTTGAATAAGGCGATTGCCGTATCGGTTAAACGAGTTGTTTCGCAATAAGGAGGGATAAATGGCTGATGAATTAAAAATTCAGGAAGCGGATGGAGGCAAATTAGCCTCATATATTGAACGAATTGAACGCTTGGAAGAAGAAAGAAAAGAACTGGGTGCTGATGTTCGTGAGATATTTGCAGAAGCGAAGGGAAACGGTTTTGATACAAAGGTTATGCGTCAAATTTTACGGCTACGTAAAATGACGCCTGCCGATCGGGCTGAAGCGGAGTTTTTGCGTGATTCTTATAAAAAATTATTAGGCATTAACGAATAGTGCTTGATTTTTGATTTTTAAAAGTATAAACTTTATACGATAACCAGTGTTTGGAGGAATAAAATATGAAACACACATTTTCTTTAATTGCTTTTGCAACATTGTGTAGTGCGATGACTGTTAGTGTTATGGCACAGGCAGCTGAACAAGTTGTTTCAAGAACGGAAACAACATATGTCAAACAAAATGAACGGATTATGGATGGCTATACAGCTTTGGATCCGATTGATAATTCCGTTAAAACAAATACGGTAACATACAATGTTCCGAATGCTGAACAAGCCGAAGTCAAACAAGAACCGGCTCCTGTTGCTCAACCGACACAAGTTGTTCATCCGACAGCCTATATTCCACAACAACCGGTCGTAATTGAACAACCGACAGGTCAAGTTCCGGCTGAAATTACATCTCAACAACCGCTTCCGAAAGATGCCTGTTCCGGTGTTAGTTGTCCGGGTACGGTTACAACAATTTCTTACACACAATCACCGGTAAAGGTTCAATATCCGGTTGTTCGTCAATATCCTGTTCGTGTTGAACATCCGGTTATGGTACAACGTGACATTACGGTTCGTCAACCGGTTGTCGTTCAACAACCTGTTGTTGTTCAAAAACCTGTTGTTGTCCAACAACCTGTAACGGTTGAAAGGGCTCCTGCTTACATTCAACAACAACCTGTTTATATGCAACAAAAAGCTTCATATGTACAAAATAAACCCGTTGTTGTTCAAGCTCCGGCCGGTCAAATTTTACCGCCATGTGCAACAGGTAATTGCCCTCAACCGCAACCACAACCTTGTGCAACCGGAAATTGTCAGTAATCTTTATTTTTTACTTGCAATGAATAAAAGAATCTGATACATTAAAGCCATTCAAGAAAGATTGAATGGCTTTTTGTTTTGCCTTCTTTTGTATTTATCTTTCTGTTTATTTAGCAACACACAACTTGTTTGAGGGTACATGAAACCGAATCAAAAAAATCGCTATAATGGGCGACACAACAATCGGAACAGCCGTACGATGATTATGCGTAATACCGTTTTGGAAAGTTCCGGACCGGCCGGTAAACTTCACGGTACGGCATTACAGTTAAGTGAAAAATATCAGGCAGCGGCCAAAGACGCTGTTATTCAAAATGATTTAATTATGGCACAAACATATTTACAATATGCCGATCATTATATTCGTTTACAAAACATGGCAATTCAAAATGAACAAAATTTGCGTAATCAGGCGAATGCGAATCGTTTAGTTGAAGCTGTTTTACCGGAAAAAAATGATGAATTACCGATTGTTGAATTGCCGTCTGATAATTCTGAATTACCTGTTCAGACGGAAGATGCAACATCTGAAATAAAATCAGAACAAACGGATTGTTTAAAAAATCAGACAGCAGATATAGCACAAGAACAAACAGCAACACCGGATGGCATTATACCGGAAACAATTTCTGTTTCGACAACGCCCGTTCAGGAAGGTAAAGTCAAGAAAACGATTCGCCGTCCTCGTTTAGTAAAAGCAAAACAAAATCAATCACAATCGTCAGAAGTTGTTGTTTCATAGTGTTTTGTAAAACATGATTTAAGAACAGAGGGATAGAATGTCTATCATTTTAATTTTAGATGTTATCATGATAACGTTATTGGTTACAGCCATTATATATGCTGTTATTTTGGATCATCATTTATCTGCGACCAAAGAAAATTACCGGATGTTATCGCATTTAATTGAACAATTTTATCAAGCCTCGCAACGCATGCAAGATGAATTGAATACCGTTCAACAATCTGAAAATGAAATGAAGCAATCGTTATTGTTGCAAATTGATAAAGCCTCTGTTTTAAAAGAAGAATTAAATGTGTTGTTAAATAAGATAGAACAAAAAACACATACGCTTGACGGATTAAAAGTGCGTAGACCATTGACAACTCAAAATAATGTATTAAGTGATTGTCCTCAAGATATGGATTTATCCGAATCAGAACAAGAATTATTAAATGCTTTAAATGAATTAAAATGAAACGGATTATTTTACACAGATTGGTACGTTTTTCGTCTGTTTTTATCTTATTTGCGTTAATTATTATCGCATTTAAACTTATTCAAATTTTTCAAAATTTAGACTTGTTAATTCAGTAAAATTGTTTATAAAATTAAAATACAAATTTGTCCGAAATGTATAAATGTATTTTAATAAACCCCTTTCGGTTACCTAAATATAAGAAAATCTGTTTGATTGCAACGATTCTATTGAAAGCATATCAAGATATGTTTTTGGGGTTGTTTTGCAATTTTATTTGATAATGTATTATTTTGACAACGTTAATTTTGAATGCTTTTAAATGCCTTTTTAAATGACAATATATTGATTTATATGATGTTAATATGATTGTATGCTTGTCGTGAATGCGAAAATATGTATTTTGTACTCATTTTGTTCTTGACAACAAAATGTATTTGTTGTACGATTTGTACGTTAAAATAGAAAAGGAGACAACATGACACAAACATTTTCAATAAAGACACAGCAACCTCAATTCAGTTGCTTACCCATTATAGACATTTGTTCTTGTACAACGGATGATGTTTCAAGTAGTTCGTTGAAGTCACACAATACCCCAACAAAAACAGGTTTGTCAGCAATTGATTCTGTCCCATTCAATCAGGCAGATACATTTCGGCCGATTTGTTTATCACGTTTTTCGGATTCATCGTCTTATCCATCGGTACATATGGGGGTTGTTTATGCGTATCCATCTTATGAACAAAATAAAAACAAGACGGATTCTTATCAATCTCAAATTATTCATATTAAACATGAAGCTGATAAAAAAAATATTCCTGTTCATGTTTATTCATCGCAATTAAAAGATAAAAACAGATACAGTGCCAAATCATTATTAAACAGATGTATTCAATGGCTTAATCATATATCCGGTCAAAAAATTATTTGGCGGTCTTTGAATCGAGCTGGAACGTTAATATTGGTTATACCCAATAGGGGTATCTATTTTGTACAATTTGTACCATTATGTGCAACACAAAATTCATTACAAATTCAATTTGAAGCAGATATATCTCCTATTCCGGTTCATATTTTTCATACACTGGATGAATTTATCCTTTTTATAAAAGGAGTCACGCAATATGATGCCTAACGAACTCAAAATAAAAGCAGACTTTTTCCATATGATGAAAGTGTTAACCCCATCTGTTAGACATCAGGTTTTGGACGCTTTGTTTTTATTTGTTTTTAGCCGTAAAGAAACATCTTTAACACAACCGGCCAAAAAAATTTTTGATATTATTCAAGAAGATGTTTGTTCTCAAACAGATATTTTTAATATCAATACACATCAGCAGTTACCGATAGCGAAAATTGTATTGCCTGGGGATAATTGTTACGCTCGGATTCCTTTTCCTCAATTATGGGAAAATTTACCTTATGAAACAATACCGGTTGAAACAGATAAAATGTTAACCCCTATACTTGCGATGGATAAAGCAAATCAAGATGGCACATATCACATCCAAAGTATAGAAATACCCACCGGTTCGTGGTCTGACATATCTGAAACATTGTTTAAAAATCAATCTGACTGTCAACGTCAACACCCAATGGCACAATTGCCGTTTATGCGTGATATTACAGCAGAGGTAAACAAGAAATCTCTTTCTTTTAAGAAACAGGGCAATTTATCTTTTAAACAAGTCAAATCGGATAAAAAACGCCGTTTTAAAAAATCATTTCTTCATGTGTTGAAACACACCATAAAACAAATTCACTTCAAAAAATCTGAAAGGAGCTAAAATATGCCACAAGTTAAGGAACGAAAAGATATTCAAATACATATTCAAAAAGCATGTGATATTTATAAAAATTATTCCATCCCACGACCCAATAAAATTCATACGGCTATTCGATATTTAGACGTTATTGCAAAGGGTGAAGAACGAGGAGAGTTTTGTTGTCCGACACCGAAAGAAGTTGACGATGCCGATATTGTCCAATTTGAATGGTTACCGCTATTGGAAATTGATGACAGACGTCTTTTATGGAAACGTTTTTCGGGCATGGGTTGGAAACGGTTGGCGAATGAACATAATATTTGTGAAAAAACAGCTCGCAATCGTGTAAAAAAATCCATTGATAAGTTATATGAACTTTTACACTGAAAAAAATGTTTTTTTGTCTTGAAAAGAAAGAAAATCCTTGTTTTTTTGTAAAAAAAAGATAATATGACAATCAGAGGAAAAGAAAAATGATGCGTCTATTGTCAACATTAGTCAGTTTAATGTTTTTTGGTTGTTTTGTTGTGTTTATCATCGGGTTTGTTATCGTGATGCACTTTTCAGTCGGTTTGCCAGATTATCGACAATTAGCGGAATATCGCCCGATGGTAACCACACGGTTATATGCCAATGATGGTTCACTTATGGCAGAATATGCCAAAGAAAAACGGTCGTTTGTTCCGATTGAACAAATTCCCGAAATTGTTAGCAGTGCTTTTTTAGCTGCGGAAGATAAAAAATTTTATACCCACGGTGGTATTGACTTTGTGGGTTTAATACGGGCTGTTATTGTTAATATTAAAAACATTGGTTCCGGTCGCCGTCCGGTTGGGGCTTCTACGATTACGCAACAAGTGGCTAAGAATTTTTTACTTACCAGTGAACAATCGGTTGCCCGTAAAATTCGGGAAGCCTTATTGGCACGAAAAATTGAACAAACATACACCAAAGATCATATTTTGGAACTTTATTTAAATGAAATTTATTTAGGGGGAGGGTCATACGGGGTCGCCAGTGCGGCGTTGCATTATTTTGATAAAGATTTAAAAGATTTATCATTAGCTGAAATCGCTTATTTGGCAGCCTTACCGAAGGCTCCGAATAATTATCATCCCATTCGCCGTAAAGAACAAGCAATCGCTCGCCGTAATTGGGTGTTATCTCGTATGGCTGATGATGGATATATTACCGAAGCACAAGCTAAAGAAGCCCAAAGCGAACCGTTAACCGTTGCTCAAAAAGATACCAATCTGTTAAAGTTGTCCGGATATTATTCTGAAGAAGTTCGCCGTTTTATTGTGTCAAAGTATGGGGAAGATGCTATGTATAACGGTGGTTTGTTTATTCGGACGTCATTGGATCCTCGTTTGCAACAAGCCGGTGTAACAGCCTTACAAAACGGTTTGTTAAATTACGATAAACGGCATGGTTGGCGTGGTCCGTTAAGCACGATTGATTTATCCCAAAATTGGCAAGAATCGTTTCAAAAAAAGGTTTTACCGGCTTATATTCCGGAAGGGTGGAAAATGGCTGTTGTAACCCAAACAACGCCCAAAGAAGCGTTCTTGTTTTTAACAGATGGTTCAACGGGGAAAATTTTATTAACAACATTGGCTTGGGCAAAAAAATCTCTTGGTAATGCTCGTGTGGATAAAAAACCTGTTCAAAAAATAACGGATGTACTCAATAAAGGGGATGTTATTTATGTTTCCCCGAAAGATGATAAAACGCCTCAAACCGGATTATATTTGTTGCAACAATTACCTCAAGCTGAAGGGGCTTTGGTCGCATTGGATCCTCATACGGGACGAGTGTTAGCCATGGTTGGCGGTTTTTCATTTTATCGTAATCAATTTAATCGGGTTATGCAGGCTAATCGGCAACCGGGGTCATCTTTCAAACCATTTGTTTATTTGGCAGCTCTTGATTCCGGATATACGCCATCCAGCCTTATTTTGGATGCCCCGATCGTTATGCGTATGCCGGATGGTAGCGTATGGAAACCGAAAAATTACAGTCGTACGTTTTATGGTCCGACAACTTTGCGAGTCGGATTGGAAAAATCCCGTAACTTAATGACAATACGGTTGGCTCAATCTGTCGGTATGAAAAAAATTGCAAAATATGCTCAAAAATTCGGGATTGCCGATAATTTATTGCCGGTTCTTTCTTCGGCGTTGGGAGCACATGAAACCACGTTATTGAAATTGGTTACGGCTTATGGGGCATTTGTTAATGGTGGTCGTGAAATTACACCTAATTTAATTGACCGAATCCAAGATAGGGATGGTGTAACCATTTATAAACATGATATGCGGGCTTGTCCTAATTGCATTGGGGAAGAATCTGATCCGATGAAAAAACCTGAAATTATGGATGAACGTCCTCAAATTCAAGACCCGTTGAGTGCTTATCAAATGGTCAATATTTTGACAGGCGTTGTTGAACGGGGAACCGGTCGAGTTGCCAAAGCCGTTGGTCGCACGTTAGGTGCAAAAAGCGGAACAAGTAATGACAGTTATGATGCGTGGTTTATTGGTTTTTCGCCTGATTTAGTTGCCGGTGTCTGGGTCGGTTTTGATAATCCTCAAACATTGGGTGCTAATGATACCGGCGGTGTTGTTTCCGGTCCTATTTTTCGAGATTTTATGAGTGAAGCACTCAAAGGGCAACCCAATATTCCATTTCGTGTTCCAAACGGTATTCGATTAGTTAAAGTTAATCCAACGACAGGAAAAGCATCAAATGATGAAAATGCGATTGAAGAAGCTTTCCGTCTAAATGACACTGTTCCGACCCAACAAGTTGAAGTGACCGATTTTACAACGACTCCGTCATCATACGGTAAAGAAACAGGTATTCCGGCTATGGGCGGGTTGTATTAAGTAAAAGGAAACATACCCTCTCCGTGCATGTATGGGAGAGGGTATTTTTTTACCTTATATAAAACTGGTATTATATATTTTATTTGTATCAATTTAAATAAATATAGCAAGAATTGTAAGATGATTTGTTATCGTTTTTATTCTTTTTATAAGAAAAAAACAATATGATAGTGAATAAAACAACCGTCTGAACGAATCGTCAAACGTGTTTGTTTTATTCTTTTGCAACCCCATCAAAAAAACTGTTTGGAATTTTTCTAAACGGTAAAAATAAAAATATAACCAAATCAATATGTTAATTCGAAAAAATATGTCAAAAAAACGTCCCTTTTTTTGACATAATATTTTAGATTTATTTCGTTGTCAACTAAAATTTATAATTATTTGATTTTTCGTTATTTTTTTGTTTTTAAAAAAGTGTAACCCTTACCAAAAAAAGCGTTCAAAAAAAGGACGTTTTTTTGACACATTTTTGAAAAATAACCGTCTGATTTTATTCATTTTTAAAATGGGGGCTCTATGGAAATTTTAAACGCTTTTTTTAACGGATATTTTAAACAAAAAACACCCGAAACAGGTCGCAGTATGGTTGAAATCCTTGGTGTTTTGGCTGTGATGGGGGTCTTATCAGCCGGGGGGATTTACGGTTATACGTTTGCGATGGATAAATATCGGGCTAATGATATTGTGTATGAAGTGAACCTGCGAGCCAATGATGTTTGGCATAAATATCAAGAACAACCCCTGCCAGACCCCAGTGAGGATGGCACGGATTTTGATGAATTTCCTGATATGACAGGTACAGGATACCCGATTTATATGACATCTCATCCGGACGTTGCGTTTAAAACCTATGTAGAAGGTGTTTCTTCCCGTGTGTGTAAAAATGTGGTCAATATGAACTTAAACGGTATCGTTCAAGGAATACGGTATGTACAAGTTGCTCAAGGTGATGGGGATTTGGTTAAATATACAGGGGATGCCTCTATTTGCGGGGAAGATGAAACGGATAATACCATCGTTTTTACATCATTTTTAGATTCGGAAAATAATGAAGCAGGAACCGGACAAAGCGGTGACCCATGCGTTGAAGATATGGATTGTACCAGTCCTTGCGGAAATGCTTCCTGTGATATCGATAAAATGACGTGTAAAAACAGCTGTACGGGAACGGCTAATCCGTTTTGTTTTGATAACGGAGAAACAGGGACATGCGTAGAATGTATGGTTAATCAAGATTGTCCGAATGAACAAATTTGCGATTTAACAAATCATAAGTGCGTTGATATTCCTAAAACGTGCGGTGAAGGAGACAGATTCGGAAAAGAATATCGGGTAGCGAACGGGTCGTGTGTTCAATGTGGTTTTCAAGCCAACATGATACTTCAAAATGCCAATGATAATGACGGTATTTTCCAAAAAACGGTCGGTCATATTGCAATCAAAGATACACACAGTGGAATTGATATGTGTCAGGCTTGTGGCAATGAAAAACGCATAGCAGAAGTTGGAGAAGGGGATAATCAAGTTACATATTGTGCAACAACCTGTATTCGAGGAAAAGAATTTTTAACGACACAATATGGTTGTTTACCATGTTTCGGAACACATGAAAAGATTCAAAATCCGGGTTCAATTCATGTGCAAACAGATTTAGAAACATACGGTCAGTGGTCTGCTTTGACCATGCCAAACGATGCACAAGCAAAAATGCTTTGTAATGCTTGTGGTAATCGGGTGGTATATGATGGGAAATGTGTTTTGAAAGAATGTCCGACAGGGTATCATAAATCCGGTGGTATTTGTCGTAAATGTCATTTGAATAAAGTTAATAATACGGACTGTTTTAGTGGTAATTGGTCAAAATGTCATGATAATTATACGCCTTTATACAATACAACTTTGTCTGATGAATTAAAAAAGTCATGGCAAAATGAATGTACGCAAAATTGTTCCGGAAAACAGATTTATGTTTCAGGGGGTAAACCGTTTTGTTCTTTAACATGTCAAGAAAATGAGTTTTTGAGTGCTTTTGGGACTTGTTACCCATGTTCCACTCCTGAAATCGTTGATTTGGTAGGGATTGGTAGTTATACGGCTCAGTTGGAAGCCATGTGTCGTGCTTGTAAAGATGAACGTGGATATCCTAACAGAAAATATGCAGATGGAAAATGTGTATTGGATATGGACGTGTGTCCGACCGGTTATTTTATGGATGAAAATAAAACATGCTATCCATGTAGTGAGCAAAAACCTGTTATTATAACAAATGATGATGCTTCGGGATGTACAAAATGCAATGTCCCACAAGAAGAACAAGGATATACCAATGTAACAAAACGATGGGTTATGACATGGCAAGGAAAGAATTATTGCCTGTTTGATTGTGGTTCAGATTATATGCAAATGTATGATACAGGCGTATGTAAAAAATGTTCCGAATTAGGTACAATGACAAGCATTGTTGCGGCAAATCCAACTTCTTTACCTCAGGAATTTATGAAAATGTGTGCTGATTGCAGTACTGATACGAAAACATACTCGCTGGATAATGGATCTGTTAAGCGATTTTGTTCGTTAACAACTTGTCCTAAAAATACGTATCGTGCCTATAACGGACAATGTGTCAGTTGCTCTTTAAGTGGTGATTATGGACCGAATTATGGTTTTTATACGCAGGTTGATAGTCAAAAAGATTGTCAGGCATGCGACAATCGGATGTATGTTGATGGATATTGTCTCTTATACCAACCTGGGGATTATGGTGTGTGCAATAGTGACAGTCCTGATCCGGAAAACTTTCCGAATTATCCGTCAGGTATGGGAAAATTATATCGAGATGTTGATTGGGTTTGTCGTTCCTGTACGGCAGACGCCAGTTATAAAACAACAAAAGCCGAATGTGAATCATGTGGTGATTTGCGTCAATTTAATGAAAGTGATTCATATTGTTTTAAAGCCGGTTGTGAAGAAACCGTTACATTTTTAGCATCAAACAATCGGTGCCAATCCTGTGTCCTTGAAACAGCCATTGAAATTGCCGATGAAGCAGATTCAAAACAATTATGTACAGCGTGTGGTAATCGCCGAATTATG
>JAFTSJ010000019.1 GCA_017467335.1 Alphaproteobacteria bacterium
CACATAAATAGAGATTTATATCAGCAAGAATGTGAAGCCTGCGGTCATCATGCATTCATCAATAAATACTGTGTTTACATAAATCCCGGTCAATCAGGTATATGCAACAATGATAGTCCGGATACAACCAAATGGTCGAATTATAAAGACGGTATCGGCGTCCTTTATCGGGATAATACAGGTGTTTGTCGTCGTTGTGATGATCAAAGTAATTCATATGCATCAACGCAAACAGAATGCGAAAGTTGTGTTGTGAATGGTGTTCAAATTCGCCGTTGGGTTGGAGGCAGTTGTATCTATGGCGGTTGTAGTGAAGGCGATACGTTTAGAACGCCGACAGGTTGCACCAGTTGTTCAACAAGTTCTGTTAAAGTGGAAACAACAGGACAAGATGCCGACTTGCTTTGTAATGCGTGTCATCGGCGAATTATGACAGATGTGAATGAAACAAAATATTGCGTTCAAAAATGTGATTTGGATGAATGGCAAGATATTAACGGCGACTGTTGGGGCGCAGAAACAGATGTCGGCAATAATGAAATCGGTACGGATGAATTATCGGCTCAATTATGCCGAAATGCATCACGAACACCCAATAAAGATACCGCAACAGGAAAAGTTTATTGCCAACAATAACAGTATTTGAGTATATATCAAAAAAGAAGCAAGTTTGCTTCTTTTTTGGATATATAAATAATATTGCAATATTAACGTGTACGACCTTTAGATCGTTTTTTGGTTTTTGTTCGCTTCGTTTTGATACGTTTCGGGTGAACTTCCTTATTTTGAGCATCTTTAAAACGTTCAATAGCTCGTTCAACTTTTTTCATATAAGGACGTACTTGGGGACAATTTGCTTCAATAAATGCCTGCATAATAGCTAATGACATCACAATATCATAATTGGCTTGTTTTTTTTCTTCTTCACTTTTTGTCGTTTCGATTAAGTGTTTAGAGCGAACAACAAGACCTAATGTTGCCATATCTCGATAGCATGAAGCACTAAATTGAACATTTTTCATGGCATCTGTCATACCGGCACGGTTGATAAATTGTTGTTTGAAATCTTCCGATTCTTCAAGCATTTGTAATACATATGGACTGGACATCAAACCACCGCAAAAGAAAATATTTTGTGCTTTGGTTGTAGAGGCCATTGAACCGGTATGGGCTCCTAAATAAGCGTTAAAAAATTTGAATGTTTTTAATGCAATAACATCTCCTCGGCTTGCCAATGTTTCAATTTCCTCTGATGTAACCCGTTGCGATTTTTGAGACGGAATAAAACCATCACGAAAAGCGTGATATACATTGGTAATTCCTGTTCCTGATACAATATGTTCCATAACGGGTTTTGTGCCTCTTTGCGCATAATATTCATTTAAAATGCGTAATAATTTACGATTGTCTTCATTATCGGCATCATTTGAAAATTCAATATGGGGTAGGGTACTATGACCGGCTTCGGACGTGTAAATTGTTTGAGGATGTTTCCCGTTTTGCATAATTAAACAAGTTCCCAATCCTGTCCCCGGACCGATAATGACAACTTGTCCTTGTGAAAAATCAGATGAGTTTTCTTTTCTGAAAATGGGACGATATTGTTCCGGTGTTAATTCCCCTAATGCCCAGCCTTGTAAAGCAAAGTCATTTACCAAACGAATGTGTCTGAAAAAAGGAAATTGTGCTTTTAATTTTGGTGCACTGGCCTTCCATGGCGTATTAGTGGTTAAAACTTCTCCGTTATATTCATCAATATTTCCGGCAGCACCAATAACACAGAGAGTCGGTTGCTTGGACTGTGTTGATAAGTAATAAGCGACAGCTTGTTCAAAAGAAGTAAATTGATCACATTTGTATTTGGCATCAAAATTTACTTTTTCCCCTTCGCCTTCGGTGTATAATCCAAAACGAACGTTTGTTCCCCCTATATCACAGATTAACACAATTTGTTTTTGTTGATTTTGCATGATTAGTCCTCTCTTTGTTGCAAGGCTTCTTGTATATATGAATTTGGTTTAGGCATACCTCGTGTAAATCGATACTGTATGCAGATTCTGTTAAGTTGCAAACGATCTTCATCTGTTGCTGCCAGATTTAAATGGGCGTTGTTTTGAGATGACAGACGAAATCCATCTGTTTTATAAGAAATAATTTGGGATAGGATGTGCATAAAAAACATAACATCGTGTTTATCAGTAAAAAGATGTGCTCCCGAAATATTACTTTGCGTTTGGATAAGGGCTTCTTTCCCGTCAAAAACAGCAATGGATTCGGCAAAATCCTGTAACGGTTCAACAAATTTTGAATCTGTCATTTGATATGCACAAACCTTGTATCCGTTTTTATCTAAAGAATCTTCCAGTTTTGATGCACGTAACGGAGATATGATATCGATGAGCCCGTTTTTGTCATGCGTGAAATTGATTAAGTCGGTTTCAAGTGATGTTTTATGAAACATTAAACCGGTCGCACGATGCAAAACCTGTTCCGTTAGAGATGGCAGAAACAAAAAAATATGAGATTGAGCATTTCGCACACATTCTCTGAGTTTATGATAAAAACTACCAACAGATTGCATAAAATCTCCTTATAAAAGTTTGTGCAGTATATCATATTTTCATGTATTGTGTCAATGATTTTTTGTTTTTTGTCACTTGACGTTTATTTGAAACCGTTGTATCTTGCTTTAGAAAGGTTAAAAATGATAACTCAAAAAGAAAAAGGAATTTATATCGCTGTTCGTGTTTCTCCGAATGCCAAGCGAAGCGGTATTGAGGGAATATGGCAGGAAAAAGCGTTTAAAATTGCTTTACGAGCTCCGGCCGTTGATGGAAAAGCCAATGAAGCCTTAATTGATTTCCTGTCGGAATTATTTCATTTGAAAAAACGACAAATCAATATTGTATATGGTGAAACATCTCGTGAAAAAGTGATTTGCCTGAATGATGTTTCGTTAGATGCTGTTCAAAAAATTCTTCAGCCGTTCATGTGAAAACAAAAGGTAATGAAAATGAGTTGTATAAAAAAAAGGCGTTTCATTGAAACGCCTTTTTCGATTAGCCTTTCTTATTCGGCATCTGTTTTAGAAGATTTTTTTGTTTTTTTAGCTTTAGCTAAAGCATCTCCTAAAATATCACCCAAAGAAGCACCGGCATTTGTTGCGCCGAATTCTTCCATAGCGGCCTTTTCTTCTGCAACTTCACGAGCTTTAATCGACAATGTCAATTTGCGTGTTTTTGCATCGAAAGAAGTGACTTTGGCATCAACCTTTTCACCGATAGCAAAACGTTCTGTTTTTTGTTCAGCACGGTCTTTTGCTAAATCAGTGCGTTTGATAAAGCCTTTGATTCCGTTTACTTCAACTTCAATACCGCCATCTTCGATTGCGGAAACGATACCTGTAACGATTTCGCCTTTTTTGATGTTTTCAGAAGCTGTAGCCAACGGATCTTCCGTCAATTGTTTAATGCCGAGAGAAATACGTTCTTTTTCAACATCAATATCTAAAATCTTTGCTTGAACAACCATTCCTTTTTTGTAATCTTTAATGGCTTCTTCGCTGGATTTTTCCCAAGATAAGTCTGATGTATGAATCATACCGTCAATATCATCGTTTAAGGCAACAAAA
Organism: Alphaproteobacteria bacterium; assembly: GCA_017467335.1. GTDB lineage: Bacteria > Pseudomonadota > Alphaproteobacteria > CAAHEQ01 > UBA3637 > RGIG4140. The sequence continues at coordinate 3,632 of JAFTSJ010000019.1, forward strand.
ATACCAAATTCAATCATATTTTTGATTTCGCCTTCGATAACATCACCAATAGCATGTGTATCACCAAAAGCTTTCCATGGGTTTTCTTGAATTTGTTTCATACCCAATGAAATACGGCGTTTTGATTCATCAACATCCAAAACAATACCTTCAACTTCTTGACTTAAAGAAACGATTTTGCTTGGATGAACGTTTTTCTTTGTCCAGCTCATTTCTGAAACGTGGATTAAACCTTCAACGCCCGGAGCCAATTCAACAAATGCACCGTAGTCTGTGATATTGCTGATTTTGCCTTTGAATGAAGAATTTAACGGGAAACGTTCGTTGACACCAACCCACGGATCGCTGTCTAATTGTTTCATACCTAATGAAATACGACCTGAATCCGTATTGAATTTGATGATTTGTACTTTAACCGGTTGACCGACTGTCAAAACTTCTGCCGGATTTGTAATGCGTTTCCATGAAATATCTGTAACGTGTAATAAACCGTCAACACCACCCAAATCAATGAAGGCACCGTAATCAGTAATGTTTTTAACTGTTCCTTCAACAATTTGACCTTCTGAAAGATTTTTAATGATTTCAGAGCGTTGTTCAGCACGTGTTTCTTCTAAAACAGCACGGCGGGATACAACGATGTTTCCACGAACACGATCCATTTTTAACAAAGCGAACGGTTGAGCAACACCCATTAACGGTGTAACGTCACGAATCGGACGAACATCAATTTGACTGCCCGGTAAGAATGCCGTTGCCCCATTTAAGTCAACAGTGAAACCACCTTTTACACGACCGAAGATTGTACCGATGACGTGTTCACCTTTTTCCATTGATTTTTCTAAATCACCCCATGCTTCTTCACGGCGTGCTTTTTCACGAGATAAAACAACGTTACCGTTTTTGTCTTCATAACGGTCAACATAAACGTCAACATCATCACCTAAATTTAAATTTTGAATGCCAAATTCCGTAACAGGAATGCGTCCTTCTGATTTTAAACCGACATCAACAATAACCATATCGTCGTCAAAACCAACGATTTTACCAGAGATAACTTTACCTTGTAAAGAACCTTTTCCCATAAATTCGTCTAATAAAGCGCCGAAATCTTCTGTCGCTTGGTTTACTTGTGTATTCATATAAAATATCCTTAAAATAATTAAAATTGGCCACCCAAACGTGTTTGGGGGACTTTTTGGTTCCGCTCTTGAATAAAACAGACAACTTGAGCGTACACATCGTCTGCTGTTAAATCAGATGTATCCAAAATAAACGCATCATCAGCCGGTTTTAACGGGGCTGTTGTCCGTTCGCTATCTCGTTTATCACGAGCAAGAATATCTGATAAAACGTCCTCATATATAACACATAATCCTTTTAATTGCAACTCTTTAAATCGTCTTTCTGCACGAATTTCAGGCCGAGCCGTTAAAAAAATCTTATATTCGGCATCAGGACAAATAACCGTGCCAATGTCTCGACCGTCTAAAACTGCTCCTTGGGCAATAGCACCGTCTTTTTTAACAGGATTCTGTGCGAATCGGCGTTGAAATTCAAATAAGGCTTTGCGAACACCGGGAAATGCTGATACAATGGATGCCGCTTTTCCGTATTCTTCGGTTCGTATAACCGATTCGTCTTGCAGATGTAACATTTTTTCGCCGGAAAGGCTTTTTGCTATTTCAATGGCTTTGTTTTCATCATTGGGTGAAAAGCCATTTTTGAGTAATTCATAACCAACACCCCGATATAGGGCTCCGGTATCTAAATAAGCATAATCAAATACTTGTGCCAGTTTAGAACAAAGTGTTCCTTTGCCGGTTGCAGAACTGCCATCAATTGCAATAATACTCATATCTGTTTTTTTTCCTCAAAGTGTGTAAATTTTTATTGACAATTTGAACATTACATGTAAAAGGCACAAATAACAAGTTTTTTTTTATTCGGAGGTTAAATATGGCAAAAGAAACATGGGGTTCAAAACGTAAATGCTTAAAATGTGGTGCATTTTTTTATGATATGAACAAAAAAACATTTGTTTGTCCGAAATGTAAAGAAAAATATACCACTGCTTCATACGAAGAATCAAAGACAAAGCAGTTAATGAAGTTGGCGAAAAAAGCGGCACCTAAAATTGATGATGAAAATTTGGATGAAGAAGCATTATTAAAAATGACGGAAGATGTTCCGTTAACGGATGAAGAATTAGGACCTGATGATTTGGAAATTTTAGATGATGAAGGTGATTTGTCTGATCATGACGGATCTGAATTAACAGGTATGGTCGATCATTATGATGATGAGGAAAATAACGAGAGATAAATGACAAAACCGCAACAATCTTTTCATTCTTTAAAGGGGCAATTTTTGATTGCCATGCCCCAGATTGATGATTTGCGATTTGAAAAGGCGGTTATATATCTTTACGAACATACACCACAAGGGGCTGCCGGTATTGTTATTAACAGACCGGCAGAACGTATGTCTTTTGTGGAAATTTTAAAACAATTGAAGATAAAACATGAACAATTGGTGTATGAACCGACAATCGTTTTAGGTGGACCGGATAAATTTACAAACGGATTTATTTTGCATACATCTGATTATGAAGTTGAAGGTACACAACATATCAATCCGGATATTTGTTTGACGGCAACGCAAGATATTTTATATGATATTTCGCAGGGAATCGGGCCGTCAAAAAGTTTGATTTCGCTTGGGTGTGCTACATGGATTAGCGGTCAATTGGAAGATGAAATCATGAGTAATGTTTGGTTAACGGCTCCGGCGGATAAAATGGTTATTTTTGATGTGCCGTTTTCTAAAAGATGGCATTTTGTTCTCAATAAAATGGGGATACAATCTCATTTTTTATCAACTGAATGTGGAAAAGCCTAATGATAAAAAAAAGGTATTTAGGAATAATTTTGTTGGGGTGTTTTATCGGTTGGATAGTTACGGTATCAGTATCCGCCGCTGAAAAAAAACCACTTATATCTGTTGTTATGCCGACATATAATCGGGTGGATTTATTACCTCGATCAATTGAATCTATTTTAAATCAAACAGTCAAGGACTTTGAATTTGTAATTGTAGATGACGGTTCTACGGATAATTCGATTGAGTTGATTCAATCGTATCAGTCGAAAGATAAACGTATTCGCCTGATTCGCAATCAAAAAAATTGTGGAATTGCCTGTGCCAGAAATCGAGGAATGGACGCTGCTAAAGGTAAATATTTAGCTATTATGGACAGCGATGATTATTCAGAGCCGAATCGATTGGAAAAATCATTGGCTTTTTTTAAAAAACATCCGGATTATGTTGCTGTAAACAGCGTGTATTATGAAATGGGACGGGAAGCGAAGGGTGTGAATAATTGGGTTCCTCCTCGTCGTTGGGAAATTATTTATCATTTTGCAAATTACTATACAAATTTAGCGATGTTTGATTTAGAATTTGTGCGACAACACGGTATTCGATATGATGAAACACTTATTTCTGCCGAAGATTATGATTTTTGGTCTCGTTTATGGTTGGCTGGTGGTAAATTAGGTATGATTAACGAACCTTTGTTAAGGTTACGCCGTCATGCTACTTATCCTAAAAAATATTATGACACAATACTTGAAATGCGAAAAGTTATTAGTGCCCGTTTGTTGGAACGTTTTGGAATTTCGAAAGAAGAAGCATATCAAGGAAACAGATGTTATTTGATGGACAAAATGATACAGTCTAATCAAGAAAAACAAATTATCAATCAGTATGCACTTGTTTTGACATTTAAAAAACAATGTACGGATGAAATATTGCCTGAAGGTACCCTATATATAAAGCATTTTGATTTTATTGATAATCTGTTTTGGGTTGATGAAAAACGATATGTTCGTGCCGAAAATAACGATGAATATACACTGATAGAAAAAACAAAAGATGTACTTGTTTTGCAAAATCCTCAAGGAAAACAAGAACGGTATCATCGACAATCGGATAATTCGTGGGGATTGGTTGAAGATTTAAACTGAATGTGAACGGAGGCTTTATGCGGTTATTTAAGATTATTTTGATTGGCATAATATGTTTGATTTCTTTAAATTCATCTGCTACCACAAATGCTGTTCTGGATAATCGAGCTAAAAAATTACCATATAGTCAAGGACAATCTGTTCAAAGTATTGTGCAGAATTTAACGTCTGATTTAAACAGTGATTTAGAAAAAGCTCGTATTTTGGCTTCATTTGTCGCATTTCAGTTGGATAGAAACGGGTATGCAGAGCGTGAATTAGAACAATCTTCACAACAAAATAAACCGGCTCAAAAAATGCCATCTAATGACATTTTAAAAACACGTATCGGTACATCTCAAGAATATGCAATCTTGTATAAACAATTATGTACGGCAGCCGGATTGAATGTGGTTAAAATTGATGGTTATGCCGGAAATAATATTCAATCTCCCGATAGAAAAGACCCAGCCGGATTACAGGCTGTGCGACACAGTGTACAGCAGTTAACCGGTTTACCTGATTATAGAATGCAACAATACGAATCATCATGGAATGCAGTTCAGATAGATGACCGATGGATTTTGGTTGATACATATCGTATGATTTTTGGTAAAAAAAGCATTGCAAAAGATATAACATCTCATAAAGAAATGATTCGTTTTTTAAAACAGCGTGAAAGAGAAGGATTTCGGGGAAATGAATTATCTCAGGGAAAACGAATTGATGAAGATTATTTTAATGCAAAACCTAACCAATTTATCAAAACACATTATCCTTTAAATCCCAAATGGCAATTGTTACCTGTCCCGGTTACTTGGCATTCTTTTTTAAGATAAAAGCCATTGGTTTTTTAAAATTTTTATGAAGAAATATAAAAAAACGCCGATAATAATCGGCGTTTGACATAATACAGATAATTATTCCCATCCGTTTAAGTGAATGCGAGTTGGGTCAAATCGTTCTTTAACAGTTGATGTTGACGATGATGCTGGTTTACCCAAAGCAATTAACCCAATCGGAATAATGTGTTCCGGTAAATCCAATAATTCTAAAAAGTGATCGGTATGCTCCGGAAAAATACCACAATAGCAAGAGCCATATCCCATTGTATGAGCCATTAACATCAAATTTTGGGAAGCCAATGAAACATCGATAATTCCCATACCGTTGTATTCTCGTGTTAAATCAACGCAAACAATGATACCCGTACCAGCATCCGATAAAAAAGAAGCATACGGATGATTGTTTTGAACTTTATCTAAAAGAGATTTGTCTGTCAGCACAATAAATTCCCAAGGTTGTTTATTCATTGCACTGGGTGCATACATAGCGGCTTTTAAAATTTGTTCTAAATCCGAATTGGGGATTTGAAAATCTTTTTCATATTGGCGAACTGAACGCCGATGAAAGATTGCTTCGTCTGATTTCATATTATTCCTCCTCCTTTTTTACATATAAGATAATATTTTTCAATTTCAATCCTTTTTTGTATCTGTTCCTTTGGCTGATTTTAATTGTCCGCAGGCCGCCATAATATCTTCACCTCGGGAACGGCGAATTGGGGCTGCAAACCAGTTGTTTTCCAAAATTTTTGAAAAACGATGAATAGCATTATGACCGGATGCTTCAAAAGGAGCTCCTTCCCAATGGTGAAAGGGAATTAAATTGAATTTAACTTCTAAACCATCAACCAACTTCATCAGTTCTTCGGCATGTTTCGGTTGATCGTTAACATCCTTCAATAAAACATATTCCATTGTGATAAATTGTCTGCGTTCACATCGTTTTTGATACTCTTTACAGGCATTTATCAGAACTTTAAGCGGAAATTTGCGATTAACAGGCATGATTTGATTTCTGATTTCATCATTAGGAGCGTGTAAACTGATGGCTAATTTTACGCCTAAGTCTGCTAATTCAGGAATATGGTTTGCAACACCCGATGTTGAAACAGTAATACGTCTTTTTGAAATAGCCAAACCATCTCCATCCATAGCAATACGGAGTGCTGTTTTTAAATTTTCAAAATTGCATAACGGTTCACCCATTCCCATAACAACAATATTTGATAAATATCGTGTTTCGTCCGTTGGTGTCGGCCATTCATGATAACTATCCCGAGCGGACATAAATTGTCCGATAATTTCACCTGCGGTTAAGTTTCTCATCATTCGTTGTGTACCGGTATGACAAAATTTACATCCTTGAGCACAACCGACTTGTGTGGAAATACAAACAGCTCCACGATCAGATTCCGGAATGTAAACACATTCAACCTGTTTACCATCTGTAAATTCCATAAGCCATTTGCGGGTACCGTCAATGGAATTTTGCTCCGTAACAATAGACGGATGGGTAATTGTATAAAGTGAATCAAGCTTTTCACGAAATGGTTTTGCTAATGTTGTCATTTCTTGAAAGTTTGTTTTTCCTTTGTTGTATATCCATTGCCACAATTGTTTGGCTCGGAAACTTTTTTCGCCAAGAGTTATCATTTCTTGAACCAGTTCGTCACGTGATAACCCAATCAATTCTTTTTTCATATGTTCTCCATTATTAAGGGCAAGCTTGTGTCATTGCATTTAATGCTTTTGTAAATCCTTTGAGTGAATATGTATCTTTTAAAACCGTTCCTTTTGTTGATTTAGTAACTATTCGAACAACATTTCCTTCAATCATTTTGTTGATAAGATTTTTTTCTATTTTACCGTCTTTAATCCACGCTGCATTATCAACGGACAATAAAGAAACCACTTTTTGATTATCAATCCCCAATGTCGGAACATGTTTTTGATGAAATTTAACGCCGGTCAGTACAGTAATGACATTATATTCTTTTTCTGTCGGACGGCGGTAAACCATCAAATAGGCATCTTCACGCTTGGGGGAGGAATATAACGGTGATGATGATATAAAACAGATTTTTTGATTGTTTTCAGTCGCTTCGTAAACACGCCAACTGGAATAATGAGCAATAGGCTTCATGTTTAGTGTATTTTTGGCCATACATGTAACAGAAAAAAATAAACTCAAAGCAATTAAAAGATATTTCATTTATCCTCCTTGTATTACATGGAGTGTACACAACTTAAATAAAAATAGCAAGTGTAAAAGGAATGATTTTAGAAAACATTTATTCAAAAAAAATGATGAAAAGAACTTGCTTTTTTTCAAGTGTTGTCATATAATCCGAACCTATGAATGAAATATTAACGGAAAATATCAGAGAAACAAAACTGGCAGATGCGTTATCTGAACGGTACTTGGCTTATGCCGTATCGACAATTGTTGCCCGTTCATTGCCGGATGTTCGGGATGGATTAAAACCGGTTCATCGCCGTTTATTGTTTGCTATGCGTCAATTGAAGTTGGATCCGGTTTCAGGTTTTAAAAAGTGTGCTCGGGTTGTTGGGGATGTTATCGGTAAATATCATCCGCATGGTGATTCGTCTGTTTATGATGCCATGGTTCGGTTAGCCCAAGATTTTGCTGTTCGTTATCCATTGGTTGACGGGCAGGGGAACTTTGGTAACATTGATGGGGATAAAGCGGCTGCCATGCGTTATACGGAAGCCCGATTGACAGCGGTTGCCGTTGCATTGATGGACGGATTGGATGATGATGCTGTCGATTTTGATAAAACGTATGATGGAGAAGAAGAAGAACCGGTTGTTATGCCTGCTTCGTTTCCCAATTTGTTAGCAAACGGAGCATCGGGTATTGCTGTTGGTATGGCGACAAATATTCCGCCTCATAATGTTGGGGAAGTTTGTGATGCGTTATTATGTTTGTTAAAGAAACCGGATGCGGATATTGAACAACTGATGACTTTTATACAGGGACCGGATTTTCCGACCGGTGGTATATTAGCAGAAAGTCGTGCCGGTATTATTAAAGCTTATTCAAGCGGTCGTGGGGCAATGAAAGTTCGGGCCAAATGGGAAAAAGAAGACCTATCGCACGGACAATATCAAATTGTTGTTACGGAAATACCTTATCAGGTACAAAAATCTGATTTAGTTATGCGTATTGCCAAGTTGTTATCAGAAAAAAAATTACCGTTGCTGGCGGATATTCGTGATGAGTCATCAGATGTTGTTCGATTGGTTTTGGAGCCGAAATCTCGAACGGTTTCACCTGAGCAGTTGATGGAACATTTGTTTAAAAATACTGATTTGCAAGTTAATTTTAACTTAAATATGAACGTATTAGATGCAGATCGTACACCTCGTGTCATGAATATTAAAGATGTTTTAATAGCGTTTTTAAAACATCGTGATAATGTATTGGTTCGCAAATCCAATTATCGTTTAGCTAAGATAGCTCATCGTATGGAATTGTTATCAGGCTTTTTGATTGCCTATTTGAATTTGGATCGTGTTATTGAAATTATTCGTAATGAAGATGAACCCAAAGCCATTATGGTCGCTGAATTTAATTTAACGGATGTGCAAGCTGAAGCCATCTTAAATATGCGTTTACGGTCATTGCGTAAGTTGGAAGAAGAACAAATTAGATCTGAATACGATAATCTGTTGATTGAAAAACAAGGGTTGGAAGCCTTATTGTCTGATACTGAATTACGTAAAAAGAAATTATCAGAAGAAATTAAAGATATTCAAAAAAGGTTTGGTCAAAAAACGCCATTAGGAAAACGGCGTACATCGGTTGTTGAAGCCCCCAAGGAAATTGAAATTTCAATTGAAGCGATGATTGAAAAAGAACCGATTACCGTTGTTTTATCAAAACAGGGGTGGATAAGATCGATTAAAGGTCATATTGATTCGGTAGATGATATAAAATTTAAAGAAGGGGATTCTTTAAAGGCAACGTTAAAAGCTTATACAACGGATCAGATTATTTTGTTTGCCAATAATGGTCGTTTCTTTACGGTTTTAGGTAATAATATTGCCGGTGGACGAGGATATGGTGAACCATTGCGTTTGTCTGTTGATGTTGCCGAAGACGCTGATATTGTAACAATGTTTGTATGGCAATCGGAACAGCTTTTATTGGTTGCATCTCGAAATGGAAAAGGGTTTATTGTCAACAGCAATGATGTTGTTGCCCAAACACGTGCCGGTAAAATTATTTTGAATTTGGCGGATGCAGATAAGGCTTTGCTTTGTAAACCCGTTAATGGTTCCCATGTTGCCGTTATTGGAACAAACAGAAAAATGATTGTCTTTAAAACAGAAGAAATTCCGACAATGACACGAGGAAGTGGTGTTATCTTGCAACGCTATCAAGAAGCTAAATTGTCTGATGTTCGTTTCTTTAATATTGAGGATGGATTGCCTTTCCCAAGTGGTAACGGAACAAGAATTGAACGTAATATCAGTTTATGGTTGGCAAAACGGGCGACAGTCGGTAAATTTCCACCGGTAGGATTTCCTCGCAGTAATAAGTTTGATTAACAAATAAGATTTTATTTTTCTATCTGATAAATGATAGGTTATCTCTTGCAAATTCAAGAAAATATATTACCTAATTATTGGGGTAATATATGTCTCAGGTTTTATTTGCGTTTTTATTAACTTTACTAGCCGGATTAGCTACAGGAATAGGGGGAGCTATTTCTTTTTTGGCTCCTCGTTTTGATAAAAAATTTTTATCTGTTTCTTTGGGGTTTTCGGCAGGGGTTATGATTTATATTTCCTTTTTTGAACTTGTTCCCAATGGATTAGAGTTATTACATAATGTGGATGAGCAACGACAACGTTGGATTTACTTATGGGCTTTCTTTGGCGGAATTTTATTAACATACGGACTTGATTTATTTATTCCGCATGAAAATAATTTAAAAAATATTCAAATAAAATATAAAAAACATTCTTGTTATTCATCGAAAAAATTATTACGATTAGGAATTGTTATGGCATTTGTATTGGCACTTCATAACATTCCGGAAGGTATGGCAACTTTTTTTTCAGCCTTGGAAAAACCTAAAATCGGGTATGTTGTAGCTATTGCCATCGCTTTTCATAATATTCCGGAAGGAATTATTGTTGCTATTCCGGTTTATTATGCAACATTAAGCCGGAAAAAAGCATTTGTTTATTCTGTTCTATCCGGTTTAACAGAACCGCTGGGAGCATTAATCGGATATATATTTTTGTCTTCGTATCTGAGTGATACTTTGGTTGGCATAATACTTATCGGTATAGGCGGTATTATGATTTATATTTCTTTAAGTGAATTATTACCGACAGCTTATATGTACGGAAAACATCGTTTTTCCGTTTTGGGTTTATTAAGTGGTATGTTTTTAATGGCGATTAGTTTAATTATATTTTAAGAATATTCTTTAACGATGTTGTTTTGTTGAATTTGTGAAAAATATTGTTCGATTTTGCGACATAAAAATTGTCCTTTTTGTGATTTTAAATCTTGTTGAATATAAGACATAATAAACAGCATTCGTAACATTAACGCCCCATCAAAATAATCAAGATTAGATTTGGTTTTATCTTCATACATTTTTTTGAACAGATAAGAATCTTGTTGTGAATAACGGGGATATAAGGCAATATCAAAAACGGGATTAGCAAATGAAAGAGTATCAAAATCAAAAATACCCGTTATTTGATAGGATGAATTGACATGATAATTACGTGGATTTAAGTCACAATGGCATAATGTCTTGCGGTTGTGAAATACCGATAAACAATTACTTATCAAAGAATACAGCGGATGGGTTTGAAATCTTCTGGCTAATTGATCTTCCATAAATGGAATTTTAAATTGTGTCATATCTTTCGGATTGATAGTATGCAGTGATTTTAGAAAAACCGATAATTGGTCAAAGATATATTGTTTTGTTGTCCTTGGTAATTGAGAAAATTTTTCTTCACCAAGTACATGACCTTCAATACGGGGCATAACACACATGGTTTGTTGTTTGTTTTGATATTCTCCATAATGAATGGAAAATTGACTAATCGGGTAGGGAACACGACTTGCCAAAAAATTTAAAATTTCTTGTTGGTATTCTATCTGTTTTTCAATAAAGCTATTTTTGAAAAAACGAACAACGGTTGTATCATTAACCATATATGTAAAATTTTCATTTCCGTTTAATTTTTCTAAACGAAAAACGGGCAAATTCGGTTTGCATGCTTGTATAACTTTTTTGACAAATGTATAATTTTGTGCTTCATCGAGTGTTATCATTTTATATGCTTCATTTTAATTGTTATTATGGATAAAATATTTTTCCACCGGTGGTTGGTTCGGATACACCGGTTGTATGAGGAAAACTAATAGGAAGTTTCATGAGAGAACGCACACTTAAAAAGGCATAACTTTGTGCATTGAGTGTTGTATTTTGGAAACCGCATTCTACTCCTGTTCTAACGGGTTCTGTCAAAATAGATTTAATCATTCTGACCAATACGGGATTATAAATACCGCCTCCGATTAAAATCCATTCTTGGGGTTGAACAGATAAAAATGTTTGGGCTTTTTTGATACTATGTGCAATCAAAGCTGTTAGGGTTGCTGCTCCGTTTGGCAGTGAACATCCCAATACTTGTTCGTACATATCAATAAATTCATTTTTATCAACGGTTTTAGGAGGATGTTGAAGATAAAATTTTTCATTAAGTAAGCGACTCAATAAACGCTTGTCAACAGTCCCTTTTGAGGCATACAAACCATCAAAATCCATTTCAGAACCGGTATGTTTATAAATCCAATAATCTAGTAAACGAGTCCCTATACCAATATCGAAAGCTTGCATTTCCCCAAATTCACCGATACAGGTTAATGTTGTAATCCCGCCTAATGAAACAATACCTATCGGTTTTTTGAATTTTTGTGTTATGGCCGTATAATATGATGCAAATAGAGGACCACCTTGACCGCCGGATTTTAAATCAGATTGAATAAAACGGGAAACAACAGGTGTGTTAAATTCTTTGGCAATTTTGTCAGAACTACCCAATGAAATAGAAATTTTATCTTTTGGTTTATGGTAAACAACGTGACCGGAATAACCAATGGCATCAATATCAGGATATTTTCGTTTGTGTTCTTCATAAAATTCACGAATAACGCTGATATGAAAGTCTGTTAAAAAAGAATCAATCTCTTTCATTTCATAGGTTTGTGTATAATCACCTTTTAATATAAACCGAAAAATTTTATCCTTTAAATCAATTGGATAAGGGCGGGACATACAGACAGGTTGATGATATACATCAATCCCGTCTGTTTCCAATAAGGCTAATTCTACAGCGTTAAGACCTGAATCGGAATAAACACCTAAAACTGTCTTTTTTTCAATCAGCATTTGTTATCTCGATTATGAAAAGGGTGGGGTAATTTTTCTTGAGCTGTTTCAATTGTTTCACACAATTCATCTAAAAATGCCCGTTTGTTTTTACCTGCTTCAATGGGGGGTAAAAATTGAATCGTTACAATACCGGTACGCTTGATTGTTTTATTTTTAGGCCAACAATAACCGGTATTCAGTGCAACCGGAACAACCGGAACTCGACATTGGTCGTATAAAAAAGCAACGCCTGGTGTGTAAGGTTGTTTTGTCCCTGGGGCTGTACGTGTTCCTTCCGGAAAGATAACTAAATTCATGCCATCAGCCAGATGTTTTTTGACACCGGATAACATTTGTTTCATTGTTTTTGCCCCACCTTTTCGGTCAATAGCAATACACCCTGTTTTTAAAAAGTAGATCCCGACAAACGGAATCCATAAAAGTTCTCGTTTCAGTACATAAAAGACATGCGGAACAATACCGTGAAATAAAACCGTTTCCATGGCAGACTGATGTTTGGACGCAATAATGTATCCGTTTTCTTTTGGTAAGTTTTCCAATCCTTTCAATTGAATTTTAATACCACAAAATATCCATAGTAATTTGCGAGACATAATTGACCAGGTTTTAGGTAAAATACCGGCTTGTTTACAGGGAATAAAAAGTGTTGGTATAAAAATAATCAATAAAAATAGGGTGGAAATATAAAAAACAATTAAAAAGATAATTGAACGTATAATTGTTAGTGTGTTTGATAATGTCATAAAACCTCCTTTAATAAAGATTTAAGTCGTACAAATATAAATTTATGGTATTCTAAAAATAAAAGCCATGTGTATCTTGTTTTAATCCAGTTAACGGAATCACCATATGATTTGGGAAAAACCGGTCGTGGGTAAATTTTGAGTGTTTTATTGAGTTTAGATATTTCAAAAAAACTGCGAGGCATGTGGTAAAAACTGGTAACAAGCAAAATAGAACTGATATTTCTTTCTTTAACCCAACCATCTATTTCTTGGGCATTTCCGACCGTGTTTTCTGCCGTATAACCAAGTGTTATTTTTTTGCGTTGGGTTGGAGAAACATTTTTTAACAAATCATTTTCTGTAACTTGTTTGTTAACCCCAGATATAAGTAAATAATTCGCTTTTTGTTGTTTCATCAATTGAATGCCTGTTTCAATCCGATTACTGCCTCCTGTTAAAACAACAACAGCATCCGGTTGTTCTAATGAATCGGATTGTAGCGAAAGAGCATATACACAAAAAACAATAAATCCGATAAACCAAATCGCAAAGAAAATTGAAATAAAATAAAGACTCAATCCGCAAAAATACTTCATTATAAACTTCTTTTTAATTCTGTTAAAACAGTTTTAAATGCTGTTAAATAGGCTAAAATACCGGATATGAATGGTAAACTTGCCAAAATTCCCCATTGTTGGTGTGTTAACGCTGTTCCTAAAATAAAACTTCCCGTTAAGTTATTTAAATAGTATGCAAACATCATCATAATAGGTAATGCTAATAAAAAACCAATAAAACTACCGATAAAAGCAATTTTAAAACTACGATTGGCAAATTGTCGGGTAATGTAAAAATCTCCAGCCCCCATCATATGAATTAAGGCAATCGTTGCATGATGTACTTTCAAGCCGGATTTGGTAACAAACATAATCGAAAATGCCATACTGATAAGCAGTAAAATTAAGATACCGCCAATCAATTTGATGATGTTATGTGCTAATTTTATTAAATCTGCCAATGCAACACGGTGACTATCTAAAACGGCTAATGGAACTTGTTCAGCTAAATCTGCTTTGATTTGAGCCAAATCCGGTAAATTTTCCGTATCAATGACAACATCAATGATTTTAGGGAGAGGTAGTTCGCTTGTTACAACATGATCTCCCAACCAAGGAGCCATTAACTGATCCATTTGATTATCATTTAGCGGATTAGCACCGATAACGCCATCCGAGGAGCGAATAATTGTTAAGGCTGTTTCAATATCGCTTTGTAAAACATCTTTGCGAGAGTTCCCTTCTTTATCATAAGACGGTATTTGAACAGTTAGTGAACCGGCAATGTCCTTATGCCAAGATTGAACGGAACTATATGTAATCATGGCAAGAGCACATGTAAGGGTTGCAAGAAATACCATCAGCATTCCTATCCAAGCGACAAAAAAACAAGATGAATCTTGTACAAACGGTATATCAGACGGTTTTCTCATGCCGTTTCTCCTTGTTGAAAATGCTTGGATTGTTTTTCTTGATTGATATATTGAATATGTCCATGAGACAAATGCAATTGAACAAATCCGAAATGTTTGATTAAGTTTTGATTATGGGTTGCAATCACAATTGTTGTTCCCAATTTATTTAGTTCGAGAAATAAGTAGAGTAATCTTTTTGCCATAGCATCATCGACATTTCCGGTCGGTTCATCCGCAATAAGAAGTTGAGGTCGGTTAATAACAGCTCGAGCGATGGCAATCCGTTGTTTTTCACCACCGGATAACTCATCAGGAAATGCTTTTATTTGCTTTTCCAATCCAACCCAGGCCAGCAATTCGCTGACATGTCGCTTGATTTCAGTTTCTTTGACGCCGGCAATACGAAGCGGAAGTGCAACATTATCAAAAGCGTTTAAATGAGATAAAAGGCGATAATCTTGAAAAACAACACCAATTTGTCGGCGAATTTGAGCCTTGTCGGCTCGAGATAATGTATCAACAGCCTTTCCAAACAGACGTACACGACCTTTTGTCGGCAAATGATTCATATAAAGCAACCCTAACAACGATGTTTTCCCGGCTCCGCTTTCACCGGTCATAAAGTGAAAAGAGCCCGGATCCAGTGTTAACTGAATATCTTTTAAAATATCAGTCCCTGTTCCGTAACGAAAAGAAACCCCGTTAAATTCAGCAATCGGCGAAGAAAGTTTGTTCCCTTCAAACACTTTTATATTCCTTTTTTAAAAATAGTTGTATCTTTTTTCAAAATCGTATATATAGTATCTACACTATTTTTTTAAAAAGGGAAAGATAAATGTTAGTTGTATGTCCAAAATGTTTTACTCAATATGCCATTTCTGATGAGATTCGGATTAAAAAAGGGCAAAAGTTTCATTGTTCAGCCTGTCAAAACTATTTTGTTTTAGCAGATTCCGTTTCACAAAACGAATCGGATGACGGTGATATTATACCAACGGTAACATCTGTTATGGAAACGGTTAATCAACCGCCATTACCGGCTATGGGTGTTTCTGTTTCTCCGAAAGTTGAATCACAAAATGAGGCTGTTTCGGGTAATGATGTGAATGATTTTTTACATGTATCTCCTTCACAAGAACAAAAAGAACCTCAATTTGAAGAACCTTTGAATTTATTGGCTAATGAACGACCTAATCCGAATATTCGGCTTGATACAATACCGGAAGCATTTCAACCGGTTAAACAAACCCCGAAAACAACTTCATTTTTGGGAACGGTGTTTTGGTTGTGTGTTGTCGCAGGGATTTGTTCAGCTGCCTATATGAAAAAAGATTTTTTAATTGAACAATTGGACGCATTTATATTAAATCAATTGGATAAAGGGAATGTTTCCGCTGAATCTGTTCTTACGCCATCTGTCAAAAAGACACATATTACAAAAGACATTATTGCTTCGGTTGAACCCAAAGGAGCTAACGTTCATGTAAAACCGATTATTGATGATGTTAAACCACAAAATATGCCTCAAAGGGAAAAATTAAGTCAATCATCAAATGATTTAGCGGTAAAAAAGGATGATGTACAACAAAAGCCTATTATTCAGTCGGTAACTGAAAATGTTCAGATGACACAAACAAAGCCATCAGATGAAAAAGAAACTGCTCAGCCATCATCTGTTTCGGCAAAAGTTGAGCCTGAACAAACGGATGTGATACATCAGTCTGAATCTGTTAAAGAAGATGTACCTGTTGTGATACAAAAAAGTGATACCGATGTTTTGGTAAATGAAGTCCCTCAAGTAAAAGCAGAAAGTGAATTTCCAACACTTTCAGGGCAATTAGATACTTTAACGGTTATCAATCCAATATCACAAGAGTTACCAAAATTAGATAATGAACAAATGGTGGCTGGTGAATCTTCGATTGCACAGCCGGAAATCGTACGGGAACAGGCTGTTATTCCTGAAACGTTTGCCTCTTTAGCAGAGCAACCGGTTAAAAATCTTGATAATGTATCAAAAGTATTGGAAATCAGAAACATTTCATACATCATTGCCCCAAATGAAGTGGGGGTTATGCGGTTAATGATAAAAGGGGAATTAGCAAATACAGAGTTGACTCCTTTGGTTATTCCTGAATTGAAAGCGGTCGTCTATAATGATGAAGACACGGTTATTGCTCGAAAAAGGATTATTATTTCACAGCCCAAAATAGAAGGTAATTCTGTTCAAGAATTTTTTTCAAGTGTTGTTCCGGCACCGGAACGGGTTAGTCATGTGGAGGTTGTTTTTGATGAGTAATATTTTAAAGCAAATTATATATCGAAAGAAAAAAACAGTTGGTCCAGATAGCCGTAAAAAAGATATTGAACAAAAATCTTATTCTATGGGGGCTTTTTTATCAGGGGTTTTATGTCTCATTTCCTTTGTGAGTATTTTTTTGATTATGGTTTTAGGTATGGTTTTTGATGCCGGAGCTGTTTGTGTTCAAGGTGAAACACTATTAAAACAACAGGGAATGAAGCAAGCCTTCAACGCATTTGAAACATGTGCGTTAGGCGAAAATGATGATACGGCACAGATTCGTTTGGGACAGTATTACAATGGTTTAAAAGACCCATCAGATAAAATGAAAGCTCTTTTTTATTATCATTTAGCGGCGGAAAACGGTAATGCAAATGCACAGGTTTCTTTGGCTAAATTATTATTTCAATTACAATCCGATCAGGAAGGTAAGCATATTTTAACACAATATAACCAACAAATAAAAGAAATGCTTTCTTATTCGGATGCTCCTTTTCGGGGAGAGTTGTTACATCCTTATACATTGTTGATGTTAGCCTCTGAAAATGAAGGGCAAAAGTGGTATTATCCGACAACGCAAAAAACAAATACCGAAGCGGGTATTTTATTGAAAAAATATCAAGTTTCAAAAGAACAACAAAAAAATTTCATTCGACAGGCCAGTTTGTGGAAACAAAAAAAGATGCGTGAAACGGCATATGAAGTTTTTTCTGTTTCAGAATATCAAGATTTTATGAATATCGTTTATCCTAAACAAGGACGACCCGATGCTTATAAAAGACAACAGGCAGTTGAAAAATTAAAGGAAAAAACAATAAAATATTTGAATTAAAGGGAGTTTTGAGTGAGTAAAATTTTTATAAAAACATTTGGTTGTCAGATGAATATTTATGATTCTGCGCGTATGCGTGATGCGTTCGCTGTAATGGGGTACACTGAAACTCAAAATCCCGATGAAGCAGAAATTTTGCTTTTGAATACATGTCATATTCGAGAAAAAGCATCTGAAAAATTATTTTCGGAAATTGGTCGTTTAAATGAAATTAAAACGATTCGGACGGAAAAAGGATTAAGTACGTTGATTATTGTTGCCGGATGTGTCGTTCAGGCGGAAGGTGAAGAAATTTTAAAACGGGCTCATGCAGTTGATATTGCCGTAGGACCGCAAAATTATCATCGGTTGCCGGAGTTGGTAGCTCATTACAATCGCAAAAACGGTCGTGTTCTTGAAGCACATTTTCCGGCTGAATCAAAATTTGATTATTTACCTCAAACAAAAGCAACTTCTGCTTCGGCATTTTTGGCAATACAGGAAGGATGTGATAATTTTTGTTCGTATTGTGTTGTGCCATATACCAGAGGGTGTGAATATTCTCGGTCTGCCAAAGAAATTATTTCTGAAGCTATTGAATTGGTTAATAGTGGTGCCAAAGAAATTATGTTGTTAGGGCAAAATGTTAATTGTTGGCATGGTGAAGGGGCAACGGATTTAGGTGATTTAATACGACAAATTGCTCAAATTGACGGATTGGAACGGATTCGTTATACTACATCATATCCGTCTAAAATAACGGAAAATTTAGTGCAGGCTCATGCAGATATTGAAAAATTGATGCCTTATATTCATTTACCGATTCAATCGGGCAGTAATCGTATTTTAAAAGCGATGAATCGTCAATATACGGCAGAAGAATATATTGAAATTATTCAGCGTTTCAGAAAAGTCAGACCGGATATTGCTATTTCTTCTGATTTTATTGTCGGTTTTCCGGGTGAAACGGATGAAGATTTTGAAGAAACGATGTCAATTGTCCGTCAGGTTGGTTATGGTTCATCATATTCATTCAAGTATAGTCCTCGACCGGGCACACCTGCCGCTTTGATGAAAAATCAAGTTTCGGAAGCGGTTAAAACGGAACGATTACTTCGCTTGCAGGCTTTATTGTTGGAACAGCAAAAGAAAGCATATGAATCAATGGTTGGTAAAACAGTGCCGGTTTTATTGACGGAAAAAGGTAAAAAAGATGGGCAGTTAATCGGATACACGCCATATATGCAAACGGCTCATGTTAAGGCACCAAGCAATTTATTGAATCAGATTGTTTCATTAAAAATTACAAAGGCAAGTGCAACCTCCTTGTCAAGTGAATTGGCTTGTGCTACAATAGAAAAATAGGATATAACAGAAAGGGGAAACGGATATGACTGATAAAGGAACGTATGCTGCTTCGGATTTAACGTTGCGTACAAAAAAAAGACACATCAATCCACGAACGGAAACGCAAGGTGTTTTCATTGAAGCAATGAATAAGTATGAAATGGTTTTTGGATTAGGACCGGCTGGAACGGGTAAAACATTTTTGGCCGTAGCAAAGGCTGTTTCGGAAATGCTTGAAGGTAAAGTTGATCGGATTATTTTGACACGTCCCGCTGTTGAAGCCGGTGAAAATTTAGGTTTTTTACCCGGTAATTTGAAAGATAAGATTGATCCGTATCTGCGTCCTTTATATGATGCTTTGTATGAAATGTTGCCGGCTGATATTGTGGATAAAAAATTGGAATGTGGTGAAATTGAAATTGCTCCGTTAGCTTATATGCGTGGTCGTACATTGAGTCATTCTGTTATTATTCTTGATGAAGCCCAAAATACAACGGCAATGCAAATGAAAATGTTTTTAACACGATTGGGGGAAGGTTCTCGTATGATAATTAACGGGGACTTGACACAAACTGATTTACCACGAGGGGTAAAATCCGGATTACTTGATGCCATTCATACACTCAAAAGTGTTTCGGAAATTGCTTTTGTAACGTTTACGGAAAAGGACGTTGTACGACACGGATTGGTATCGAAAATTGTCAAAGCATATGAAACAGCAAAGAAAACGGAAGAAGGAAATGCCTGATATACAAATTCAAATCAATGATAAGCGTTATTATCGGCGTCTTAAAGGTATTCGTTTGTTTTGCCAAAATATCATTCAGTCTGTTTGGAATGATTATGAGCCGGCAGAGGTTTCTCTTGTTTTAGCGGATAATCAATTTGTTTGGGATTTAAATAAGCAATATCGTGGAAAAGATTCTCCGACAAATGTTTTGTCATTTGAAACGGGTAATCGTCCGACAAATAGCATGCCATGGGTTGCAGGAGATATTGTTATTGCTTATGAAACAGTATTACAAGAGGCAAAAGCTCAGGAAAAAACATTTGAATCTCACTTGGCTCATTTGTTGATACATGGTGCTTTGCATCTGCAAGGATATGATCATATTAACATGAGTGATGCTCGTGAAATGGAAGCATTGGAAACATCCTATATGTTAAAATTAGGTTATGAAGATCCCTATAAAGACCTTGAAATGTAAAAAAGTGGTTTGAATAATTTATTGGCAGAAGAAAACTTATGAAAATATTAACCTTTGGCTGTCGGTTGAATACATTTGAATCAGCAATGATAAATAAAATCGGTCATTGTATGGATGATGTTATATTTGTCAATACATGTGCCGTTACAGGTGAAGCCGAACGACAATGCCGTCAAGCCATTCGTAAGGTTCATCGTGAATTTCCACACATGAAGATTATTGTCGGAGGGTGTGCAGCACAACTTCATCCGGAAGTTTATGCCGCAATGCCGGAAGTAACACGTGTGTTAGGAAATCGGGAAAAATTGGTACCGGAGGCACTTTTTTCATCGGAAAAAATTTTGGTCGGTGATATTGATACACCGGCTTCGTGGGATTTACCGATTGTATCTGATTTTGACGGTCGTGTTCGGGCTTTTTTGCAAATACAACAAGGATGTGATCATGCATGTACATTTTGTATTGTTCGTCAAGCTCGAGGTCGTAATATTGGTATTAAACCGCAAAAAGTTATTGAACAGGCTCGTTGCTTCGTGGAAAACGGTTTTTCCGAAATTGTTTTAACAGGAGTTGATATTACATCATATCCATATGGATTTAATGCGTTGATTTCGCAGTTGTTAACAGAAGTTCCGAATTTAAAAAGACTGCGTTTGGGTTCGTTGGATCCGGCTTGTATTGATAATGAATTTATTGAATTATTTAAAAAATTTCCTGCTTTAATGCCTCATATTCATTTATCTGTTCAAGCAGGAGATGACTTAATATTAAAGCGGATGGGACGCCGTCATTTGCGTCATCAGGTTATTGAAATCTGTCAAAAGTTGCGACAAGTTCGTCCGGATATGGTTTTTGGGGCTGATATTATTGCCGGTTTTCCAACAGAAACAGAACAGCATTTCATCAATACAATGAGTATGGTTGAAGAAGCCAATATTGCCTTATTGCATGTGTTCCCATATTCTATTCGCCCGGGGACACCTGCTGCTAAAATGCCGATGGTTGATGTGCAAATTCGTAAGGAACGAGCTTCTCGCTTGAGAAATTTAGGACAGTCATTGGAAGCGAAATTGTACGATTCTCTGATTGGCACAACACGTTCTGTTTTAATAGAAAGAGAAGGGCAAGGTTACACGGATAATTATTTAAAAGTGGCTGTACCGTCAGCAAAAAATATCGGAGAAATTTTATCCGTCAAAATGATACAGAGGAGAGAAAATGAATTGGTTGGAAAAACTGAAATTTAGTCTTAAAAAAACCGCTAGAATTTTATCGGGTGTTAAGATGGATATGTCTTCTTTGGAAACAATAGAAGAATCCTTATTACAGGCTGATGTTGGTGTTAATACGACAATGCAATTGATTGAAGAATTAAAAATTCGTCATCCGAAAGATGAACAGGAAACACGTCAAATTATTCGTGAAAAATTACTTGAAAAATTATCTTCGAATGAACAACCATTACAAATTGATACAACGCATAAACCATATATTATTTTAATGATTGGTGTAAATGGAGCCGGTAAAACAACCACAATCGGAAAATTGGGCATGCAATATAAAAAACAAGGTTTGCGTGTTTCACTGGTTGCCGGAGATACTTTTCGGGCTGGTGCAACTGAACAATTGCAACAATGGGGTGAAAAAATCGGTTGTCCTGTTTATGCTCATCCTAACGCTGATTCTGCCGGTTTAATCTTTGATGCGATAAAGAATGCTCAAAAATCAAAAGACGATGTTTTATTGATTGATACGGCTGGTCGTTTACATAATCGTTCTGATTTAATGGATGAGTTAAGTAAAATTGTGCGTGTTATACAAAAATGTGATGCAACGGCTCCCCATGCCGGTATTATGGTATTAGATGCTACGGTCGGACAAAATGCTTTGGCACAGGTTGACACATTTTCGAAAATGACAAAAGTGACCGGTTTAATTATGACGAAATTAGATGGAACGGCAAAGGGGGGAATTTTATTGGCTTTATCTGATAAATTCGGGTTACCGATACATGCAATTGGTATCGGAGAAAAAACAGAAGACTTAAATACATTTAAAGCGTCTGATTATGTTGACGCATTATTAGGAGAATAAAAACAAAATGGGTTTATTCAAAAAAATATTTGTTACAGCATCGCAAATGCCTGCTTTTCAAATCAGTTTATTGTTTTTTATTATGTTTTTAGCTGTAATAAAATCAATGGCTCTGACATTTTTAGATGTAAGTGCCGTTCATTTTATATTAACGGAAACATCTCGCAGAGCATTGGGAATTGATTTGATTGCTGTTTCAATTATTTTAGGATTAGTTGGATATAAAACACGTTTATTATACCGGCGAAAAGGATATGGAGCCATTGTTTTAATGACTATACTTATCCTTACTTTAATTGCCATAATCGGATTGATTGAATATCCTTATTCAGAAGTTTACAATATTCTTTTTATCTTAAAATATGCGTTCTTTTTATTGATAAATGCTGTTTTTTGGTCTGTTTGCAGTCGTTTTTTTTCCTTAATTACTTCATCACTTAAATTTATCTTCCTTCTTATTTCAGAAGGGTTAGGATATATTTTAGGGGGTGGAATTATATGGTTTATCAGTATAGGAGCCTATGGGTTGTTGTATTATTCCGTTGCATTATTGATTGTTTTATATGCCGGAATTTATGTGTTAACTCAAATGAAACCGGTTGCAAAAGAAATTTTTATAAAACCGGTTGGAGAAGCTCAAGATTTTACTGAACAAAAGATGGTACGTATTCTGTTGATGTTTGGCTTTTTCCTTATGACGGCATTTTGTATTATCAATTATCTTTTTTACACACAAACAATTTTGACCTATCAAGGAAAAGATATTTTGAAATGTATGGCCATATGGTGGGGAGTATTCGGTTTAATTGAATGTTTATTATCTTTTACGTTGATACGGCGGCGTTTCTTTTATTTGTTGTCCGGTAATATGACTTTAACTGCCGTTATGATGGTTTTAGCATCGTTGAGTGTTTTTTACCAAAATTATCAGTTTATTTTTATATCCTTTTTAGGTATATCCGTTATTTTATATATGCACTATCAAGGATTGGTAGATATTTTGATTAAAACATTGCGGGTTAATGGTAATCATAGCATCAATTTTAAACGTGTTTTTTTAATTGAACCAACCGGATTTATGCTGGGCGGTATTTTAATATATCATATATCATCATTGTTTGCATTATCATATGTTTTGTTGGCTTTAGGGGTTATTTCATTTTGTTTGTTGATGATATTATTTTATTTTTATGCAAATGTATTACTTAAATCTATGCGATTACGAGAATGGCGGGGTTGTTCGTTGGTATTTGCTTCTCAGCGGGTATTTGATTATATAAAAAAAGAACTTCCGACCGTTTCACCGGATGAAGTTATTTATTTTTTGCGTGTATTAGAAATTTCACAACATCCTATTTATATGAAAACGGTTTTAAAGTCATTGAAGCATTCATCGGAAAAAGTTCGTTTTTTTGCCTTAGACCGCATTCGGCATGATTCAAATTTAACGAGATATCAATCAACGGTACAATTTATTTTTAATACGGATGCTTCTGTTTCCGTACGGCGACAGGCGTTGGCAATTTTGATACAAATTGCCATTCAAAAAGAAGATGCAACTCTTTTAGATTCTTATGCTCCATATCTTGACAATCCGTCTTTACGAAGTGGTGCCATGATTGGTTTTTTAACCGCAGGTGGTCATCATGCTCTTTTGGCTATGGATGGTTTACAACAGATGTCAAGCAGTAACAAAACAAGTGATAAATTATTGGCTTTACAGGTTATGAAAGAGGCTCCTTCTTCGGGTTTAATACGCTTGTTAATGCCTCTTTTAAAAAACAGAAACACACAAATTGCCCAAGATGCCATGAAAATTGCCGGCTTAATTAAACATGCTGAATCACTTCCTTTTATTTTATCGGCCATAGATGATATTGAATTACAGGAAAATGCTTTAGTTGCTTTAAATATGTTTGGTATTCAATCATATCCCCTGATAGAACGAACGTTGCATAATGCTGAAACCAGTGCCTTTCGACAAAAGGTCTTAATTTTGTTTTTAACAATGCAAGATAATATTGAAAGCAAACAAGTTTTGTTACGGGCTTTAAAAATCGGTAATCAGAAACTCAGAAAAGCCATTATTCGAGGTATGATAGATACAGATGTATTTTGGACCCATCAAAGTAAATATTCTTTATTGAAACAAGGGATAGAAGCAGATTTTCAGCGAATTGATTTTTTCGACAAGTTTTTAAAGAAATATAAACATTCTCCGTTACCCCAAGCACAAGACGCATTTGCTTTTTTAATCAGAGCAATAACGGAAGATATTGAAGAAACACGTCAACTTATTTTTTACCAATTGCTTTTGTTGAACAGGAGTAAATTATTTACAAAAGCCGTTCGTATTTTACTGGAAGGAAATGAAAATATTTATCCGATAGCTTTAGGGGTTTTACAAGATTTATTACGTAAAGATTTATATCGTATTATTGAACAAGTAGCCTATTTTTCATTAGAAAATCAAAAAGAAGTTATTTCATCATCGGTACCGATTGAAGAATCGGTAGAAGATTTATGCCAATTATTTTTAAAACCATTATTTCCGCTTGCTCCTTGGATACAGGCTAATATTTTAAATTGTTTAAGAAAATTAGGGCATCCAAACGGTTTGAAAGCAGTTTTAGTCGGTTTAAAAAGTCATAATACATTGGTTTTGGAAGCGTCCGTTGAAGCGTTGTGTCGGTTAGAAGAAGATCAAGATAATCTTAATAAAATTTTATTGACTGTTCCAACCAGCATTTTAGTAACTTTAAATTTAAATTCTTTACTTAAGAAATAGGAGAGGTTGATGTCAAATACATTTGATAAGGTTTTAATTCTAAAAAATATTTCATTATTTGAAGGGGCTTCAGAGATGGCTTTATCTGATTTAATATCCGTATCGGAAGAAAAAACATATAAAGCCGGTGAAGAATTATTGAAAAAAGATGTTGAAAATTCATACTTGTATATTGTTTTATCCGGAAATATACATTGTATAGATAAAGACGGAACGATAACTGAATTAGGACCTCGTCAATTTTTTGGCGAAACCACGGTTTTTAGTCCGGCTGTGATACCTTATACTGTTAAAGCCAATGAACGAACCAGTGTTTTACGAATCAGTTCCAATCGATTATATCATATGATTTCGTTACACCCGTCTATTGCTAAAGGATTTATCGGAGAATTGTCAAGGAGATTACAAAGAGGTTATATCAGAAATATTTAAAATAGTGATTGCTTTTTCAAAAAAAAGAAACTATTATACGAATAACCATTATAAAAAAAGGAGAAAAACATGGTCAAACAGAAGAAACAAGACGAAGTTATAGTAGAGGAAAATGCAGAAACTGTTTTAGTGAATGAAACCTCTGTTTCGGATAAGGAAAAAACAGGCTTAAAAAAAAGCACGATTATAACCGGAATTTTGCTTTTAGGTGTTGCTGCCGTTTGGAGTGTTTTTGGATATCAGGCCATGCATTCGGAAGGCGATTCATTTTTAGGTAAGTATTTTTCAAAACAACAAACAAATGATGTTGTTGTTGCAACCATTGACGGTAAAAATATTTATATGTCTAAAATTAAAGCCATCGCCGAACAATCTCCTCAATTGGCTGAATTACCGTTTGAAGTTATTTATCCGAAATTAGTACAAGATTATGTTTTGAAAGAAGTTATTTTAAAATCTGCAAAAGATTATGAAATTCAAAAAGATCCGATTGTTCGGACGATGATTCGTGATACTAAAAACGGTATTTTACGTAATGCTTACTTGGAAAAACGTATCAATGAATTGGCAACGCCGGAAAAATTAAAAGAATTGTATCTGGAAGAATTAAAGCAAATTGAACGTCAAGATGAAGTTCATGCACGTCATATTTTAGTTCGTACAGAAAAAGAAGCTAATGATATATTGATTCAATTAAAAGCCGGTGCTGATTTTAAAATGTTGGCTAATGCCAAATCATTGGATGCCGAAGGTGATAACGGTGGTGATTTAGGTTATTTCCAAAAGAACATGATGATACCGGAATTTGGTGAAGCTGTGTTTGCATTGAAAAAAGGGCAGGTATCTGCTCCGATTAAAACGCCATTTGGTTGGCATATTGTTTTGGTTGAAGACAGAAGATTGGCTTCACCTCCTTCTTTTGAAGAAGTCCAAGATCAGTTACGCCAATTATTTTTTGAACGTAATGTAGAAGCCATTATGGAACAAGAAATAAACAAACATAGTGCTAAAATTCTTGTTCCTACATTAGTCCAGTCAAAAGCATCGCCTGTTGATACTATTGTTCAAGAAATGACACAAGAAGTTTTAGACAAGGCTGCTTCCGAACAAGATAATGTTGTAGAAGTTGTTGAAGAAACACCGATAAATGATGATGTAAAAAAATAATCACTTGTTTGGTATTATATTATTTTGTTAACAAAAAAGAATCCAATGGTTTGGATTCTTTTTTTTGTTATATGTTCTCTTAACAAATCAAAAACAGATTTTATTTTTTTCTGCCAAATAATTTTTCAATATCAGATAATTTTAATTCAATATATGTGGGGCGACCATGAATACATTGTCCGGATGTACCGCATTGTTCCATTTGTCGCAACAAAGCATTCATTTCATCAATGGTTAATTCACGTCCGGAACGTATTGAACCGTGGCAAGCCATACGGGCACATATATCTTTCATCTTGTCCTTTAATAAGATGGTATCATCATATTCTTTAATCGTATCAACTAAATCTTGTATTAACGATTTAATATTCGTTTTGCTCATGAGGGAAGGTATTTCCCGTACAGCAACACAATCATTCCCAAAACGGTCGATAACATATCCTAATGTTTTCAATTCATCTGAACGATCAGACAATAAAATAACTTCATCTTGTTTTAAATCAATAATTTCCGGAATAAGAAGTAATTGAGTTTGTATATTCATTGTGCCGGATAATTTTTCATATGTTAATCGTTCGTGAGCAGCATGTTGATCCGTAATAATAATGCTTTCAGGTGTTTGTGAAATAATATATGTTTTATGTAATTGGGCTTTGGCAAGACCGAGAGGCGGAAAATCCGTATATGATATTTGTTCATCGTGTTGGACAGATAAATTATCTTGTGTTTCTGATAATGGGGAAGAGAGAGTATCTGAAACGGTTTTAACGCTATAACCGATATTGTCAAAAGTAGGGGTTTCTTTACCAATACAATCATTAAAGCATAGATTATTTGAATCGATAGACTCGTTTGACTTATTTTGAGATGAAAAAAAAGTATTGATTTGAGAACTTATTTTAGAGTGCTTTGAAAAAGCAGAAGGAACATAAACTTTATTAGGAATCAATCTGTTTTCACTTTTTTCCAAGGCTCCGATACCAATTGTTGTTGCTGTTTTATGGCCGTTTGCCGCTAAGGCATTGCGAATGGCTGAAATCATTAGTCCTCGAATACGGGCACTATCACGAAATCGAACTTCAATTTTAGCCGGATGAACATTCACATCTACTTCTTCGGGAGGAACAGATAAAAATAAAGCCAATACAGGATGTGTGTCATGACCGATTAGACCTTGAAAGGCTCCTCGAATTGCGCCGGATAAAATTTTATCTTTGATAAAGCGTCCATTGACGAATAAATATTGCTCAGAACTTGTTGAACGGGTATATGTCGGTAACCCGATAAAACCATTAAGTTTAATGTTTTCATATTCGGCTTCAACAGGTATGGCATTTTCATCAAATGATTTTCCGATAACTTGTGAAACCCGTTTAAATAAAGTATCAACAGATGGATAATTTAAAATTGTTCGTTTATCATCTGAAAAAATAAAATGAACATTTGGATAAGCCATGGCAATCCGATTGATTGTTTCTTTTATGCTTAAATATTCACTTTGATCTGATTTTAAAAATTTAAGTCGAGCCGGTGTTGCATAAAATAAATCTCTGACTTCAACAGTTGTACCGTACCCATGCGGTGTCGGTTGTACATCTTCCTTATGACCGGCATTAACTTGTATTTTCCACGCCTCGTCTGAATTTTTAGGGCGAGATGTAATTGTTAAACGAGCAACAGAGGCAATAGAAGGAATGGCTTCACCTCTAAATCCTAAAAATTTAATTTGAAATAAATCATCGTTTGGTAATTTGCTGGTAGCATGTCTTTGTACGGCTAAATCAAGCTCTTGTGGGGACATGCCTTTTCCATTATCAATAACTGAAAAATATGTTTTCCCCCCATTTTGAATTTTTATTTCGATACGAGTACTATCTGCGTCAATTGCGTTTTCAATTAACTCTTTTAAGGCAGAGGAGGGACGTTCAACAACTTCACCGGCAGCAATTTGATTGATTAAATTTTGAGGCAATAAACGTATCGTCATTTTTATCCTTTTTGATGAACGTGTGTAAAGCGGATATAAGCATATTCTTTTTGAGATGGAGAAACCCGAACAATTCGAGGAGTAGGAAGAGGGGCTTTTATTGTTCCATAAGGGGGATTTGTCTGCTCGGAAAACGGTAATGGATGCGTTAGTATTTGTTCAATATCTTCGAGATAATTAGCACCTTTTTGAACGTTTTCAACGGTATTCGGATGAGTTGTACAATAGCAATAATAAGCCCATTTATCATTGATGCCTTGTTGCTTATAGAATGTTTCAGCTGAAGAATCCGGTTCATTGATACAGTGAACAATATCAGCAAAATCATTTTGTTTAATGTAATGTAATGCTGTAATTGATTCATATAACGTGTGAAAAAATGATTCTTGATTTTTATCGGTTAAGTGTTGAAAAGGGTATTGTGTTGCCAGTTGAACAAATGTTTCTTGCGATAAGGGTGTGTCTTGTATCACATCTGAATATAAACACGACATTTGGAAACCGGAATATATATCGTTTCCCGTTAATTCTTCAAATATATGAGCCGATACATGTAGTGGTGAAAAATGTTCTTTTTCATCTGCTATATAGGCAATCATTTTTTGTCTTTTTTCTTGTGGTAATTCACGCATGATACTGACAAAATTTTGCAATAGGCGTTGCGTCAAATCGTTGAGATAAACAACCCCTGTTTCACTATCGATATCTGAATAATATGAACTCGATTGTGGTTTAGTCATTTTATTACATCCCTTACTTGATTAACCATGGCGTTTTATTCTGATTTTTTCAATTAAAGCATTCGTTGAAGAATCATGCTTTAACTTCTTGTTTTTATCAAAAAGTTCCGGTAAAATATTTTTCGCTAATTGTTTACCTAATTCTACACCGAATTGGTCAAAACTATTCACATTCCATATAACACCCTGAACAAAAACTTTATGTTCATACAGGGCAATCAAGGCTCCTAATGTCCAAGGAGTTATTTTTTCAATTAAGAGCGTGTTACTTGGTCGATTACCGTCAAACGTTTTAAACGGAATCAAATCTTCAGTAACGCCTTCTTGACGCAATTCATCAGGTGTTTTCCCTTTCATTAAGGCTTCCGGTTGGGCAATAAAGTTGGCTAATAAAATATCGTGTTGTTGGCCTGTTTCATTCAATGAATAAATAGGAGCAATAAAGTCAGCCGGAATAATGTGTGTTCCCTGATGTATCAATTGATAAAAAGAGTGTTGTCCATTTGTTCCGGCTGCCCCGAATAAAATCGGACCGGTTTTGTAATCAACATTTTTTCCATTCTTTTTAACACTTTTTCCATTACTTTCCATATCCAATTGTTGCAGATAAAGCGGAAGTTTACTTAAATATTGGTCATAAGGTAAGACTGCATATGATTCGGCTCCCAAATAAGTAGTGTACCAAATGCCTAATAAACCCATAATAACCGGTAAATTTTGATTAAACGGAGCTGTTCTAAAATGGTTATCCATTGCAAATGCCCCTTCAAGCATTTGTATAAAATTATCATATCCGATTCCAATCATCAAAGATAAACCGATGGCTGACCACATCGAATAACGACCACCGACAAAATCCCAAAAGACAAACATATTGCCGGGATTGATACCAAACTCAGCAACGGCTTTTGTATTCGTTGAAACGGCAACAAAATGTTTTTCAACAGCATTTTGACCCAATGCCTGAACCAACCATTGACGGGCTGTTAATGCATTTGTAATTGTTTCTTGGGTTGTAAACGTTTTGGATGAAATGATAAATAATGTTGTTTCAGGTTGGCACTGTTTCAGATGTTCCGTAATATCAGTTCCATCCACATTGGATACAAAATGAAAACGAATGTTATCAGTACGATAATATGTCAAGGCTTCACTTGCCATAGCCGGTCCCAAATCAGAACCGCCAATGCCGATATTAACAACATCAGTTATTTTTTTTCCCGTTGCACCAACCCAAGTTCCGTTTCGAACGGCATCCGAAAACGTTTTCATTTGATTTAAAACCCGATTAATTTCAGGCATAACATCTTGTCCATCAACATAAATGGGATGATTATCACGATTGCGTAATGCAATGTGTAATACGGCTCTGTTTTCCGTTGTGTTAATTTTTTGACCGGAAAACATATTGTTAATGGCTTCTTTTAAATGTGATTCATTTGCTAATTCATACAACAAATCCATCGTTTTTGTGGTAATATTATTTTTTGAATAATCCAATAAAAAACCATCAAATTCTGCATGGAATTTTTTAAAACGGTCTAAATCTTCATCAAATAATTTTCGCAAATGTGTAGCTCTAATTTCTTGTGAATGAGCTGATAATTTTTCATAAATACGCATTTGATACTCCGTTCATATGTTAAATTAGTCTTCTTTAATTGGTTGAGTTTGTGTTTTGGGTAAAACATAAAATTCGGGAGGCATAACAATTGATTTACCATCAACAACTTGAGTTTCTTCTAATGGTGGTTTTTTCGTTGTGCATCCCATTATCAATCCGCAAATAACAATACAAATTATATATTTCATTTTTCATCCTTCTTTTTCTTGAATGATTGCAAAAAAATTAAAAAAGCCCCTAAACAAATGGCTGTATCGGCAATATTAAAAGCCGGCCAATGGAATGTTTGATAATGGAAGTCAATAAAATCAACAACAGATCCGATTCGTATTCGATCAATAACATTACCGATGGCACCGCCGATAACAAGAGCCAATCCGTACTGTATCCGTTTGTTGTTTTCTTTATATAACCAATAAATCAATCCGATACAAATGACAACAGATAAGGCACTTAACAAAAATGGACCATATGTTGTATCAGATGACAAAAAAGAAAAGCTAACCCCCTTATTATATGTTAAAAACAGGTTTAAAAAGGGTGTTATTTCTAAAAAATTATGCAAAATCAAACTTTTTTCAGCCCAAAATTTTGTAATTTGATCAAAAAATAATGTGGCTAAAACAATTAAATAAACCATTTTGTATCCTTTCATGTTCTTTTTATAATATATTTTCTTTGTGTTGTCATCTTTTTTTTATTTATTTTTTGTTTTTATGTGATATAATGACAAACATGATAAAAGAATTAAAAAAACCGCAAAGAAAAGATGCCTCAGAAAAAATTACGGACGAGGATATGATTTATTTCTCTCTGGGTATCGATACACGGGAATTTATTTTGCCTTCACAAAGAGGGGATTATCATACGGATTTTCGGGCAGTGCAATTGGTCGAAAATATTCGCCGTGGCAAGCGTATGAAACAAATGGATTTTTCAGGTGTTAATTTGAAAGGCGCCGATATTTCGGAAGGGCATTTTGAAGACTGTAATTTTAAAGGGGCGGTTTTTTATAAAACAAATGCTTCTACGTGTGATTTTACCGGCTGTTGTTTTGATGAAGCCTATATGGAAGACAGTATTTTTGATGGCAGTGATTTCACGAATGCAACGTTTAAACGTGTGTTTTCAAAAAATAATCAGTGGAAAAATGCTTTTTTGGATGAAGAAGCCGGTCGCTATTTAACTGTTTTAGAAAAAATTATCAAGTTGATTGAGCAAGGAAAGATAGATATTCACACATTATCAAAATCTGATTTGTTGCATTTAGATATTCGCCGATTGGATTTTTCTAAAATTGATTTAGAAGATTTGGATTTATCCATGTTTGCTTTGGATGGAATCAACCTATGTGGTACATATATCGATCCTAAACAATTGATGAGTTTGGAAGGGTGGAACAGTTATTGTTTGGATTTACGTAAAACCAAGGAAGTAACTCGGGCTCGGTTGTGTCGGCGTATTATGACAGAACAAGAAGAAAACTTACGCCGATATGCTCAAACACAACAAAAAGCCACTGATACGATTCGAACAAAGAAATTGAAAAAACCGACCATAAAACAAGAAGGAACGGCTGATAACCGAGCTTGGGGATTAGAAAAGGTACGTCCGGAATTTGTAAAATCCGAAAAAATCCGTTCTCAAGAAGAACAAAAACGACTTCAAGAAGAACAAAATCAAAATGAACAATTGGTACGTACACAAAAAAATCAAAAAGAAAACATACATACAGATAATGACAATACGATAACAGAAACGGCGGATCAAAATCATGGTGTTGTATCAAAAGAAGAAAGTTGTCAGAAGGGTATTTTGTTAACTCCGGATAAATCAGTTCAACCAGTTGATTTAATTGTAGCAGATAAAATTTCTACACCTATAATAGATGAAAAAAGAAAAGAACAGTTAGTTGAAAATTTGTTAAATCAAAAAAACAATAATCAAGAACAATATATTGAAAATAAAGATTTATATTGTGAAAAATCAGGCGATAAAAATATCAAAAAAGAGCCGATTAAAATTATTTCCCATGAAGATAAAAATATTGATGAAACGGTAATGTTAGTTGAAAATCCACCTTCGGAAACATCGCTTCATCCATCTGAAACGACAATTCAGCCTACGGTTTCAACAACCCCTTATCCTTATTTTTTAGATAAGAGTGAATCAACGGAAACTTTGCCATTAAAGACAGATTCTGATGATGAAACATTGCATGATATACAAAGTTCAGGGCTTTCTTTTACGGAAATGACACAGATTTTAAGGGAAAAAGGACCTTTAAAGGTGACTAGTAAATTGCCTAAAGGACGCAAAGCACGAACAAAAATGAAAGGATAAAAATGGTCATACGTTTCGCTCCTGAAAAACAATCAACTCGTGACTGTCTGAAATGGTGGTCATGGCGTGCTTTGGTCGGTATTGGCATTCTTTGGGGGTTATTACTTATTTTTGTTCCTTTTTCAGTGGTTATTTCACGTTATATGACGGTTGAATCGTGGTCTGTTATTCCTGACTATCTATCATTCGTTATTAACGGTGATTTAATGTTGCCTTTTCGTAATTACGGTCAATGGATTGTTGATTATTTATTCAACGAACCCCGTCATTATAATTGGTACAGTTATTTTGCTTGGCGTATCATGTTAGTTCCGACATTTTTATTTTTAGGATATGAATTTCTTTTATTTCATCAAAATCCGCATTATCTTTTTCCGCAAAGATTTGGGACTGGTCGTGAAGCAAATGATGAAGATATTGAAAAGATGGGGTTATTTTCGGGACAGCATTTATTATTGGGCGTTTTTGGTAAGAAAAAAATAAAAATGCCGGATACACGATCTGTTTTTTGTATCGGTTGTCCCGGTTCGGGAAAAACAATGGGGGTTGTTATTCCGGCCATATTAGAAGACAAAATATCAACAATGATTGTTCATGATCCCAAAGGTGAAATTGCTAAATTGACCAGTGGGTACCGTTCAACTTTGGGACCGGTATTTATGATGAATTGGATGGGAAAGGATAATCTTGAAAAAAATATCAGATGGCCCTCATGGAATCCGATTGGAGGCGAAAATCTGCCTCCGTTAAGCAGTGGACGAGAAGGATATATTGATGCTCTTGTTTCGTATTTAATTCCCGATGGTCCGTCCGGAACAGATCCATACTGGGTTAAAACGGGGCGAGGTTGTTTGACGGGATTGACGGGTTACTTGTGTGGAAAAGTTGATCAGGCTCAAGCAAATGATTATTTCTTTTCCCGCATTCAAAACGGGACAATGGATGAAGATGATTATGAAATTTTGATAAGTTATTATGAATCTATGCGTGATTTTCCGGAGGTTTTAAAAGCCAAAGAAATTGCTAAAAATCGAAAAATAACCATAGATAATTATCTTCCCATCGGTACTTGGAATCTTATTCCGGACAGTTGGAAAGGGCATGATGCTTGTTTTGCGATGTTGTTGGATATTATCAATAACTCTCAAATACAATATAACGCTGAAATCAGTCGCCGTCAAAAAGAACAAGATATGAGTGCGATTGGTTTAGATGCTTGGCAAATGATTTTTGAAAATGTTGTACTTGAAACAGCATACTACGGTTATGGTCGCCGTACACTTTTGGAATTAAATCAGGTGTTAAGTTTACCTGATAAACAACGGGGATCGGTTGTTTCTATGGCGATGTCCGGTGTTAATATCTTTAAAAACTCAGCTGTTCGTTGTCGTACATCCATGAATGATTTTAATTATAATCAATTGCGAGGTATGAAGCATCCTGAAACAGGTGAATATCAACCGGTAACGATTTATATGTCCGTTCCATATGAAGATTTAAAATCATCTGTTTTATTAAGCACGTTATTTGTTAATATGTCACTTCAATATTTAATGGAATGTGGTCCGAATCAAGGCGGAGCAGGGCCGGCTTCCGTTGGTTTTATATTAGATGAATTTCAACATATGCCATCTGTTGACGGTATAACGGATGGCATTATTTTCGGTCGGACAAAGCAAAATAAATTTTTGGTTTGTGTTCAAGATTGGCATCAAATTACGGCTAAATATGATCAAGAAACAACTGATGTTATTATGAGTTCCTCAGCAGCTAAAATTATTAAGCGACAAAACAATCCGCAAACACGGGCTCCATTGTTAAAGGGAATTGAAACACTGACAAAAGTTGTCATTTCATATGAGTCTCGGCGTGGTTATTTTGATTGGTCCGGAGATATGTTCCCCAATTCTTCGTCAAAGTGGATTTGGAAAGATTTTAATTTATATCATCCGATAAAGAAAAAAATTAAAACGCAGTCCGATTCGGTTATTGGGGGATCCGGTATTTTAAGCATGGCTCAAGATAAACAATTGGTTTTGTATGCCGGACATTTAGATCGACCGATTAACAAAGTCAATTCTCCTTTATGTTTTAAATATCCTGAATATAAGGCGTTAACGGCAATTCCACCAGCCACGACAATTCCGGATTATATTCAACGAGAAGCTGATGAAGTTGGTTTAATCAGTCAAATGCACGTTTCAACAATTACTACGAATCTTTCGTAATTGTTATGAAAATATCCTTTAAAATAAAAAGAAACAAGAATTTTAATTGACAAATTTTTGAAAACGTGTATAAAAAAATGAATTTTAATATTTATAATGTGAGGAAAAAATGACACCAGAAATTATTAAAAGATTATTTCCTAACCCGTTACCGACAATATCAGAAATTGAAGGTCGTTATCCGCTTAGAACATTACCATCAGGAGCAAAGGTGACTCGGGTTGCTCCCAGTCCGACCGGTTACATGCACATTGGCGGTATTTATGCCGGTTTGGTATCTGAACGTATAGCCCACCAAAGCGGAGGTGTCTTTTTTTTACGTGTAGAAGATACGGATCAAAAACGAAAAAAAGAAGGGGCACAGGAAGTTATTTGTAATTCTTTATCTCGCTATGGTATTATTGCAGATGAAGGTGTTGATATTGATGGTAATGATTTTGGATTATATGGACCTTACACCCAAAGTAAAAGAAAAGAAATTTATCAAGCATATGCTCAAAAATTATTGGCAGACGGATTGGCCTATCCGTGTTTTTGTGCTGCGGAAGATTTAGATTTGATGAGAAAAATTCAAGAAAAACAATCTCAACGTCCCGGATATTATGCTAAATATGCGCATTGTCGTTCTTTATCTGATGATGAAATTATTGCAAATTTAGATGCCGGTAAACCATGGGTGTTGCGATTTAAATCCGGTGGTAATAATGAAAAGAAAATGTTGATTAAAGACTTAATGAAAGGTGAAATCAACATGCCGGAAAATGATTTGGATATTGTTATATTGAAAAGTGACGGATTGCCTACATATCATTTTGCACATGTTGTTGATGATCATTTGATGGGAACAACACATGTTATTCGAGGGGATGAATGGGTATCTTCGGTACCGTTACATATACAACTTTTTGTTGCTTTGGGGTGGAAAGCTCCTAAATATGGACATTATGCACCTTTACAAAAATTAGATAATGGCAATAAACGTAAACTTTCTAAACGCAGTGATCCCGAAGCTAATATTGTTTATTTTTGGGAAAAAGGTTATCCGGAAGACGCATTAGTTGAATACTTATTTAATTTGATTAACGCTTCTTTTGAAGATTGGCGTCGTTTGAATCCGGATAAAAAAGCATTTGATTTCCCCTTGAATTTTAATAAAATATCAAATACAGCAGGAGCTTTGTTTGATTTCCAAAAACTGCATAGTATATCTAAAGATGTTGTTGCCAGAATGACTGCGGAAGAAGTCTATGATGCTGTATTAAATTGGGCAAAGGAATATAAGTCAGATTTTGCTCAACGATTGATTGAACATAAAGATTATTACATTTCAATTTTAAATATTGAACGTAATATCGGTAAAAAATCTCGAAAAGATATTGTAAAGTGGGAAGATGTTGAAGCTGATACTTCTTATTTCTTTGACGATACATTTTCGGTTGATTTGGCATCATATGCTAATGAATTAAATTTAACTATTGAAGATATGAAAAAGATTTCTTCTGAATTTAAAGCATTATTTAACGTTAATGATGATAAAAACGCTTGGTTTGAAAAGATAAAGATGATTGCACAAAATCATGGTTTTGCAACGGAAATGAAAGCGTACAAAGAAAATCCTTCATTGTACAAAGGAAATGTATCTGATGTTGCAAACGTGTTAAGAATTTTGATTACCGGACGTACGCAAAGTCCTGATTTACATGCTATTATGCAAGTTATGGGTACGGATAAGGTACTAAGCCGATTATAATATATAATATTGGTAAATTGGTATATTATGAAAGAATCCAAAATTTTTTGGATTCTTTTTTATCGTTATGACGAACCATTCTCTCATATCGTTATGCTGAATTTATTTCAACATCTTATCGAGTTATGGTCGGGTACTATATCGTTCAAAGACCCTGAACCAAGTTCAGGGAGACGGTGGGCGTGGCAGAGTGCCGTATCGTTAAAAGCTCCGCTCACTTTTCGTCATGCTGAACACCACCCCCTACCGTCCTGCTAAACTTGTTTCAGCATCTCATCGAATTATGGTAGCAAACAACACAGGATTCTGATAAATTCACAAAAACGAATCGAAAAATAGACCTTTAACTAACCTTAAAAAACACATCAAAAAAACCGTTTGGAATTTTTTCAAACAGCAAAAATAAAAATATAATCAAATCAAGGTGTTATCTTCTGAAAATGTGTCAAAAAAACGTCCCTTTTTTTGACATAATATTTTAGATTTATTTCGTTGTCAACTAAAATTTATAATTATTTGATTTTTAATGATTTTTTTTTTTTTAAAAAATTGTAACACATTACAAAAAAAGCGTTCAAAAAAGGGACGTTTTTTTTACACATTTTTGAAAAATAACTGTCTGATTTTATTAACTTTTGCAGTGAGGGGTCTATG
>JAFTSJ010000020.1 GCA_017467335.1 Alphaproteobacteria bacterium
GACAAGCATACATACATAAAACAGATAATTCAAGTGAAATTTTTTAAATTTGACCAGTTAAAATAGTAATCGTTTTTATATGATTATTATCAGGCAAGAATTAGAAATACAAGATATTATTTCTTGCCGTTATTGCAGTGTCCGTAAAATTTTTACGGATTTTTTTATACCCATAAAGAAAAGGAGAAAAAAATGGGAACATTAAATGAAGAAATTTTAGGTGGTCGTCAGGCCATTAAACGACAAAATCCAAAACCGGGTGAAACACCGTATTATTATTTAAAACCAAATACGGATCCGTTTCAATCCATTACGGAAGCAGACGTTATTAACGTTAATTCTCCGGATGAACCGAATCCGGCGTTATTGCATGCAACGTCTGATAATCCGTTTAGTCGAGGTATGAGTGGCGGACAAACATATGCCATGGATGTTAATACAACATTCCCTCAACCGACAAAACCGGTTACAATGCACCCACAAACAGATTGTGCCATGACTTTTGACGGCCAAAATTTGAATTTATATCAAGGGGAAAATTTGGTTGGACGAATCCCCGCTATGTCAGGAGCACACGGTTATCAGGCTCGTCAATATCAGACAGTTAAAAATCGCGGACCGTTGCCTGAAGGGATGTATTACGTTGACCAAGCCGGCAGACAATATATCAATCCCGTAACAGAAGCACTGGGGCAGGTCAGTCTTGGTGGTTGGTCCGGTGGTCGTTCGGCTTGGGGTGACAGTCGGGCTTGGTTGAAGCCGATAGATCGTCAAAACACTTTCGGTCGTGATGGTTTTTCCATTCATGGTGGAGATATCCCCGGTTCTGCCGGTTGTATTGACATTACATCACATATGCCCGAATTTAATACGTATATGGATTCGTGTCAGGAAATTGTTCCGTTAAATGCCGGTTATCCGAAACAATCATGGTAGCTGATAAAAAAAACGGTAGGGCATTGTGCCTTACCGTTTTTTTTGTAAATATACGGATGTCATCTTGTTTAAATGGCATCAATCGGTTGTAAAAAAGTTCTTTTATTCCAAAAATACATCTTAAAGTTGAGTGAAACTCTAAAAAAAATGAAAAAAAACGTATTTTTTATAAAATTTGTCAAAGAAAGTCTTGAAAACGGCTAAAATAAAAACGTATAATGCAACTGTAACAATCAGTTACGTTATTTAAAGGGAACATATCATGAACAAAATTAAAATGATAAATTTGTTGGATAAAGGGGTATATATCGGTTGTCGAATTTACCTGATTGGGTTGATAATTTTTTTGTATTATCAAATTTATAATCTGATTGCATTAAATGTCGGGTCGCAATTATCATCTTGGGAAATGAAACAATATATACAAGATACGACCATGGTTGTTTCTTTGTTGGAAACAATAATAATATCAATGGTTGCACTAGTTTGTGGTGTTTTATTGCGGTCGGCTTTTCGTTATTATGCAACGGTATGTGTTGCCGTTCCGACAATTGCTTCATTGTGTTTTATTTGCGTTAATTATATATAGGTGGTCTTATGAAAATAGATAAATCGAAAATTTTATTTTGTATTCAATGGGGTATATTTTACATATTGGCTATTTGGTGGCTTTTCTTTGGCGGTTATCTTATCTATGATGTTTTGGCTGCATCTTCTTTTCGCTATTGGGGGGCTGAAGCATTTAATCATTGGTCAACCCAAAGTTATAGTTTTTACGCTTTAGACTTGTCCAGTGTAGCAATTATTTTTTTCTTATCGGTTGCATTTGCCTATATTTTACGCAAAACGTATTATATCTATGCGTTAATGTTTTTGCTTGTTTTGTTTGTTCCTTTTTTGGTTTAATCTTTTGTGTGTAAGGAGTATATGATGAAATTAAATATTCAAAAAATAGGTTATCACGCACTGGTTGTTGTTGATTTTATTTGTTTATCGTTTTTAATTTGTGTGCAACATTTTTTGAGAATGGCCGATGTAGCCGTTGATTCGATTGTCGATGAAAAACAATTCTATATGCAAAGTTTTTTACAAGACTATCAAATGTTTTTGATGATTTTGTTGACTATATTGACAATTTTTTTCAGTTTGTTTTTGCATCAAAAACAATTTGTTAAATCAGCGTTTTTGTTGACTCTTATTCCGATTGGCTTGTGTCTTCTCATTTTATAAAAATAAAAATTTTAAAAGATTGTTTGGTATGAGTCCTGTTTTTACGCAGATTGTTTGTAAAAAAATATTGACAAACATAAAAAATAAATTTAATATAGCAGAAATTGTAAAAACAGAGAGGAAATATGAAAACAGATACGATAATTAAACTTTTTGCAGATTATCCTGATTCGGAAGTTGTTCGACAAACAGAGCAGGGAACATTGATTCGTTCAAATGGAACAGATAAAAAATATTTTGTTGTTCCGCCCTGCTTTGTTTCCGATTATGAAGAATTTAAGCATTTGAAACCGTCTAGGTTTCGAGCCTTTTTATATTTTATCGGAAGTGTTTGTCGGGATTTGAATAAAGCAACTTCTGAAGGGACTTATCGGGAAAATATGAATGACCGAACGCCACAAATGCAAGGTTATTATGCTGAAATTTGTTTGGAACCGGTTTGTGAATCAACTTCATTCCGACCTTTTTTTTCGAAGATAGGACATGGTTGTTGTTCGGCACTCTATCAAAAATACGATTGTGCTACGCATCAAAAGACTTGCGAATAAATAAATATCATGGTATGTAATAGGCATGTTCGATTGGTATATTTTTAAAAAAAATTTAAAACGGTATTTGCAATATGGATTGTGGATAGGGATTGTTATCTTTTTGGTTGGACAATTGGCAACATGTTCATCAACCGTTCATCAGGGGGTAACTTTTATAAAGCAACCGATATATAATGCATTGTTTTCTGTTAAACGGGAAAAAATTCCTTTGCAACATATGCAGGAAATTTATACGCCGTATCAAGATATATCCCCTAAATCTAAAATGCGTATTAACGGGTACACAATTATCAAAACATTTGTTAAGACGTATCAGGGATACGGGCGAGTCGGTTATATGGATACAAATGATGCTTTAATTAAGGGTTGGTATTTGTCTTCTATGAACAAAGTTTATGCTCGTGAGTATAAAGCAGTTGCTTCACATGATTTGTTAGTTGTTTTTGGTAAGGCGGCTCAACCGAATATTTTTAAACAATTAACATTTGAACATGAAGAAAATTTGGGTGTTGTATCTTGGCCGTCTCACATGCGTCATATGACACCTGATTTTAGCAATATTCATATTATTTCGGCTAACGAAAGGATAAAAAGAGGTGTTTCCGTTCTCCGAAAAGGAGATGAGGTTTATATGGAAGGTTTTTTGATGGATTGGGGCGGTACTGTTTCGAATCCACAGCAAGACCTGTATTATAAGACGGCACGTTCCGGAAATGATATTTCAGCACAAAAAGCCGGTGGTCGTCAAACAGGTTTGTGTTTGCAACTTTATTTAACAAAGTTAATTATAAACGGGTACGTTTATAAGTGAAAGCAAAACACATATTTTTTCAACATAGGTAGATATAAGAGAGAAAAGTATGATATACGCATGTTATTGTTCAAAAGATAAAAATATAAAAACACAATATGAAAAAGTAAAAGAATTTGTTCAGCAGAATCGGTTGACGGTTTCAAAGTGGATAGAAATTGATTCGCCGTTAGAATCTAAACAACTTCAACTGCTGATTTCAAGTATGGATAAAGGGGATACCCTTCTTATTGCCGATATGTCTGTATTCGGTATGGATATGTTAAGTAAAATGGATTTTATCAATCAAATAATAAAGAAACAATGTGATGTTCGAATTGTTGAAGATAATGCTCGATTAGGTGTTGATGTGCTTTCCGATATGATTTCTCATATTGATAGTCTTGAAAAACAATTTGAAGAAG
The DNA here is from genome assembly GCA_017467335.1 of Alphaproteobacteria bacterium. Lineage (GTDB taxonomy): Bacteria > Pseudomonadota > Alphaproteobacteria > CAAHEQ01 > UBA3637 > RGIG4140. The sequence continues at coordinate 3,933 of JAFTSJ010000020.1, forward strand.
TAAGTACTCATCAAGAAAAACGCTAAGCCGTTTTATTTTGCCGATTGCCCGAATCATCTTGGATGATTCGGGTTTTTTATTTGTTGAAAGAAAGGATTATTGGCGGGTATAAACTGAAAAACAGATTCGTTTAAAAAACACTTGCCTCAAATCAAAAAATATGATAATATGAAAAACATGCCTTTAAAAAACGGTTTTGTTTGATAAGGCGGATAAAGAATTTACTGGTTTTTGTTGAAAAAAGATATAAAAAATCAACACATTGTAAAAAAGATAAAAAAAAATGAGAAAAGGTGTTGACATTTGATGAGAACTTTGGTAAATTCATTTCTACCGCAACGGAGAAAGTTAATTAAAAGTTAACAATCGATGAAGTGGGTTGTTCTTGAAGACAGTGTGAATAGGGAAAAGGAATAGATGCACGGACGGCTTGTTTGGAGAAGACAGATGAGCGAGTCATGTGCATTGGAACTATGAAGACGGAAAAGATATGTGTAATATTGGTAAAGTTTTTGTAGGGTTCTTGTTAAGGAAAGTTTATTTAGATAGACAGTAATTTGAGAGAAGATGCGCAGGACGGACGCTTATGTTGGAATA
>JAFTSJ010000021.1 GCA_017467335.1 Alphaproteobacteria bacterium
AAAATAATGAAGCAGGAAAAGGACAAAGCGGTGACACATGTGTTGAAGATATGGATTGTACCAGTTTGTGCGGAACGGCTACGTGTAATGCTGATAAAATGACGTGTCAAAACGATTGTACAGGGAGTGCTAATCCCCATTGTTTCGATAACAATGGAACAGGCGTTTGTGTTGAATGTTTAGCCAATAAAGATTGTCCGCATGAAAATCAAATTTGTGATTTAACGAATCACAAATGCGTGGATATTCCCCAATCCTGCGGTGAAGGAGGTAGATTCGGAAAAGAATATCGGGCAGCAAATGGATCGTGTGTCAGTTGTGATTATATGAGTGAAATTATCATTATGAATTCGGATGACAATGACGGTATTTTTGAAAAAACAGTCGGGAATGTTTCCATTGAAGATACGCATAGTGGAATAGAAATGTGTCAAGCATGTCAAGAAATTGCCCATCGTACGGAAGAAGCAGGCATGGGAGAAGAAAAGAAAACCTATTGTGCCACCAGTTGTGTTAAAGGAAACAGTTATTTAGATGCAACAGGTAAATGTATTCCATGTGATTCAACAACGGAATCAAAAATTCTTAACGATGATAAGTCTTTTAAGTTGTGTACAGCATGTTCTAATCGGATGTGGGTTAAAAATAATGCAAAACAATATTATTGTGCATTAAAAGAGTGTCCTAATGGACATTATAAAGGATATGATTCGGCAAACGGTGTTTATCAATGTAAAGCCTGTAATAATAGTAAAATAAATTGTTATAGTAGTAATTGGCCCAACTGCAGTGCTTTCTATGGGGGACGGTTGTGGAATTCAAATATGACAACTTCATCAGGTAATTTGCTTTCAGAATGGTCTGATTTGTGTGAACAGTGTGGGTCAGCTAAAGATTTAGATTATCGTAAAGAACGAACAGTTATGTATATTGATGGATGGTATTTATGTGCTCCAAAATGTAATTCAAATCAGTTTCGTAACGCTATGGGAGATTGTGTAGCTTGTGATAATCCAAATCCTATTTCAATTGTTAATTCAGCAATACAAGGAAGTAATCCAGTCAAACAATATCTGCGTGATTTATGTGAAGACTGCGGACGAACGGTAAATGGGAGTTATTGTCTTCCTTTGGAACAGGATACGTGTGAAGAAGGAAAAGAATTTAAAGGAAAAGATGCTAAATGTTATCCTTGTACAACGAATATTGGGTGTGTCGCTGTTGATTCTGATGAAGAATCGGGTTGTACAAAAAATTGCAGTACAGAGCGGGTCTATTCTGACGGCTTTTGTTTTAAAAAATGTCAACTGAATGAATTTTTAGCACGTGATGAAACAGGCGATTCGGATTGTTATCCGTGTTCACACATCGGTGATGGCAAAATGGTAAGATTTGCACAAGCAGCTGTTGAGTATGAAAATAAACTCTGTACTTCTTGCGGTGTTAATCAACATCAAATCTGGACATATAACTCTTATCGCTATTGTGTTCCGGTTGACTGTGGACAAAACAAAATGCGTCAAAAACAAGGATATTGTACATCTTGTTTAACATCAGCAGGTACATTATCTGATATATTATCACAAGCAGAGTGTGAAAAATGCCCCAATCATATTTACTTGGACGGATATTGTGTTTATGTTTCTGCCGGTCAATCAGGTATTTGTAATAATGACAGTCCTGATACAACAAAATATCCGAATTTTTCGCCTGTTGGTTTAAAATACCGTGATAACACCGGCATTTGTCGTTTTTGTTCCGAAACAGATGCCGGATATGAAGCAACAGCCGAAGAATGTGCCAGTTGTGGTGGTTTGCGTACATTGATAGATGGTAAATGTATGTATGGCGGTTGTTTACAAAATGATACGTTTATGTCGATAAACGGTTGTCCGTCTTGTGATGTAACAGGAAAAGTTGAAATTCCCAATAAAAGCGAAGCTGAACAATTGTGCAATGATTGTAATCGGCGTGTTATGTCCACGGTTAATGATGCCAAATATTGTGTTCAAAAATGTGATTTGGATGAATGGCAAGATATTAACGGTGATTGTTGGAGTGCAGAAACGGATGTCGGTAGTAATGAAATCGGTACGGATGAATTATCGGCTCAATTATGCCGAAATGCTTCCCGTTCGCCCAGTAAAGATGATGAAACAGGACGCGTGTATTGTCAGCAATAACAAAAAAAGGTAAAATTCAATTATAAATACTCACACTTGATTGAAAAATTATATTTTCATTTTGCCGATTTCTTTTAGTGATAAACGAATGACTTCGCTTGTATTTATATCCGGATTTTCTTTCAGTATTTGTGCTACAATACCACCGGCTTCGGCACGAGCATATCCAAGATTTGATAGAGCGGACATAGCTTCATCAAGTGTTTTGTTATGCGTCAGACCACTTGTTCCCGTTTGAAGAATGGACATGTTTTCATTTGTGCCGATAGAACCAAGTTTTCCTTTGAGTTCTGTTACCAAACGGGTTGCTAATTTGGGGCCGATTCCTGAAACACGGGTAAATGTTTTCGAATCACCGGTCATAACGGCTAATTGGATATCTTGATGTGTTAATGTTGATAAAATGGCAAGAGCAACTTTTGCACCAACGCCTTGAACAACGTTTAGTATATTAAATAATTGTTGTTCTGTTTGTGTGGAAAAACCAAACAATTTAATGGAATCTTCTCGAACCTGTGTTTCAATGAATAAGCTGATTCCTTCCCCTATACCGGATAGTTGACCGATTGTTCGGGTTGAACAAAAAACACGATACCCGACCCCATTGACGTTAACAATAATAAAACCGTCATAAATGCTGTCTAACAGTCCCATCAATTTTGCAATCATTATATTTCCTTTCTCTTTGAAATATTGTAACAAATCGATTTTTAAAAAGCAAGTCTTATTCAAATTAAGAAAAATGATTTGCAAAAATATTTTTTTTCATGTAAAATACCGAAACCGCAAAACAACTTAATTTAGGGTTAGAACTATGGAAAATATGATACGTATTCCACCACAAAATTTGGAAGCCGAACAAGCCTTATTGGGAGCTATTCTTTCGAATAATCGGGCGTTAGAAAAGGTTTCTGAATTTTTGCGATCAGAATGTTTTGCAAATCCCGTTCATGGTAAAATTTATGAAGCGTGTCGTTTGTTTATTGAACAGGGTCGAATTGCTGATCCGATAACTTTGAAAGCATTTTTTGAAGGAGATAATTCTTTAAAAGATATTGGTGGAGCATCTTATTTGGCTGAACTTGCAGCAGCCTCGACAAATATTATTAACGCAACGGATTATGGTCGTCAAATTTTAGACCGATATTTGCGAAGACAAATGATTGCATTGGGAACGGATATTGTCAATGATGCGTTTGCTATTTCAATAAATGAAGAAGCTATTGAACAAGTTGAACATGCAGAAAAACGATTATATGAAATTGCAAATTCCGGTGAAATGGCAGGCGGTCCTCAGCAACTTAATCAAGCATTACAATTGTCATTACAAACGGTTCAGCATGCCATGAACACGCCCAGTGGTGTTTCCGGCGTTTCAACCGGTTTGATTGATATGGATAATTTATTAAGTGGTCTTCATAATTCCGACTTGTTGATTTTAGCCGGTCGTCCGGCTATGGGAAAATCGGCATTAGCTTTAACTATGGCATACAATGCCGCTGTAAAATTTGAAGAAGAAAATCGTAAAAATACTGAAAAGAAATCGGTTGTATTTTTTTCGCTGGAAATGTCGGCTGAGCAATTGGCTTCTCGTATTTTATCAGCAAAAGCACAAGTTCCGGGGCATTTAATGCGTTCGGGTAAATTGACAGATGAACAATTTGATGAATTGGCCGCCGGTGTATCTTTATTGAACAGGTTACCGCTTTATATTGATGAAACCCCGGGTATGACGGTTACGGGTATTAAAAACAGAGCTCGCCGTATGAAAAGGGATAAGGAAAAAGGGTTAGGTTTAATCGTTATTGACTATTTACAATTGATTACAGCCGGTGGGGGTCGTAATGAAAATCGTGTGCAAGAATTATCGGAAATGACACGCCAATTAAAAATTATGGCTAAGGAATTAAATGTTCCTGTTTTAGTATTGTCACAATTATCTCGTTTGGTTGAACAACGTGATAATAAACGCCCCTTATTGTCGGACTTGCGTGAATCCGGTTCTATTGAACAAGATGCTGATATTGTGATGTTTGTTTATCGTGAAATTTATTATTTACAAAATGAAGTTCCTGTTAAGCATTTAAACGAAACACCGGAAAAATTTGAAATACGTAAGCAAGAATGGGAAGCTAAAAAATTAGAATTAGCCAATCAGGCGGAAGCTATTATTGCCAAACAACGACATGGTCCGGTTGGTACGGTTAAGTTATACTTTAATGGTGAGTTTGGTAAATTTGGTAATTTACAACAACCTGAATAATAAGAAAGGAAATAGGATGAAAAAAAATCAGATTGTAATGGGATTATTGTGTTTTTCCGGAGTTGTTTCTTGTCAATCATCTATAAATTTTACGGACGTACGGGAATCTCAAGAAGCAGATCTTGTTGTTTTGCGTGAAAGAGATTGTATTTTAATGAATAATAAATTTGTTAATCCGTATGCCAAGGATGGACGCACTCTTTCTTATGAATTGGAATTAGATATTGATAATGATAGAAAAGCCGATATTTCTGTGCCGGTTATGGTTGATGTAACCCATATGACACAAAAACAGGTACAAGAATATATGAATTATGTCAGACAATTACCTCAAACAGAAACAAAGACAATTAAAGAATGGAAAGATAAAATTCAAGATTATCCGTTGTTGGAGGCTCATCACATTGAATCATCCGTAATGTATGTTTATTGCGATCGTTCTCGCACAAAGTAACAGAAAATAACAATGTGTAAAAAACAAACTCTGATAAAATGGGGATTACGTTTGATACAATGTTTTACATTGTTTGTTTTTTTATTCATTTTTTTTATGATTTATTGTGTGTGGAAAAGTATGCCGGAAGGATATCAGCCGGTTACTATTCAAACAGCTAATAAATCTATAACTGTTAAGGCAGAAATGGCGTTAACTCCCGAACAACAGGCTCTTGGTTTGATGTTTCGTCAAAAATTGCCTTTTGACGAAGGTATGTTGTTTGTTTTTCAGACAGAACAAATAATTTCAATGTGGATGAAAAATACATATTTACCGCTGGATATGATTTTTTTTGATGATAATCATACGATTGTTCATATTTATCAAAATGCACGCCCGCATGATTTAAGTATTATATCGTCTCGTGTACCTGTATTGGGTGTTTTGGAAGTGAATGCCGGTTTTGTTCAGAAAAATCATATTAAGCTGGGAGATAAAATAAACCATCCGTATATTGTAAAGGATTGATAATGAAAAATTTAGGATTTGTCTTTCAAAAAATACATCATTCATCGTTATTGATTCGATGTGGCTTAGCATTAGGGTTAGGGGTATTGAGTGCTTTTTCTTTTGCTCCATGGTTTTTGTGGTTTTTATTGTTGATTGCTTTAAGCGGGTTGATGTTCTTATTGAACAAAACCCGAATGAAACAGGGAGCTCTTATCGGTTTTTGTTTCGGTTTCGGACAAGGTCTTATTTCATTAGCTTGGGTTACAAATGCGTTATTGATTGATAATGGTACATTTGCCGTTTTTGTTCCGATTGCTTTGTTGGGATTGGGATTGTTTATGGGGCTGTTTTTTATGGGTCCGGCGGCTTTATGTTGTATGGCTTCAAGTGGTTTTAAAAGATGGATTTCATTTTGTTGTTGGTTTGTTATTTTTGAATGGATTCGTTCTTGGCTTTTGACCGGATTTCCGTGGAATTTAATCGGGTCTGTTTATACGGAAAATACGGCTTTATTGCAATTTGCAAGTATTTTTGGTGTGTATGGGTTGTCTTTTTTAACGATATTAACATTTACTTCGTTTGCTTTGTTACCTGAAAGAAAGCCGATGATTGTCATGTTGATGATTTTTTTAGGTGTTTATTTGAGCGGGGCTTTTCGTTTATATCGGGCAATACAAGAAAATGTTATAGGCGTTCAATTACGACTGGTTCAACCGAATATTGAACAAACGTTGAAATGGAATCCGCAAAAAAGAATGGATATTGTATCTAAATTGATTGGTTTATCCAAAAAAGATAATCAGGCAATCACTCATGTTATTTGGCCTGAAACAGCTGTTCCGTATTTATTGGAAATTCAATCAGATGAACGGGAAATATTGATGAGTGCTATCCGTGACGGTGGAACATTGATGACCGGTGGTTTGCGGGTTGTTAATCGTGAAAAAAAACAATTGGCAAACAGTATTTTTATACTTGACCACATGACAGATATTGTGGGATATGCGGATAAATCTCATCTGGTTCCATTTGGAGAATATGTTCCGATGCGGGGGATTTTACCTCTTGATAAAGTTGTTCCGATTGAGTCGGATTTTATAGCCGGAAACGGTCCAAAGACAACGGTTGTTCCTAAAGCCCCCCCTGCTTCATTATTAGTTTGCTATGAAATTATTTTTCCTCGAGCCGTTGTTGATGATAATCAACGACCGGAATGGATTGTTAACGTCACGAATGATGGTTGGTATGGTATTTCTGCCGGACCATATCAACATTTAGGAATGGCTCAATTACGTGCCGTTGAAGAAGGATTGCCCGTTATTCGAGTTGCCAATACGGGGGTGAGTGCCGTTATTAGTCCCTACGGTGAAAAATTAAAATCATTACCACTGGGAAAAGAAGGTATTATTGATTCTTCTTTACCAAGAGCTATACAAAAAACGTTGTATGCTACGTGGGGGAATATTCCTTTGTTATTGTTATGTATTTTCGGCATTCTTTTTTCATTTAGAAAATCGAAATAGAACAAGTAACAATGGTGTATATTTTATTTTTCGAATGATGATTTTTCGGGGAACAGATTTTCTAAAATTTTTAATGTAATGTTAATTTCATTGTTTGTTTTTCCTTCAAAATCATTTAAACAAAACAAACACGGTTGTTCATTCTGTAATGTATAAAAATCTCTTGAAATAAGGGAAAAGGCGGTTTTACAGGTCGTAGGAAAAGCCGTTGTATCCCATTTGGAGTACATATGATTTTGGTTGTTCATCCTATCTCGTAATTCAACAATAATTCGATTTAAATCGGTTTCCTGTCTGAATTTAGAATATGTTGTTTGTAAACTTTCATTCTTAAATTCATTTAAAGCATCAATATAGTATGATTTTCTGTATGGTTGAATATTGTGAGAGGGGGTAATAACAAAATTAAGCGGATATTTTTGTGCGATTAAATGATGTGCTTGTTGAATTTGAGCTAACCAAAGATTGGTGTTGTACGTGCGTTTTTTATATTTAACAAAGACACGGGGATTATGTGTTTGTGAATCAAAAAAGAAATTTTTTTCCAAAGGAACTCGAATATAACAATCATCATTTGCAAAAAGAAAATGTTCGGATAAATTGGGAATGTAGGGGATTCTGACTTCTAAAGCAGCAGAATTAAAAATCGGTAAAGCATCTTTTGGAAAAATATCTGTATGGTTAATAATGGTTATCTTGGGATGGTTTGCCAGCCAATCAGGCGTTTGATTATCTGTTACAATATAAATATGGTTAATCCACGGAATATTTTTTTCAACCGAACGTAATGAATATTTTAATTCGTCAAATTGTCTGAAACGGGAAACATGGGTGCCGTTTTCAGGTAGTTTTCCATATTTTTTTTGCCAATATGTCTTTTTTTTAAGCCAAGTCGGATCATCTCCATCTACCCACAGATAAACCAAATCAACGGGGTAATCACTTTTGTTTTGGTGTTGACAAACAGCAATAATACTGGCAAAAATAATCACAATAAAAACAGCTAACTTATACATTGTATTTCTCCATGTATGTTTGAAAGTAGCAAAAGAGGTATGTATCTGTCAATTAAAATATTATTGACTAAAAAAATCCGAGTTTAGTAAAATTCTTCAAAAGAAAGAACAACCTTAAACTCGGATTTTTTAATTATTCAAAATTTTTATTTCTATGACATGAAAAAATTTTTCAGATAAGTTGATAACTCACTTACCAAAATTCGTTCTTGTTGCATCGTGTCACGATTACGGATGGTTACAGTAGCCGGTTCTTTTTCAATGCTTTCGAAATCAACCGTAATACATAGCGGCGTACCGATTTCATCATGACGGCGATAGGCTTTTCCGATATTTCCGGAATCTTCTAACATAACACGTCCGATACCTGTTTTTAAAAGGTCTTTTTTGATGGTTTGAGCCATTTGAACAATACCGGTATGATTCCGTTTCAAGGGAATAACAGCAACTTTAACAGGAGCCAAATGTTTTTTCAATTTTAAAACAGTTCTTATTTCACCGTTAGGTAACGGTTCTTCCGTATATGCTTCGCTTAAAACAGCCAAGACACCTCGTTCAACACCGGCTGACGGTTCAACGACAAACGGGACATACCATTTCTTTGTTTCATCATCAAATAAGGCCAGTTTGGCAGAACTTTCTTTATTTTCATGAACATTTGATGACAAATTTAATTCAGATTGATAACGGGTGTGGTTACCCAAATCATAATCCGTTCGATTGGCAACCCCTTCCAATTCTTCCAATCCGTGTGGAAATTCATATTCCAAATCGTATGTTGCTTTGGAATAGTGAGCCAGTTCGGATTCTTCAATCCGATGGACATTGATTTTATCCCGATTCAACCCTTGTTCAATCCACCAATTAATACGAATGTCTTTCCACTTTTCCAACCAGTCCATATCCGTTCCCGGTTTGACGAAAAATTCCAATTCCATTTGTTCAAATTCACGAACACGGAAAATAAAATTACGGGGTGTGATTTCATTTCTAAATGTTTTTCCGATTTGAGCAATTCCAAAAGGGGCTTTACGAGCCGTAGAATCGACAACGTTTCTGAATTGTGTAAAAATAGCTTGGGCTGTTTCTGGTCTTAAATAGGCGAAATTATCGGCATTTTCAATCGGACCGACTGTTGTTTTAAACATCAAATTAAACATACGAGGTTCGGTTAATTCCGTGCTACCACACGTTGGACATTTCCCGTCTTTGATGTGATCGGCTCTGAAACGGTTTTTGCATTTTTTACAATCTGTTAAGGGATCTGTAAATGTCGCTTCATGACCGCTATAATGTAAAACACGTTGATGTGTTAAAATGGATGCGTCCAAACCTTCGACGTCATCCCGTTCATAAATCATTGAACGCCACCAAGCAGCTTTTAGATTATTTTTTAATTCAACACCCAGTGGCCCGAAATCATAGACCCCTTGTAATCCGCCATATATATCGGCATTTTGAAAGATAAAACCACGTCTTTTACATAAAGATACTAATTGTTCCATTGTTGTTGCAGGCATATTTAACTCCTTTTTTGTCTGAATGATTGTATCGTCACAAATGTAAAAAGTCAATGATAATCTTATTTCTACAATTAACTTTTTCTATAAAATCATCTTGTTGAGATAAATATAAAAAAATTCAGAAAGACAAAGTTGCCTTTCTGAATGACCATTAAAAATTAAAAAAATTATTTTTTCAATGTGTAGATGCCGTCCTTTTGTTTTTCAAAAGTTTCCGTACCCCAATTATCCCAAGTAACCGTAATAAAATTTGGTTTTAATTCAAGAATTGTTGCGTAATCAACCATGTTTTTACGTTGAACACGACCGGCTTCATTTTCAACCGGAATAAGAACATCTTGCCATGCAGGATGTTTAACCGGAATATCATATGTTAAGGTTGGGGCATTTTTTAAACTTTTTTCAACGTTAATTGATTGGCTTTCTTGTTTGTATTGAGCATAATATAAAATACCACCTGTCAATACACCTAAAATAGCAGCAGATAAAATAACAGTTTTCATAGCAGACTCCTTTTAAACAAAGTTATTATATGTATTTATTTATAAAATGCAAGAGTTTTTATTAAGGTAAAAACGGAATTTTGGCTTTAATAAAGCCACAATTCGGTAAAAAAGGAGAGTTTTTATTGCTATGTACCTTGTTTAATTTTAAGTCGAGATAGTCAATGGCCGTATCGTTTTGTTGGCAAGTTTCAACATATATAAAGGAAGAATGTAAATTTTGTTTTGTATTAAAGGAATCGGTTGTTGATTGAATACGCATTTTATCGTTATCAAAATCAGTTAATTCCCAATTCAATTTTTGATTTGGAATAGTGACCAGATTATTGATTTGATAAACCGGTGTTGAGGTGTTTTTTTTCTCTTTATTTGGCAAAATAAAAAGTAAAAAGAAAATTGTTAATAAAATAACACTGAAAATAAATAATATTGGTTTTATCATATTATCGTTTCTGGAAAAGCATACTTTTAGGCAGAATGGGTAAATTCATCATATAAACCCAGTTTTCATCAGTTGATACCGTTATTTCTTGTTGATTGTTCTTAAATAGGAATGAAGTCAAAAATTGTAAGTTATCAGGAATAAATTGCTGTGCAAAATCAGTTAAATAAATTGCTTTTCCTGTTAAATCAATTTCTTGTTTTTTTACACTGAACGTACCGGTTAATGTTGCCTGAAATTGGTTTTGTCGAATTATCAGGTTATGAATATCGGCTTTTTCGAACGAGCCCGATGCTGATATTGTTATCTGTATGGGGTGATGAAGTTTCGTACTTGTGGGTGGATTTGTATTTAATGTGTAATTTCCGAGCAAATTGCTTTTAAACTGAACGTTTCCAAATTCAAAAACAGAAAAAGAATTTGGCGTTTCTGTCGGTAATGTGAGGGATACGTTTTGAGCCGACACGCAAGCAGCCATAAAACAAATATCAGGTTTTAATTTTTCATAATTGAGATGAATGTAAGGTGGTAACATGCGATTAACGTTTTTCGGAAACTGTTCCACAATTTTATGTGATACATATCCGTATCCGATTTGCAATAAAAATACGATGAATATAATGGTACTCAAAATAATGGTTTTTTTATGTTTTAACAGCATGTTACCATCCGATAAAATTATTGGAAAAAGGCTAATCCTTGTGTAACGGTTTCCGGTGTTCCGATTGAAATTGAACGTGTATCAGGATTGATTCGTTTGACTAATCCGCTTAATACTTTACCATTGCCACATTCAACAAAATCACAGATACCTTTTGATACCATATATTGAACGGATTCGGTCCAACGAACAGAACCGGTTATTTGTAAAACAAGTAATTCCTTGATTTGTTCGGGATTTTGTTCAAATTCAGCCGTGATGTTGGCAACGACGGGAACGGTGGGTTTTGCAAAGGTAATTTCATGTAAAACTGTTTTCATTTTTTCTTCGGCTTCTTTCATTAAAGGACTATGAAATGGTCCGGAAACAGGTAATTTAACAGCTTTTCGAGCCCCGCTGGCCGTTGCTAAAGCAATGGCTCGGTCAACGGAACTTGTATGACCGCTGATAACAATTTGTCCGGGGCAATTATCATTGGCAATGACGCATTTATCATTTTCTTGAGAGGCTTCAATCACAATTTTTGAAACATCTTTTATGTTTAATCCTAAAATGGCAGCCATGGCTCCCGGATTTTTTAAAGCCGCATCCTGCATAGCTAATCCACGAACACGTAACAATTTGGCCGTATCAGAAATATTTAACACGCCGGCAGCACATAATGCACTATATTCACCTAATGAATGTCCCGCTACGCATGAGACCATTTTATGTAATGGTTTTCCCATTTCTTGTTCTAAAACACGAACAACAGCCATGCTGACAGCCATAATAGCCGGTTGAGCATTTTGGGTTTGTGTTAATTCAGCCATATCTCCGCTAAACATTAAGTCTGAAAGTTTAAATGAAAGTGCATCATCAACTTCTTGAAAAACATGTCTTGCGATAGAAAAACGATTGGCTAATTCCAACCCCATTCCGATTGTTTGAGACCCTTGACCCGGAAAAATAAAAGCAGTTGTCATTGTTATATCCTTTCTTGTTTAATTAAACTGTCGCTCATTATACACACTTTGAAAAAAAAAGGAAGTGTCTTTTTTACTTGTAAATAAATTTTAAATATTTTATACTTTTCATATGGCACTGATAAAATCAATTTTAACGGTTGGCGGAGGTACGGCTATCAGTCGTGTCCTTGGGTTTGTCCGTGATATTTTAATCGCTCGTTTTTTAGGAGCGAGCATGATGGCCGATGCTTTTTTCGTGGCATTACGGTTTCCGAATTTATTTCGGTCATTATTTGCCGAAGGAACATTGAATGTTGCTTTTGTTCCATTGTTATCGGGCGAATTGCATGAAAAAGGTCCTAAACATGCACGGGTTTTTGCTCGTTCAGTTTTTAGTTTTTTATTTTATGTCTTGTTAATTTTTACGGTTGTTATGGAAATATTGATGCCGAATTTAATGTTTCTGTTTGCTCCCGGATTTGAAGATATTGCCGGAAAATTAACGTTGACGACAACTTTAAGCCGTATTACTTTCCCGTTTTTGTTATGTGTATCTCTTGTTTCTTTGTTTGCCGGTATGTTGAATGCCGTTGGTAAATTTTGGGCGGCGGCTTTTACTCCAACTATTTTAAATGCCGTGATGATTTTATCTTTATTTGTCATTACGCCATTTATCAATAATCCGTATGCACCGGCATATGCTTTATCATATGGTGTACTTATTGCCGGTTTAATTGAGTTTTGTTTTTTATTGTGGCATGTACGTAAAGCAGGATTGGCTATCGGATTGATTAACCCGATAAGAGCTTTATGTCATGTATCTGCCGGTGTTAAAACTCTTCTTCGTAAGATGGCTCCCGGTGTTTTGGGGTCCGGTGTCTATCAAATTAACTTGTTTTTTGATACATTACTTGTTTCTTTTGTCGGAGCAGGGGCTATTTCTTGGTTAAATTATGCCCATCATTTGTTTCAATTGCCGATTGGTATTATCGGAACAGCGATTGGTACGGCATTATTGCCTGTTCTTTCCCGCCATATTAAAATGAGAGAATTGGAACAGGCAACAACTCAATTGAATCGGGCATTGGAAATTTCTTTGGCTATGTCAACAGCTTCAATGGTTGGGTTAATGTGTTTGGCTGAACCGATTGTACGTATTTTGTTTGAAAGAGGTGCTTTTACATCTGATGATTCATTACATACGGCACTGGCTTTGATTGTTTTTGCGATTGGATTACCGGCTTATATGTTAACAAAAACAGTATCTCCCTTCTTTTATGCACGAGGTGATACATCAACACCGGTTAAAATTGCTGTTATCGGTGTTATTTTGAATGCTGTTTTGGCTATTATTCTTATGCAATTTTGGGGATATATCGGTATTGCTTTGGCAACAGGTATTGTTGTATGGATTAACGCCGGACAATATATTGTACGCCTATATTTGAAAGGGGACGTATGTTTGGATAAATTAGCCCGGTATCGATTACCTCGTATTTTGGTATCAGCCGTTATAATGGGTGTTTTTTTAAATATATCTCAAATGATTTTAACATATTATTTTCCACATTGGCGTACACAAAGTTCCGTTTTTTCCGGTATTGTCTTGTTCGGTCTAATCGGTATGGCTGTTTGTGTTTACGGTTGCTCTATTATTTTAACAAAAAGTGTTGTTTGGCAGGATGTAAAAAGCTTGCTTCGCCGTTCGAAATCGGATAAATAGGAGATAAAAAAATGAAACAAAGTACAAAGATACGGTTGGTTTTTTTTGTCGGAATGGTGGTATTGACATTCGGTTGTTATTATTTTTTTCTTCATTATGAATATAATAAAAACCGTACAATACCCTCTGTAAAACCAATTGAAACAAATTCAATGTCATTTGACACACAGAAAGCCATTCAAAAAGCCCTGACAAATTCGGAAGAAATTATTTTAACAAACCCGACAAAAGCAGATATTGTTAAGGCCTATCAGGGAATAACGATGATTGATATTCCTCATGTTTTTGTTGATAAATTACCGGATGATTGGACAATAGAAACTGTATCGGATAAAACGTTATTTCTGAAGATTATAACTGCTCTGATACTTCGTTCAAATGAAAAAATTGAACGGGAACGATATGTTCTTCAATTATTACAGGAAAAAAACTTAAAACACATTCCTTGGAACGATGAAGAAAAAATGTTTTTTAATCAAATGGTTGAAAAATACGATGCTGTTTTGAAAAAAAATGATTATGGGCGTTTGAGTGAATTGATTGATAAAATAAATATTATTCCTCCGTCAATAGCTGTTGCTCAGGCAATTTTAATAACCGATTGGGGTCAGAAAAATAAAAAATCACCGTATGGAGAATATGCGTGGAAAGGTGAAGAAGCCTATGTCCCGATTGAATTTGATTCATTAACAAAAGCAACGGATAGTTTTGCATTACAGATTAACTCTCGTTCTCAACTGTTTCAGTTTCGTGAAATTCGGCGTAGGTTAATACCTTTGGTTCGGGACAGATATATCAGTTTAGATTTGGTAGATAATATGGATAAATACATGGAATGGGATACACGCTATATTCAAAATTTGGCACGTGTGTATCAATATGGTATGATTAAAGAATTAGATCATGCCTGTTTTAAAGGAGAATGTCAACTTAAAGAAACAAAGCCTCTTTTTAATTAAGGATGCCGAAAATAAAAAAAGAGCAATAAAAATATTGCTCTTTTTTTGTATCTGTTTTCTTATTTTAAAGTAAAGAAACCTCGTTTTCCCATTTTTAGTTTTATTTCTGAACCGTTATTATGTAAAACATAGGCAATATCATTTATTTTTTCTCCATCGACAGAGATACCGCCTCCTTCGATTAAACGCCGAATGTTCGATTTGCTTTGATTTAGTAAGTGAACACCTAAATCAACAAGAGTGATGGTTTGATTGTTTGGTAAATCTTGCCATAAAACTTCTGTAAATTCTTTAGAATCCAACCCTTTTTGTTGTACTTGTTTATAAAAGAAATCAGAAGCTTCTTGTGCCGATTCTTTATCGTGATATTGTTCAACAATGTTGAAAGCAATTTTCTTTTTAATTTCCATCGGATTGACAGTGTTGTTTTTAAAATCAGCAATAATATCGGCTTTTTCGGCCGGAGTCCAACTTGTTGTCAATTCAACCCATTCAGGAATTAAAAAATCAGGGATAGACATTGTTTTGCCGAACATATCATGAGGATGTTCCGTCAATCCGATGTAATTACCTTTGGATTTGCTCATTTTAATATGACCGTCTAAACCACAAAGTAATGGCATCGTCAAAACAGTTTGACCGTTCATTCCCATACTTTCTTGTAAAGATTTACCACATAAACAGTTGAGTAATTGATCTCGTCCACCAAATTCAATATCTGCTTTAATGGCTACGGAATCATAACCTTGAATAATCGGATAAATCAATTCATGTAAAGCAATGGGGGCATTATTTTCATATCTGTTTCTGAAATCTTCCCGTTGCATCATTTGTGATAATGTTGCTTGTGTCAATAATTTTAAAATTTCGGCAAAGTTCATTTTTCCTAACCAATCATTATTAAAATGGATATGAATTTTTGTGGTATCAAAAATTTTAGACAGTTGAGCAACATATGTATCTGCATTTTTTTGGACTTCTTCCGGTGTTAATGGCGGACGTGTAGCATTTCGACCGGATGGGTCACCAACCAAAGCCGTAAAATCACCGACAATTAAATGAATTTCATGACCGGCTTCCATAAACTCACGAATTTTCTTTAAGGCAACAGCATGACCTAAATGTAAATCAGGAGCAGTCGGATCCATACCGAATTTAATAATTAAGGGTCTGTTTTCTTTTTTAGATAATGCTAATTTTTCTTCGAGTCCTTTGGCGGGGACAATATTTTCAATACCATGTGCTAATTTTTGTTCAATCATTTTTTTTCCTTTCTATTTTTGAAGCACTTCTTTGACTTTATTTAATAATTGATTTAATTCAAAAGGTTTTGCCAGAAAATCTAAATCATTGTTTTCGGTTGAACCATGACGAGCCATATCTTCGGAATAACCACTCATCAGTAATGATTTCATATTCGGATAAGCTTCACGGGTTTTTCTGATTAACGTTTCCCCATCCATTCCCGGCATAATCATATCGGTTAATAATAAATCAAAATCAGACCGTTCGGATAAAATATTTAAGGCTTGTTCAGCATTGGCACATTCCGTTACTTTAAAGCCCTTTGATTTTAAAACGCGTGAGGCTACCAACCGAACACCGTCTTCATCATCAACCAATAAAATAGATGGTGTCTGAACCGGTGCAAACACAGGCCGAACCGGTTTATATGTTGTCGTAATCCCCGGGTCTTCTTCAATTCGGGGGAGATAAATAATAAAGGTTGTTCCGATATTTTTTTCACTATCAACAGAAATATATCCGCCAACACCACGAATAACGCCATAAACCGTTGATAAGCCTAACCCTGTACCCGAACCGGTTGAACCACCCTTTGTCGTAAAAAACGGTTCAAAAATATGAGGTAAATGTTCCGGCGAAATACCACATCCGGTATCAGATACAATAATTTTAATATAATCACCTGCCTGTATCATATCGTTACCGCACGGTTTTGCTTTTTTAAGCTTTTCTTTGGTTGCCGTAATACGTAGAATGCCCCCGTTTTTCATGGCATCTTTAGCATTAACTGCTAAATTAAGAAAAATTTGTGTCAGTTGATTGGGATCTATTTTAACCCATCCGAGTTTTCGTTTTAAGTCGGTTTTTAACGTAACAAACGGAGCAATACTTCGTTGTAATAAGGCAGATAAATCAACAAAGGCATCGTGAAAATTAAGCACTTGAATTTTGCTGGGTTGTTTGCGTGAAAATGTGAGCAATTGTCCGACTAATCCGGAGGCCTTATTCGCATTTCCTTTAATTTGCATAATATCTAAAAAAGACGGATCATTCACCTTATGACGCTGTAATAATAAATCACAAAATCCGATAATGGCTGTCAATAAATTATTAAAGTCGTGAGCAACACCGCCGGCTAATTGACCGATTGCCTGCATTTTTTGAGCATGTGCAAACTGAACTTCCAAATTTTTACGTTCACTTGCATCAATTAAATATAAAATAAAAGCATCTTTTTCTTTGGTTGTAAAACCGATATAGACATTAAATGTTTTACTGCCTAATTCAGGTGCCGTAATCATCTCTAAATATTCATTTTTAGTTGAACCGTTGAGTAGTTTGTTAAAACGGTTTTCTAATAGTTCCTGTGTGTTTTCAGAAAACAAAAAACTGATATTCAGATGATTAAATGAATCGGTTTCATTGGTTTTAAACGTGTTTAAAAACGCATTGTTTGTATAGACAATTCGATGTTCTAACGCATCAACCACAACGGTTGGTAACGGTGATTCTTGAAAAATATGCTCATCAACGGATGGAGCCACAATACGCATTGGCTCAATCAATCCGGAAAAAAAAGTTGCATTGCCAATTTCAAACGGGCGTTGAGATACATTGTATGGAATAATATTATTTTTAATTTTAAAATATGTTATCCCATTCCAATAACCGTGAAAATCCGGAGCGTTTTCATCAATGTATTCAGATAAAAAGTGATCCAAAATATTTTTATATTCTTCTTGAAATAACGTGCAAAAAGAACGATTAACATAAACCAACTTTCCGTTTTTATCTGCCAAATAAACGGGATGAACAAACGTGCTTAATACATCAGACATAAAATCCAATTGTCGGACAATGCTGTTGTGAATAGCAAATTCAGGCGTTTTATCTTTGGCCGTAATCAATAATCCTTTGGGTAGTTTTCGAATGGATATTTGATAAATATTTTCAGATGTTTTGATTTCGGTTTCAATAGGGGCAAATGTGCAAAAAGCATCAATTAATTTTTGAACACTTTGTGTGTCATCTGTATCATTCAAAAAAGAAAACGGGTTTTCTTTGGTTCCGAATAAAGTTTTCCCCTTTGGATTACTGGCAATAACCCGATTTTTAAACGACCGAATCTGACGGGCATCATCTTCGGCATTCAGTAAAGTTTCATAAATTTTTTTTGTACTGTTTTCAAACATGGCAACATCATAGCAGGACTTTTTAGGAAAATCCACAAAAAATGTGTTTATATTTTAAAAAAATAAATTTATTTATTTGTTGATTGTTTTATGTCTTGTGAAAATTTTTAAAAGCATTGTAAAATTGATAAAAATAATGCATTTTATATGCGAAAAAAACATCGTTTAATTGTAAAGAATGATTGACATTTTTAAAAATATTGTTATAGTTTGAACTATTAAACGGAAAGAAAGAATATTATGACGGAAAATCGGCTTATTACACCTCAAAAAATGGCTGGTGACGAGGAATTATACACAGGACTGAGACCACAAAGTTTAGATGATTTTGTTGGTCAAAAGGGGATTTGTGATAATTTGCGTGTTTTTATAACAGCAGCACGAAACAGAACGGATGCTTTGGATCATACATTATTGTTTGGCCCTCCGGGATTGGGTAAAACAACATTGGCACAAATTATTTCGAAAGAATTAGGGGTTGGTTTTCGACCGACATCCGGTCCTATGATTTCCAAAGCAGGCGATTTAGCGGCTATTTTAACAAATTTAGAACCTCGAGATGTTTTATTTATTGATGAAATTCATCGATTAAACCCAACGGTTGAAGAAGTTTTGTATTCTGCGATGGAAGATTTTCAATTGGATATTATCATTGGAGAAGGTCCGGCTGCTCGTTCCGTACGAATAGACTTACCACCGTTTACATTGGTTGGGGCGACAACCCGTTCCGGTTTACTATCTAATCCGTTGAGGGACAGGTTTGGAATTCCGTTGCGGCTTGAATTTTATGATACGGAAGATTTAATTCGTATTGTTCGTAGAGGGGCTCGTTTGTTAAATTTATCCATGACGGATGATGGGGCTTGTGAAATTGCCAAACGGTCACGGGGAACACCTCGGATTGCCGGACGGTTATTACGGCGTGTTCGTGATTTTGCCGGTGAAAAAACGGTTGATAAAGAGTTGGCTGATATGGCATTAACTCGTTTGGATGTGGATAAAGCCGGTTTAGATTTAATTGACAGACGATATTTGCGGTGTATTGCCGAAAAATATGCCGGCGGACCGGTTGGAGCTGAAACATTAAGTGCTGCTTTATCGGAAGAACGAGATACGATTGAAGAAATTATTGAACCGTATTTAATGCAGTTGGGATTGGTTATGCGAACACCACGTGGTCGCATGTTATCTGAAGCCGGTTGGAAACATTTAGGTTTATTTCATACAGCTCAAAAGCAGGGCGATTTATTGGCTCAATTGTAACGGAGAATAACATGAAACATAAAATGGATTTTCATATCTATTATCAAGATACCGATGCCGGTGGTATTGTTTACCATTCCAATTATTTGGATTATGCGGAACGGGCTCGTTCCGAACTGTTGTTTGATATGGGTGTTTCTAATACGATTTTGGCAGAGCAGGGGTTAGCTTTTGTTTTAAGGCAGGTACATATTGATTATCGTAAACCGGCTCGTTTAGATGATTTATTAACGGTTGAAACGGTTGTAATCGGTATGAAAAATGCCAGTATGGAAATGGAACAAACTTTTTTCAAAGATGATGATGTTTTGGTTGTGATTCGACTTCAATTAGCATTTGTTAATCCGAATAATTTAAGACCGATACGCATACCGGATACATTGAAAGAATTATTTTTAAAATATTATAAGGAGAGTTAAATGCAAGGTGAAACAGTCAGAACATCATTGTCAATGTACGGTATGTTCATGGATTCCGATATTTTTATGAAGGCATTGATTATCGGATTATTAGTTGCTTCCGTATGTTGTTGGGCCATTATTTTTGATAAAGTTTTTTTGTTTAAACGGCTTCGTCAGGGTATGAAGGCATTTGAAGAACAATTTTGGTCGGGTGGTTCTTTGGAAACGATTTACAACAATAATGTTCAAAATCCATCTAATCCATTGGCTTTAATTTTTGTAACGGCTATTAAAGAATTTCGCCGTTCTTTGGTTGAAAATAAAAAAGCAGGTACCAGCATTAAAATACAAGAACGTATTGATAAAGTAATGCAAATTGCCATTGATAGACAAGTTGATAAATTAGAAACTCGTATGGTATTTTTAGCTTCAACCGGTTCAGTTGCTCCATTATTGGGCTTGTTTGGAACGGTTTGGGGTATTATGGATAGTTTTAATGCCATAGGTTTAACACAAAGCACGAACATTGCAGCGGTTGCTCCGGGTGTTGCAGAAGCTTTATTTACAACAGCGGTTGGTTTGATTGCCGCTATTCCGGCGGTTATTGCTTACAATAAATTATCAAATGATATTGATAGAATTTCACATCGTATGGAAACATTTTCTGATGAATTAAGTGCTATTTTATCACGACAGATTGATCAGGTGGAGGGATAATGGCTCGTTCAATTCGTAAGACAAAAATTCGGGCAGAAATCAATTTAACGCCGTTAATTGACGTTATGACGTCTTTGTTGGCTATTTTTATGATTACGGCTCCGTTGTTGACGACCGGCATTCCGCTTGATTTACCCAAAGGAGATGGTAAACAAATTGAAGGTAAAGAAAAAACACTTGATATCAGCATTGATTCAGCCGGACAGATTTTTGTCGGAACAGAGCAAATTGCCCGCAAAGATTTAATCAAAAAAATTCGAGCCATTGTTTCTGAAAATCCGGGGATTGGTATGATTATCAGCGGTGATAAATCATCATCATACGGGTCGGTTATTGAAGTAATGGCTATGTTACGTTCGGCCGGTTTTACACAAGTCGGTTTAAAAACAGATGCCAAAGTGGCTTTGGATAAATAGGGAATATAAAAACGCATGACAGATTTTGGATTTGACATGAACACGCAACAAAGACAATCTTATTCTTTGGGATTGTCGGTTGCTTTGCATGCGTTTATTTTATTTTTAATGCTTTTTAATTTTAGTTGGCAGACAGATGAATTTGAAAAAAATCAGCCTTCTGTTTTGATGATTGATTTATCTAAGGTTGAATTAGGTGAAAAAACAAATTTGCCCCCGGAAGTTAAAGTAAAGCAGAAAAAAAAGCAAACACCGACTCCTCAGCCCAAAGAAAAGCCGAAAAAAGTTGAACAACCCAAAACAAAAACGCCGTTGGTGAAGCAAGAAAAAGTTGTTGAAAAGCCTAAGCCGGTAAAACCGGTGGAGCAATCTAAACCCAAAGATGCTGTTAAAGTCCAACAACCCAAACCCAAGGCTAAACCAAAGCCCAAACCAAAACCAGCACCGAAAAAAGCTCAACCGAAACCTCAGCCGAAGGTTGTTCAACAGCCTAAAAAGGTGTCGAAACCTAAAAATACTCAAACAGATGGTTTACAAAGTCTTTTGGCATCGGTTAATACTGTCAGAAAACCGGCCAATCCTGCTCCGAGTAAAGAAACACAAACATCTCAAACAACGGGTTTGGAAATCAATGATGGAATAAAAGGGGGAACAAGCGGTAGTCGATTAGAGGCATTGACAATTTCTGAAAAAGACTTAATTTCTAATAAATTGAGAGGATGTTGGAATGTAAATGCCGGTGTTGAAGGAGCAGAAGAAATGATTATTGAATTGCGGGCATACGTTAACCGTGATGGGCGGATTAAAGATGTTCGTGTATTGAATATGAAAAATAATCCTGTTTTTCGGTCAATGGCAGACAGTGCTGTTCGAGCCGTATATGTATGTGATAGTTTAGGAAACGAATCGCCTTTTAAAATTTTATCGACAAAGCATTCAGAAAATTACAGTTCATGGAAAGAGATTCATTTACGCATGAATCCCGTTGATGGAGGAGTCTTTTAATGAAAAAAATAAAATACATTTTGACAGTTATTTTCATGTTGTTGGGTTTGAATATAACCGCACAAGCCGAATTGAGAATTGATGTAACGGGTTCTCAATCGGAACCGTTACCGTTTGCTATGCAAAATTTATTTAATCCGGATGGTTCTCAATCTGCTTTTGGTAAAGATATAACGGAAGTTGTTATTGCTGATTTGGAACGTTCCGGTTTGTTTCGATATATTAACTCGGATGCTTACATTCAAAGATTTCGTTCAATCAACGATCGCCCGAATTTTCAAGATTGGCAAGCAATACAGGCACAGGCTCTTATTTATGGTACGATTAAAGAATATGGCGATAATATAACGATTTCATTTCGAATTTGGGATGTTTATGCTCAAAAACAAATGGATGCCAAATCTTTTACGGTTAAGTCTGATTCATGGCGTAAAGTAGCTCATATGTTAGCAGATAAAATATATGAACGGGTTACGGGTGAAAAGGGTTATTTTGATACACGGGTTTTATTTGTGTCTGAAACCGGTAATCAAGGTAATAAAACAAAACGATTAGCTGTTATGGATCAAGACGGTGAAAATGTTATTTATTTAACGTCCGGTAAGGATATGGTTTTAACACCTCGTTTTTCGCCGAATATGCGTGAAATAACGTATTTTTCCTATCAAAAAGGTACACCGAAGGTTTATATCATGGATTTAAAAACACGTGATTCTAAATTGGTTGGTAACTTCCCGGGTATGACATTTGCTCCTCGTTTTTCGCCGGATGGAACGCATTTAGTTATGAGTTTATCTACACGAGGTAATTCAGATATCTATACATATAATTTAAATACCAAAGAAAAACGGCGTTTAACAAATCATCCATCAATTAACACATCACCCAGTTATTCACCGGATGGTAAAAGGATAGTATTTAACTCTGATCGTGGTGGTAATCAACAGCTATATGTTATGAATGCAGACGGGTCAAATGCACATCGGATAACATTTGGAAAGGGGACGTATGCAACTCCTGTTTGGTCACCTCGAGGGGATTACATTGCCTTTACCAAAATACATCAAGGACAATTTCATATCGGCGTCATTAAACCGGATGGTTCAGGTGAACGGTTAATTACGAATGGTTTTTTGGTTGAAGGTCCGTCATGGGCTCCGAACGGTCGTGTTTTAATGTTTTATCGGCAAAACCGTTCAGACAGATATGGTCGTGGTGGAACGGCAAAATTATATACAATCGATATTACGGGGTATAATGAACGTCAAGTGTTGACACCACATGATGCTTCTGATCCATCTTGGTCACGTTTACTTCATCAGGTGGATTGATATCAGTTTTATATTGATTGATAGATTGTTTTTGATACCTGTCTGAGTTATTGCTTGGACAGGTTTTTTTTCTTATTTTAAACAATATTTTTATTTTAAAATATATCGGTTTAAGTTGTAGTTTGAAAAATATATTTGTTATGCTGTTAAATTGACTGTCCGGTTAACTTTTGTTATGATAGAATTATAGGGGTGTTTAAATGTTAAAATTTATTTTTTACGCATGGTTATTTTATCTTGGATTGCTTTGTTTTTGTATTGGGAAAGTTAAGCCGTTGATATGACAATAAGAAAAATGAGGGGGAAGCATTGTCTTCCCCCATGATTTTTGTTGATAAAATGAAAAAAAGGTGTTCATACAACATGAACACCTTTAAATTCTTTTCTATAATTTTATGGAATTTTGGTCGTATGTAACACATTGGTATTGCCTTGTTGAGCAAAAGGAATACCGGCACTAATAACCAATTCATCGCCTGATTGAGCATACCCTAATTCTTTGGCAAATTGAACGGCAACAGGCGTGACCTCTGTTAATTCTTTAAGGTTAGGTGTAATAACAGAACGTACTCCCCAGACTAATGCCAATTTGTTGGCGACCTTTTTATCAACCGTTAAATTTAAAATCGGAATTAAAATTCGTTCCCGTGCAGCACGTATTGTTGTTTTACCGGATATGGAATAAGTAACAATACAGGCCGGTTTTTCTAATACTTTGACCAATTGCTTCATTGATGATGTAATAGCACTGGCAATGGTATGATCCGGCGGTAGGGATGATGAGTGCATAACACGCTGATAAGCCGCATCTTCTTGTACAGTCATGATAATACGGTGCATCATCGATACAGCTTGAATGGGATATTTTCCGACAGCTGTTTCAGCAGATAACATAACAGCATCAGCTCCTTCAAAAACAGCCGTTGCAACATCGGAAACTTCGGCTCGTGTCGGAACAGGGGCGTTAATCATACTTTCAAGCATTTGAGTTGCAACAATAACCGGTTTTCCGTATGAACGGCATTTTTCAACAATATCTCGTTGAATGCTGGGAACACATTCTAACGGGCATTCAACGCCTAAATCACCTCGGGCAACCATAACAGCGTCTGTCAAACGGATAATTTCATCCAGATGTTTTAAGGCAGCCGGTTTTTCAATTTTAACAATAATATTGGCTTTTTCACCAATCAATTGACGAGCCAACCGGACATCATCAGGTTGCTGAACAAAGGAAAGACAAATCCAATCAGCTCCCATTTGTAGAGCAAATTCTAAATCTTTTTTATCTTTATCGGTTAAGGCTGAAATCGGTAAAACAACATCCGGAACATTAACCCCTTTGTGATTGGATAAAATACCTCCGACTAAAACGGTTGTATCTACATAATCATTGCCAAATTGTTCAACACGTAGTTGAATTTGTCCATCGTTTAATAATAAAATCATTCCTTTTTTCAAGATGGCAAAAATTTCAGGGTGTAATAAAGATACACGATGTTCATCCCCCTTATCAGGAGACATATCCAATCGAAAAGAGTCCCCGATTTTTAAATTAACTTGTTCGTTTTTAAATTCTCCGACACGTAATTTGGGCCCTTGTAAATCGGCTAAGATACTAAAATATCGATTTGTTTCAGCAGAAATTTTGCGAATGGCATTATAATTTTTTTGATGTGTTTCATGCGTTCCATGACTGAAATTTAATCGGAAAACATTAACGCCTGCATCGGCCAAAGCCCGAATTTTTTCTTCATCAGAAGTTCCCGGACCAAGCGTAGCGACAATTTTTGTAAGTTGGTGTTTCATCTTTTTTCTTTCATGTTATAACTTGTATCAAGTTTGTATATGATGATAATTCAGCAAAAAAATTATCCGTTAACGGTTAATGAAATTTTTCCTGTCATTGTTTGAGAAGGTCCGATACTTTTTATTCCGGTACCGATAACACCATTCGCCGCTAAATTAAAGGCATTGCTGGCGTTCGTGGTCGGTTCAAGACAGAAAAAGTTTTTACCACGAGGTGTATATAAAACAACGTGCTTAAATTGTTCATCAGATTTGATACCGACAGAAATACCTAAATCAGGATATAAAATAGATGCTTTTCCGTCAAAACCATCAAAACATGTATCAAATACAGCATTTTTAAGCGGACGTCCTCCTTTAAATTGCCATGTTGCCGGTGTTTCATACGGTTTATCAAAAATGGGGTCTGATTCATTGCTCCATACCATTTTAGTTGTAAAATCTAATTCAACTTCTTTTGTTTTAACAAAGAATGGATGAATGCCTAGTCCACAAGGCATTGGTAAAGAACTGACATTCGTAACGCTGATTGTAACATTAAATTTGTTATCTATGATTTCATAAAGAATTTTGGCATCATATGAAAAAGGAAAGCCCCCATCATCTTTGTTGTGTGATAATGTTAATTCAACGGATGACGGTGTTTGATTGTTGACTGTCCAAACAGATTTCCAACCGTCTCCATGAATGGGATCAGCAATTCCACCTTGATTTTTTGCCATTTTTCGAGTAATGCCAAAATAAACAAAGCTCCCCCCTCTGATTCGACCACAAAAAGGCAACATCGGAAAAAGAGAGGCATTGTTTGAATCAGGTCCTTTGTTGCCTTCTTCATATGGACGCAAAATATCATGTGTATTTTTTTCCTGATGATATTTAAAAAAGGAAACAGACGCCCCTAATTCAGGTAAAATTCCGATTCGAAGTTTGTCATTGGATATGATAATTTCATTCATGTTATGCTCCTTTATTTTGGCGTCCTTTGGCATGGGATTTTTGATTTTCGTTGTTTAATGACTGAATGGCATTTGATAAAATAGAATCGATTGTATCATCCGTTCGTGTTTTTTCTGAAACGCCAAATGTTGCGCCGATAAAAAATTCATTTTTATTTTTGATATTTTTTTCTTGTATTTTTTGTTTAAGTTGTTCTGCTAAAAATAAAGCATTTTCAATGGGTGTTTCAGGAAGCAAAATCGCAAATTCAAGTTCACTCAATCGACCGATAATATCCGATTCACGAATGGATTTTTGACAAATGAAAACGGCGTCTTTTAATATTTCATCCGTAAAATACCGTTCTTCTTCAATTGTATGAAAAAAGTCTAATTTTAAGACCATTAAACTCAAATTACGTTTATAGCGAATGGCCCGTTTTAATTCTAATACACACATATCTAAAAACGATTGTCTGTTATAGACACCGGTCGTCTGGTCTTGAACGGATAAATTCCGTAATTCTTTTTCCAATTGTTTTCTTTTTGTTATATCAAAGCCGACTGAGCGAATTTCAACCGGTTGGTTGTCATCATCATAAACAACACGGTTTGTCCAAGAAATCCAAACACGTTCGCCGTTTTTTTTGACATTTTCGCTTTCATGTTCCATATACATAGTCGGGTTATTTAATATGCGATCGATAATATTTTCTTGTAGTGTTTCATCTTTATCGTTTTCAAGATAAATAGTATCAAAAACATTATGATTCAATAATTCCTGTTTTGAAAATCCAAACAGTTCTTCAGCAAAATCATTCATGTATGTTACTTCATGTTGAGCATTAACAGATAAGATAATGCTTTTTGCCGTATCTGATTCATATGGTTTTAAAAATTTGGTATGGCTGTCTTTTTTTGTTTTTAAAAAACGTTCTTGTTCGGCTATTTTTTTTCGCATTTTGCTGATTTTAATTCGCAATCTTAAAATGCGTCTAACCAGTAAGACGGAAAAAGCCATAAACAAAATTGTTGTCACAAAAAGCAATAAGTCTAACATGGGAAAACAATTCGGATTTTCTGGCATTTGTGCTCCTTTTACTCAAAATTATATGACAAGGTTACTTATTTTTTTCGATGATTACAAGTAAAAAAATGCTTTTTCTTGACTTTTTTTTGAAAAATGTTGCAAGATTTCATCTAATGAAAAGAGGATAGAATGACAAAAAACAACTCGAATGTTGCGAATATAATCGGTGAAACTTACAAATACGGGTTTGCTACAAATATCGAATCGGATATGAGTCCCAAAGGATTGTCGGAAGATATTGTGCGATATATTTCAAAACGTAAAAATGAGCCGGATTGGTTGTTGGCATTTCGGTTAAAATCGTTTCGTCACTGGTTAACCCTTCAAGAACCACGCTGGGGAAAATTAGCATATGAACCGATAAATTATCAGGATATTTATTATTATTCGGCTCCTAAACAACACAATCAACCGAAAAGTTTAGATGAAGTTGATCCGGAAATTTTAAAAACATACGATAAATTGGGTATCCCTTTAAAAGAACAAGAAGCATTATCAGGTGTAGCTGTTGATGCAATTTTTGACAGTGTATCGGTTGCCACAACTTATAAGGCTCACTTAAAGGAAAAAGGGATTATTTTTTGTTCCTTTTCGGAAGCCGTACGTGATTATCCCGAATTGGTTAAAAAATATTTAGGAACGGTTGTTCCCCCAACGGATAATTTCTTTGCAGCGTTAAACAGTGCCGTTTTTTCAGACGGATCTTTTGTTTATATTCCTAAAAATACACGCTGTCCGTTAGATTTATCCAGTTACTTTCGAATCAATGCCCGTAATGCCGGTCAATTTGAACGGACTCTTATTATTGCAGATGAAGGGGCTTATGTCAGTTATCTGGAAGGATGTACTGCTCCTCAACGGGATGAAAATCAATTGCATGCCGCCATTGTCGAAATTATTGTTCATGATGATGCCGAAGTGAAATATTCTACTGTGCAAAATTGGTATCCCGGGGATAAGGATGGGAAAGGGGGAATTTATAATTTTGTTACAAAACGGGGACTATGTCACTCCCGAGCTAAATTATCATGGACACAAGTTGAAACCGGTTCTGCAATTACGTGGAAGTATCCGAGTTGTATTTTAAAAGGAGACAATTCTGTCGGAGAATTTTATTCAGTTGCATTAACGAATAATCATCAACAAGCTGATACCGGTACGAAAATGATACATTTAGGTAAAAACACATCATCAGTTATTATTTCCAAGGGTATTTCAGCCGGATATTCAAATAATACATATCGTGGACTTGTCCGTATTACACCTCAAGCAACATCATCAAAAAATGTTTCAAAATGTGATAGTTTGCTTATCGGGGATAAATGTGGAGCACATACAATTCCGACGATGATATGCAAGAATATATCTTCAACGATAGAACATGAGGCGACAACTTCTAAAATTTCGGAAGAACAATTGTTTTATGCTCAATCACGCGGATTAAATGCGGAAGATGCCGTTGGTTTGATTGTTAATGGATTTTGTCGTGAAGTAATGCAAAAACTACCGATGGAATTTGCTGTTGAAGCACAACGTTTAATTGGTATTCAGTTGGAAGGGAGTATCGGATAATGAAAGAATACGAAGCTTTGTTTGATAAAGCCATTCAACGATGGGGCGTATCGGCTCAATTGTTAATGGTATTGGAAGAAATGAGTGAGTTACAAAAAGAAATCCTTAAAAATATTAACAGAGGAAAAGATAATTTAGATGCCATTATTGACGAAACGGCTGATGTTGAAATTATGTTGGCTCAATTAAAACATATATATCAGATTCAAAAACAGGTTGAGGAACGTATTCCCGTTAAATTAGCAAAAGTCAGAGCAAGATTGGAAGATTAAAATGTCATTATTGGAAATTAAAAATTTACATGCGTGTGTTGGTGATAAGGAAATTTTAAAAGGGATTGATTTGACCATCAAAGCCGGAGAAGTACACGCCATTATGGGACCAAATGGTTCCGGTAAAAGTACTTTATCGAATGTATTAGCCGGTCATCCTAATTATACGGTTACGCAAGGGACGATTCTATTTAAGGGAAAAAATTTGTTAGATTTATCTCCTGATAAACGAGCAAATGAAGGCGTGTTTTTAGCATTTCAGCATCCGATTGAATTGACGGGTGTCGGAACGGCTTTATTTTTAAAAACAGCTTTAAATGCAAAACGTCACTATTTAAATGAGCCTCCATTGGATGCCGTACAGTTCATGAAACGGTTAAAAACACGAGCACAGGCTCTCGGTATTACGGATGAAATGTTAAAACGCCCTGTTAATGTCGGTTTTTCCGGTGGTGAGAAAAAACGTATGGAAACGTTTCAAATGGCTTTTTTAGAGCCGGATTTTTGTATTTTGGATGAAATGGATTCCGGTTTAGACATTGATGCATTACGTATTGTTTCAGACGGTATAAATGTTTTGCGAGAACCACACCGTTCTTTTTTGATGATTACACATTTTCATCGTTTACTAAATTATGTAACACCGGATTATATTCATATTATGGTTAACGGACGTATTGTCAAATCGGGTGATAAGACATTGGCACTTCATTTGGAAGAAAACGGTTATGAAGAATTTAAGTAATATTTATTTGAAAAAACACCAAGACACATATAAATCTTTTCAGTTAAATAAAGGTGAAAGTATTGCTGTTTATAAAGATGAACCGTTAGAATTATTTTTATTGGTTTTTCAAGATAATGTTCATGTTAAGATTGACTTAAAAGAGCCTCAGGCAAGTTGTCAGATACACTGTGTGTATTTGATGGGCGAACAACAAAAGGTACAGATTTGTCTTGATGTTAATCATGAAGCCAAACAAACCAAGTCTGTCCAATTGATACGAGGGATTGCAACCCATCAATCAGAAATGAAATTTGATGGGATTATTCGAATGCCGCAAGATTCGCAAAAATGTATTGGTATTCAAAATCATCGAGCCATTCTTTTATCTGATAAAGCAACTGTGCAGTCAACGCCTGAATTGGAAATTTATGCCGATGATGTGCAATGTACCCATGGATCGGCTATTGGTCCGTTAGATAAGGAGCAGGTATTTTATTTGACTTCTCGTGGTATTGAAGAAAAACAGGCGTATTATCTTTTATTAAGTTCCTTTTTAAATGATTTGTTGCCATTGGAAGTTCAATCAATTGCAATGGCGTGTCTTCATGATTACATATAAGGTATGAAAATGTATAAATCAGATTTTCCGATTTTAACGCAACAACCGATTGTTTACCTTGATTCGGCGGCTTCTGCACAAAAGCCGATGTTTGTATTGGAACGCATGCTTCGATTTTATGAGCAATCTTATGCCAATGTTCATCGAGGCAGTTGTACACTGGCAAACAATGCAACGATTT
Source organism: Alphaproteobacteria bacterium (assembly GCA_017467335.1). Taxonomy (GTDB): domain Bacteria; phylum Pseudomonadota; class Alphaproteobacteria; order CAAHEQ01; family UBA3637; genus RGIG4140. The sequence goes on from JAFTSJ010000021.1 coordinate 30,465, forward strand.
TATATGAAGAAGCCCGACAAAAAGTTGCTCAATTTATACAGGCAACCCCCTCGCAAATTATTTTTACAAAAGGAGCAACAGAAAGTATCAATTTGATTGCAAACAGTTATGCCCAAACGCTTCAAGAAGGAGATGAGGTATTGGTTTCAATTGCTGAACATCATGCTAATTTCGTTCCGTGGCAACAGGCCTGTTTAAAAAGTAAAGCCTCTTTAAAAACATTTCGTGTTTTATCAAGCGGGGAAATAGATTTAGACGATTATCATCAACAATTAACGCCTCGGACAAAAATTGTTGCCATAACGCATATGTCTAATGTTTTAGGAATTGAAAATCCGATTAAAGATATGATTCAAAAAGCACATCAATTAGGGGCAAAAGTTGTTGTGGATGGGGCACAAAGTGTTGCTCATATGCCGATTGATGTTCAAAAATTAAATTGTGATTTTTTTGTGTTTTCAGGTCATAAATTATACGCTCCGACAGGAATTGGTGTTTTATACGGTCAAACAGAAGCGTTGAATACGTTGTTGCCATATCAGTTTGGTGGAGATATGATTAAGGAGGTGACAATACATCAATCTATATTTTCTGATGTACCGGCAAAATTTGAAGCAGGAACACCGCCTATTGCTGAAGCAGTCAGTTTAGGTTATGCAATTGATTATTTGACCCGTATCGGTATGGATAAAATTGAATCTTATGAAGCTCGATTAACTCGTTGTTTAATAGATGGTTTGAAACAGTTTGATGAAATAAATATAATGGGAGATTCTTCTTTAAAAAAGGGGATTGTTTCATTTACATTTCAAAATATACATGTTTCGGATATTGCTTTCATTTTAGCAAAACAAAATATATGTGTTCGTACAGGACACCATTGTGCTATGCCATTACACCAATTTTTTAATTTAACAGGGTCTTTGCGTGTGTCTTTGGGATTATATTCAGATGAAACAGATGTCGATTTATTTTTAAATGGGCTAAAAAAGGCAGTACAATTATTTTAACGGAAAGAAGGCAAGATGACAGATTTAGATAAGTCAGATACAGCATTATCAACAGCATTTAATAAAATTGATATTGAAATGCCTCAATTACCGGCGGAAGCTTATCGAGCCACGGCCGGTACTCCTTTAGCAGAAGGGGTGCCGCCTGCCTCACGAGGTGTTATTATCGCAGCATTAAAAGCCGTTCAAGATCCCGAATTAATGTTGGATGTTTACGAATTAGGGTTAATATATGAAATCAATCAGGAAGAAAACGGTGATGTGAAAATTATTATGACATTGACGTCTCCGACATGCCCGATAGCCGGTGATATGCCGGTTATGGTTGCAAATGCCGTTTCTTCTGTTCAAGGTGTCGGTTGTGTAACGGTTGAATTGACTTTTGAACCGCCATGGACACCGGATTTGATGTCTGATGATATTCGTCTGATGATGGGTTTTTAATGTAAATAAAAAAACATGACAAAATGTGTTGCAAAAAAAATTCTTTTATGTTAATATGACATAAAGGGATAAAGAACAATGAGTTGGCAATATTTTCTATCAGATAAAAATCATGAACCGCTTAAATTGTATCATGGAACAAAAACCCGTTTCGATACATTTCGGCCATTTTCTCATTTTGGAACGATGCTGGCGGCTCATGAAGTAGCCACGTGTTGTGCACGGGAAAATGTTCCTGAATTATTAGATTACAGAAGCAAAGCATACAGTGATTTATATTGTTCTGATACTGAAAAGGGTGAACCGTACATTATCCCCGTTTATTTACAAATGCGTCATCCATACCGTTGTTTAGATTTGACAAGTCACGTTATTGAAAATTATAAAAAGATGGTTTTGAATGAGTTAATAAACGATAATATTTCAATGACATTGAAAAACAGTTATCCGATATTACACAAATTCAATGTGGTGGCATTATTGGATGCGTCCGTAATGGAACAATCTGTTTCACCTTATTACAGTATGATTTTTCATGACCCTTATGAAATGTCTTCTCAGGATGTTAAGCGAGAATTATCATTAGATACGATTTATGCACCGGCCAAACGGCGTGTTAAACCATACAGTATCGATGAAACGAATCGTCATCATCTTGTTTTGCAACGGATGGCTCGTTATTTTGAACGGCGGGATTACGATGGTTTTGTTTATACCAATCATTCAGAAGATGCCGGTTCCGATTCATACATTATTTTTCGTTCTGAACAAGTTATACGGTTGGATCGTCCGGAATGTAATTTGGAACGTCCGATTCGTACGGATGAGCAAAAACAAGAACTAAATCAAATGGAAATGGATGCTTATAACCGTTGTGAAGAATATGTTTTAACACGGAATGATTGTAGCTCGATGGAAAGTTTTCAAGTAAAAATTGCAGAAACGATTCCTTATGAAAGCCGATGTCAGGATTTAAAACTTGCTATGCTACGATACAAATTGGCTCAGAACAGTTAAATTTTTAAGTGAATATTGGAACAGATTTATTTAATCGGATCGTTTTGTTGCATTTTTGCCAATAAAATTTCATGATTGATTTCACTATGATAAGGATGAGGATTTTTACCGGTTGCTAATTGGATAAATTTATCACTGGGCAAAATATTTTCTAAATAATCAACTAATTGCGTTAATGGATGACGTTTATTTCGTTCATGGCGAATGGTATAGGCACTTTGAATTTCGTGTTGTAAGAACTGCGTTTCAAAAAGAGAAATAACAGTATCAGGATTGTTTTCTTTTTCAAATAGTTGTTTCGTTAAATTAAGAGCTGTTAACGGTAAATTATTTTGAACACACATTTCAAGAAGAGTGACCGGTTTGCTTTGATGTTTGTCAAATGAATACATGTGAAAAGGAGACAATTCATCGCCTGCTGTATCTTGAAAAATTTGTCCAAACATATTCAGATAGCCGATATGTTGTCCGATAACACTTAAACATGCATCTAATTCTTTTTTCTTTAATGTTTTTTCTTGTTTTTCCCGCAAAATCGCTTTGGGAGATATTGTGCTGAAAATATATTGTTGAAGTGATTTTTGAACACTTTCTAATTGAAGAGCTTCGGATATTTTTTCAGGTGTTGCTTCAAAAGAAATCAAATGATTAACAAGTTGTTTTGTTTCTGAAAAATATCCGTAAGTCAATAAAAAAGAACCCAGTGTATATGAAATACTTTCTTCAAACGGTTTCACTTTCAAAAACGGATTTGTCCACTTGAAATTTAATCTAAAATCATAATCGTCTCGGTTGAGTAAATCAGATAAATGGAAACCGGCTAATTCTTCAACGCAGTATTGCGTGTATTGTTGTGTATAGTGGTAAAGTGCTTTTTGAAGATTTTGAGGTGACTGAGCTGTTTTTTCAGCTTCTTGATTGGTTAAATCAGGCCACACGGATAAAATCAATTCGACAGCAGTTTGAGGTATTTTCATCAAAAACTCACTTTTTTATCTGAATACGAACCATGGTAGCACAATTTGATTTTTTTGTCAATGAGTGATAATAGGTGCTTGAAAACAGTTTTAAAGTATGCTACACATTCATTGAATGAAATTGATTTTCAATTAAAAGGAGAAAAAAATGAGAAGAAAATTGATCGCAGGGAACTGGAAAATGAATAAATTAAAAGCAGACGGTATTGAGTTGGCTCGTTCTGTTTTTGAAAAGTGTACAGTGAATTTACCTTTTGATGTTTTAATTTGTCCGCCGATGAGTTTGCTGGGATTGATTGCTGATATGCCTCATGGCAGTTGTGGTATCGGTTCACAAGATGTTGCTGAAACAATCAAAGAAAGTGGTGCTTTTACGGGTGATGTTTCTGCTAAAATGGTTTGTGATTTAGGAGCAACACATGCTATCGTTGGTCATTCGGAACGGCGTACATTACATCATGAAACAGATGATGTTGTTCGTCAAAAAGCAGAAAATGCGATGGCTGCCGGTTTAACGGCCGTTATTTGTATCGGTGAAACGGAAGCTGAACGTGAAGGGGGCGAAGCCTTGTCGGTTGTATCTCGTCAAATTCAAGGTTCCGTTCCGACAACGGCAACATCAGAAAATTGTGTTATTGCTTATGAACCGGTATGGGCTATCGGAACGGGTAAAACACCAACTGTTGCAGATGTTGCCGAAGTTCATGCAGCTGTTCGGGCTGAATTGGTTAAATTATTGGGTCAAGAAGTTGCGAATAAAATGCGAATTTTATATGGTGGTTCCGTCAAACCGTCAAATGCTCGGGAATTGTTGTCAGTTGATAATGTCGATGGTGCGTTAATCGGTGGAGCGAGTTTAAAAATTGACGATTTTTGGGGTATTGCTTCAACACAATTATAAAATGAGTGAATCGGGACGTTGAAATTAAGGATATAAAATGAAATTAAATTTATGGATAACGGTAATGCTGTGTTGTTCAACAATGACTGCTCAGGCACATGTATTAACAGCCATGCAGGATTTACCGGAAAAGATTATTGTAGATGAAAATGATACAACTTTAAATTTCCAAAAAGGGATACGTCCCGATTCGTTTTACATTGAAAAAGATAAAGAACTGGGGACAACATATCGCCAAACATATTCTAATGCCGTTTGTCATGCTTCGGTAACGCATTTACCGGCTCATATCGGACGTATGTCAAACATTAAGGTACAAAAGTATATCAAAGAAAATACGCACTTTCAAATTACACGTCAAGACAGTGAAAAAATCGGCGATATTCGGTTTTATATGAATGTTGGAGCAACACCGGATCAAACAACGGTTATGATGATTGGCGGGTATGATAATTCATTGATAAAAATTCATAATTCTTGTCAAATGTTGCCGGATATGACTTTTAAAGCAAATGAAAAGACGGCTATTTATTGGACGAAAATGATTGTTAAGAAAATACTGCCTCTTATCAAAAAGATACCTCAAAATTCGGCAAAATAAAATGATAAAACAAAATATTCAAAATTTACTTGTTCTTATTGGTTTAGCCGTTTTGAGCATTTGTCCTGCAACAGCAAGTGAATCGAATAAGGAAAATGAACCGTCTGTATATGCCGTTTGTTTGGATAAATTACCGACTACATTGGATTTACCGGACAAGGCACCGGAAACGATGCGTTTGTTGATACCTAAAACGGAAAATATGTTGACGGATTACGAGCCGTTGATAGCCGGAAAAGGGTGGGGTGCATCTATTAAGTATCGCAGTGCTTATTGTGAGGTTGTTGTTTATGCTTACAACCGAAATAAAGAAAATTTAACGGCTAAGGATGCTGAAATTGAACGGGATTTATTTGATGGTTTTTCAGCCCATACAAAGTTTGAAAAAGAAGTCGGAAATTATGTTTTTTATGGTTCAGCCGGTGTGGCTCCTCTCGGAGAGGGAACGGATAATCAAGTTCAAATGATGTCGATTGGGGCTATTCATGATACATTTATTAAATATCGAACGGTTTGTCGCCATGTTTCGGATATTGACGCAACGGCAAATTATCGTATTGCAGATTTAATGACAAGTCAGGTTATTAAAGAAACGCTGATTAAGTTAGATTCTTGCCTCACGAATGAATTAAAAAAATGAATGTCGGTTAATAACATAATTTATGTTGCAAAGAAGATAAAAAAAGTGTAAAGTAGCCGTAGTTTATTAACAAAGGAAGTCAAAAATGCAAACAATTATTTTAACAATTCATATTATTTTAGCTATTTGTATCACGATATTTGTTTTATTACAACGATCAGAAGGTGGGGCTTTGGGGTCATTGGGCGGGGGCCAAAGTGCTTCCAGCTTGTTTACAGGTCGTCAAGCCGGTAATTTTTTGTCACGTATGACGGTTTATTTGTTTGTTGGATTTATTGTTACCAGTTTGGCTCTTGTCATCATGTCTGATTCTGCCAATCAGAATGAAAATGCTTCTGTTTTAACGGAACAGACAGAGACGCCGGCTCAATAAAATTTTTTAGGAAAGGAGTTGTCTATGCAACAGATTGTCCGTCTAAATGATATCCGATTTTCAAATGAAACGCCGTTTGTGTTGATTGCTGGTCCGTGTCAGATGGAAAGTGCCAATCATGGGATGGAAATGGCTTCAGCTTTGCAAGAATTGACAACGAAATTGCATATTCCGTTTGTTTTTAAAGCCTCTTTTGATAAAGCTAATCGAACAAGTATTAACGGTATTCGTGGTATGGGACTGGAAAAAGCATTAACAGCATTTTCCGATATTAAAGAAAAGGTCGGCTGTCCTGTATTAACGGATATTCATGAACCGTATCAGTGTCCGATAGCAGCAGAGGTTGTTGACATATTGCAAATACCGGCTTTTTTGTGTCGTCAAACGGATTTGGTTTTAGCTGCCGGACGGACAAATCGCATTATCAATGTTAAAAAAGGTCAGTTTATGGCTCCTTGGGATATGAAAAACGTTGTTGCTAAAATTGAAAGTACGGGCAATCATCAAATTATTTTAACGGAAAGAGGGGTCTCTTTCGGGTATAATACGCTTGTTGTTGATATGCGTTCATTACCGATTATGAAACAAACGGGTTATCCGGTTGTTTTTGATGCTACTCATTCCGTTCAACAGCCGGGTGGTCAAGGGTCATCAAGTGGTGGTCAACGGGAATTTGCCCCCATTCTGGCTAATTGTGCCATTACAACGGGGATAGCCGGTATATTCATGGAAACACATGAAACACCGGACACGGCTCCCAGTGATGGTCCGAATATGATACCGTTAAAGGACATGGAAGCCGTATTAACAAGGTTAAAGCAATACGATACGATTGCTAAACAGTCATTTTAGGGGGATAAAAAGAGGCTTGTCTTTTTATTCAAGGATAATATCACACAAGAAAGGAAAAAACATGAGTGAAATTATTGATATTCAAGCAAGAGAAATTTTAGATTCACGTGGTACACCGACAGTAGAAGTTGATGTCGTTTTGGATGACGGTTCTTTTGGTCGTGCCGCTGTTCCAAGCGGTGCTTCAACAGGGGCTCACGAAGCAGTTGAATTACGTGATGGTGATAAATCACGTTTCGGTGGTAAAGGGGTGTTGAAAGCCGTTAATGCTGCCAATACAGATTTATATGATGCCGTTGTCGGCATGGATGCCGTTGATCAAATTGAAATCGATCGTTTAATGTGCAAATTAGACGGTACGGAAAATAAAGGTAATTTTGGTGCTAATGCTATTTTAGGTATTTCTTTAGCTGTTGCTAAAGCTGCTGCTGAAAGTGCCGGATTACCGTTATATCGCTATATCGGTGGTACATTGGCTCATGTATTACCTGTTCCGATGATGAATATTTTAAATGGTGGTAAACACGCTGATAACCCGATTGATATTCAAGAATTTATGATTATGCCGGTTGGGGCTTCTTCATGTGCAGAAGCAATTCGTATGGGAGCTGAAATTTTCCAAGCATTGAAATCGAACTTGAAAAAGGCCGGTATGAATACAAATGTCGGTGATGAAGGGGGTTTTGCTCCGAATATCGGTTCAGCTAAGGAAGCTTTGTCATTTATTGTTGAAGCTATTAAAACAGCCGGATACAAACCGGGTGATGATGTTGTATTGGCATTGGATGCTGCTTCATCAGAATTTTACGATGCTGAAACAAAAACATATAATTTAGCCGGCGAAGGTAAAGTTTTAACATCAGCTGAATTGGTTAAATACTATGAAGATTTGAAAAATGAATTTCCGATTATGTCATTAGAAGACGGTATGGCCGAAGATGATTGGGAAGGCTGGGATTTATTAACAAAAACATTAGGTTCCAGAATGCAATTGGTCGGTGATGATTTATTTGTTACAAACACAAAACGTTTAAGCACAGGTATCTCACGCAAAGTTGCCAATTCTATTTTGATTAAAGTTAACCAAATCGGTTCTTTAACAGAAACATTGGAAGCTGTTGATATGGCTCATCGTGCCGGTTATACAGCTGTTTTATCACATCGTTCAGGTGAAACGGAAGATGCAACAATTGCTGACATTGCTGTTGCAACGGGTTGCGGACAAATCAAAACAGGTTCATTGTCACGTTCTGATCGGTTGGCAAAATACAATCAATTGATTCGTATTGAACAAGAATTGGGCGATACAGCTGTTTATGCCGGTCGTTCTATTTTTGCCGGTAAGGAATAAAAAGATTTCTTTTTGTCGGACGGATTAGTCGTATGACTAATCCGTCTTTTTTATATTTGTTTTTTATAAAAATATTGACATAATTTTTGTCTTGTGTTAAAATATGCCATCATTAAAATAGTATAAAGGAGAAAATGATGACACGACAACCGTATTCCATGCAAGATTGGCATAGAGAAATGTTTTTTTATTCTTATGAGGATGGCAAATTTTACACATGGGACAAAATGGCTCGAACGATTGCTCGAAAGTTACTTCAGTTTTCGGGCGATGCAGTTGTTACGCCGGTATCGGTTAAGGCTTGGTTACTTGCAAAACATCAAGCAGAACGCATTCCGGGTGGGTATAATCTATTGCTTGCAAATAATCCGATTCAGAATCTTATGTTGGAATACAGTGAAAAACACTCAATGGAATTGCCGTATTCTTGCATTGTTCAAGATGTGCGTATTGGAGAAAAGGGCGGTTTATTGGAAGATCGTATGATTCCGGAAAATTTGCTTTATTTTTTGAGTTGTGTTTCGACAAAGGATATCCAAACAAATAAAGGTACTGTTAAAACATACACCATTGATTTTGATAAATATCCAGAAAGTGACCATGCCGAGGATTACATGTTTGTTGAAAGAATGTTAGAACAAAATCATATTAAAGTTGTGCATACGAATACTTTGTCTTATGTTCAACCATCATCGTTTAAGGCATTTGAACGGTTATTGGATGAAATTGATACCCGTCTTCATAAAGAAGCCCCTCGAGGATTGGTAATGTTCGCTGAAAAAGTCACAGGACAAACATCATTAACGTTGCCCCAGTTACGTTCATTGAGAGAATACATTAACAGTTAATCAATATTTTTTCATATAAACAGCCCGAAAGTTGATATTCAATTTTCGGGTTTTTTATCATACAGTTGTATTGAGTTAAAGTTAGATAATCTTTGCAAGTATTTTACACTTGTTGTCATAATCAGAAAAGTCGTATTTTTTCATTTGTCAAATATGAATAATATCAGATTCTTTCATAATACAAAAACTCCCCTTGTGTGAACAAGGGGAGATTCATGAATTTGTAACAAGTTAATCTTCATCCATGTATTGACGACCGGATTTCCAATAATCATACCCTGTCATAACCGTTAATAAGGCGGCTCCCCATAAAGCAAAATGACCAACATAATTAAATACATCCGAAAATTTACCGCTAACCCCCGGTTCGCAAACCATAATCATCGGCAAAGCACACATTTGACAGGCTGTTTTCCATTTTGCTAAGCGTGTTACAGGACACCCAACTTTAATTTCTGCCAAAAATTCACGTAATCCGGATACTAAAATTTCACGGCACAAGATAACAACAGCCGGAATGATACCATAATCCCCCAACCGATTTGAATAAGCTAACATAATTAAAATAGAACCAATAAGTAATTTATCGGCAATCGGATCCAACACTCGGCCGAAACGGGATAATTGATTCAAGTGACGTGCCAAATAACCATCCATATAATCGCTGATACTGGCTAAACCAAATAAAAAGACACCCAGCCAAGCAGCCGTTGCATTATTAAAGAAAAAAGTGAAGACAATAACAGGAATAATCCAGATACGGAATAATGTCAACATATTAGGGATATTAACCCCTTTATGTAATTTTTTGATTGTTTCAACGGCTTTTAACGGTAAATCAACTTGTTCATTTTGTAACAACGATTCGTTTTTTGTTTCAGAAGCCGGCGTTTCATCAAGAACGTTTTTGTCTTCAAAAACTGTATTATTTTCTTTTTTTTCAATATGTTTTTCTTTTTTTGATTTTGTTGACATGATTTTTATCCCTGATTTGTTAATAAAAATGCTACTTATGTACTTATAGCCTAATCGTGATAAAATGTATAGATTTTTTTTGCAATTTTTTTATTTATTCCATCAACACGCATAATCTGTTCCAAAGAAGCACCGGCAATGGCACGAGGAGAACCGAAATGTCGGAGTAATGCCTTTTTTCGTTTTTCACCGATACCGTCAATTTCCAAAAGTGTTTCATGAAACATATTTCGAGCTCGTTTTGCCCGATGGGAACCAATTGCAAATCGATGGGCTTCATCACGTAATCGTTGGATTAAGTGTATTAAATCACTTTTGAAATCCAAATAAATCGGTTGATGTGGTTGATGACCTAAAAACAATGTTTCTTTGCCGGCATTTCTGTTTTCTCCTTTGGCAACGGCTAGTAATGCAATCGAATGAATATTTAATTCATTCATGATTTCTTGAACGGCTGATAATTGCCCCTTTCCCCCATCAATTAACATTGCATCAGGTAAATCATTATCAATAAGTCCTCGTTTTAATCGTCTTAACATAACTTCACGCATCATACCGAAATCATCATTTGTTTGAGCTATGGAACCATCAATATTGAAACGTCTGTAAAGTTTTTTTTGAAATCCGTCAACACCGGCAACAATCATGGCTCCGACAGCAGCCGTTCCTTGAATATGACTGTTATCATACACTTCTACTTTAGTCAGCTGATTTAACCCGAGTAATGTTTTTAACTCATTCCAAACAGATTGATTGATTTCTTTTTCATTGAGATATGTCTGATAAGATTGTTGTGCGTTTTTCAAAGCCTGATCCATCAATTTTTTGCGTGTTCCCTTAAATGGACCGGATGAAACGGTTACTGAATAACCGGCCAAAACACTTAAAGCATTTTCTAGATTTTGTTCAATCGGAACAGAAACATATAATTGCTTTGGCGGAGGTATCTTATCATAAATTTGCATTAAACAAGATGATAATACGTCATTGATATTATCTTTATCAATATCAGATAAGAATTGTACCATATTTCCTTCGGCTCGTCCGCCTCGGTAAAAAAACACCTGTAAACAAGCATTGTGTCCATCTTGATATAAAGCAACAAAATCCGTTTGTTTGATGACAACGGATGAAATTGTTCCCTGAATTTGATTTAATGCCAACATCTTATCACGTATAACAGCAGCTTCTTCAAAACGCAATTCTTCTGCTAATTGAGAAATTTGTTCCTGCATTTTTTTTTGAATTTGATTGTTTTCTCCTCGCATAAAATCTTTGGCTTGCTGCACGTTATTTAAATAATCCGTTTGAGATATACACGCACAACAAGGACCGGTACACCGTTTGATTTGATAAAGTAAACAAGGACGGGATCGATTTTTAAAAGCAATATTATTGCAAGTTCTTAATCCAAAAATTTTTTGTATTTGCGATACGGTTTGTCGAACGGCCAAAGCAGAAGAAAACGGTCCGAAATATGTACTGTTTTTATGGCGTTCTCCTCGATAAGACATTAAACGGGGAAAATCATCATGTGTGATAACAATATATGGATAACTTTTATCATCTTTTAACAAAACATTATAAAAGGGTTTGAATTGTTTGATTAAATCATTTTCCAATAAAAAAGCTTCTGTTTCGCCGGCAGTTTCGATAACGATAACATCTGCTACTTGGGAAACCATTTGTTTTATTCTATTCGAAAGGCGATTGATTTGAACATAATTGGATAATCTGTTTTTTAAATTTTTGGCTTTCCCGACATATAAAACACGTCCTTTCTCATCAATCATACGGTAAACACCGGGTCGGTGAGAAATATGTTTTATTTTTTGTTTTAATATATCTATACCTGTTTTTTTGATAATACCCATACCTTTATAATATGGTAATTTGTCAAAAAATCAATTATTATTATTAAAAAGTAATAAAAACACAAAAAAAATGTGTTTGTTTAATAACTGTTAATAAATTTATCGTATAAGAAATCAAAAGGGAAGAAATATGCGTCAATTATTTATACTTATTTTTTGTTGGATACTAATGGGAAGTCATGTTGCGTGGAGTGTAACTTCAACGCTTTTGGCTGATACAAAAAACGGGTTAATATTATCGGCATATAATTCGAAATTACAACAACATCCGGCTTCGTTAACAAAGGTGATGACATTATATTTAACGTTTAACGCCATTGAAAACGGGTTATTGGATATGGATGATTTTTTACCGGTATCGTTACATGCGGCCAAACAGCCGGCTTCAAAGTTGTATTTGAAAGCAGGGGAAACAATACGGGTTAAAGACGCTATTAACGCATTGATTGTGAAATCAGCCAACGATGCGGCTGTTGTTTTGGCGGAAGCTCTTGCCCCCAGCGAAGTTGATTTTGCCAAAATGATGACACAAGTCGCTCAAAAACTCGGTATGAAAGATACGAAATTTCAAAATGCGTCCGGCTTGCATCATCCGGAGCAGGTAACAACGGCTCGAGATATGGCTTTATTAACAATTGCCTTAATCAATCATTTTCCAACTTATTACAATATGTTTGATATGAAACAATTTACATATAAGGGAAAAGTTTATCAATCTCACAATTACGTTACCCGTTACTATAAAGGGGCGGAAGGGTTAAAAACCGGTTATATTTCAGCGGTCGGATTTAATATTATATCAACAGCAAAACGAGGCGATTCACGTTTGGTAACGGTTGTTATCGGACATAAAACATCAAAACAGCGGGATAGACAAGCTGTTCGATTGTTGGATAAAGGATTTTCGATGTTAAAAAATCAAAAATCCGTTTTGAAAAAATTGAAAAAGAAAGGGCAGGAATTGGACGTTCAGTTGGTTGCCTCTAAACCAAATATGAATATGCAAATAAAAGCAATGGAAACACGTTTGGCGTTTGTCCGCCGAATGACAGATAATCTTCAAAGTATGCAATTAGCAAAATTGGAACAGACAGGACAGTTGAATAAATTATCTCCAACGCCATTATCGGTATCTGAAATTCAACAAGGAGATAATGATGAAACACGGTCTAATATCCATTTAGCACTCAATCATGTTTCTTTTGTATCATCATTTGATGTATCCCCCTTGGAACAAGAAAATACAGTCGATAATCATACTAATTTATCGGCAACATCTGATTATTCAGATGTGATTGTATTAAATGATAAAAAATCAGAAACAGATTATGTGAAAACGGCTCATGCAATGGTGGACGAATCGGTCCATACAACACAACAACTATCTGCATCATCTGATACAATGGGTATGCGTCGTCCGTCTTGGGGTGTTCAAGTGGGGGCTTTTTCGCAAAAATCAGCCGCTCAAAAGCAGGCGGAAAAGGCATATAATATTGTTAAAGGGGCGGATAAATTTGTCAAGGTTACAAAAAATGATAAATTTTATCGTTCTCGCATATATGGTTTTAAAACGAAAAAAGATGCAAATATGGCTTGTCGACGTTTAAAATCAAAAAAGATGAATTGTATGACATTACAACCGATTTCTTTATAAAAAATATAATAAAATTTTGTTTTTGTAATGTAGGGTATTTTTGTATTTTACAATAAGTATGCTATTGAAATATTTGTTCATTTTGTTGCATTGTTTTTATATTGAAAATTAAAATTTTTCCTTATTTTTGTGTTTTTGACTTAAAAACGACCATTTCAAACATTTTTATTTTGTTTGTTTGTAGGTTATTGATAAAATTATTATATAATAAAATCAATGCGTTATTTTTGTAAGTGTCGCAAAAAAACCAAGGTTAGATTACAACATAAATTATGGGGGGTAAAAAACTTCTCATCTCGAAAGAGTAACGATACAAAAGTATTAAAACTTATAATTATTCATTCGGGGAATAGAATAGTTTAAACTTTCGGGTTAATAATTTAACAAAGGAGAAATACAATGAAAAGAACAAATGAATCAGGCCGTTCAATGGTTGAAATGTTAGGCGTATTGGCCATTATCGGTGTATTATCAATCGGTGGTATTGCCGGTTATACAATGGCTATGAACCGTTATCGTGCAAATGAAGTTGTTGATGCTGTTAACAAATATGCTGTTATCGCCTACACGGCTTGTCAAACAGCCAAAACAATGCGTGGTACAACTACATGTGCAGTAGGTACAGATTACCCGACATATGACAATTCTGGTTTGACATCGATTGCTACATTAGCTGGTGGTAGTGTAGTTTCTAAGATTGGTGCCGAGGCAGATGGTTCTGTTACATTTGGTACGCAAACAACAGCCGGTGAACGGGATAGTTATACATCAATTGATGTTGCATTCACAAACGCAGATATCTGTAAAGCCGCTGCTTCAACAGCTGGTACTGTTTGTACTGATAACAAATTCACATACACAGTACGTAACAGCTAATCGCTAGCAAGTACACTCGATAAAAAGGGATAAATTCGCAAGGATTTATCCTTTTTTTATCGCCCAGCGTGTACTTATTGTCATGCCGAACACTCCCCCCCTTCTCGTCATGCTGAACTTGTTTCAGCATCTCATCGAGTTATGGCAAGGTGCTATATCGTTAAAAGACCCACTCTTTTACCATCATGCTGAACTTGTTTCAGCATCTCATCAAGTTATGGCAAGGTGCTATATCATCAAAAGACCCTGAACCAAGTTCAGGGTGACGGTGGGATGGACAGAGTACCGTGTCGTTCAAAGATCCACTCACTTTTCGTCATGCTGAAATAAATTCAGTATAACGATATAAATGAGCCATAAAAAAAGGATAAATCCTTGCGAATTTATCCCTTTTTATCGAGTGTTTTTTTCTAACAATTAGCTGTTACGTACTCTGTATGTGAATGAATTACCTGCACATGTTGTACCAGCTGTTGAAGCAGCAGCTTTACAGATATCTTCATTTGCAAAGTTGATGACAACTTCTGTGTAGGAGTTACGATTACCAGCTGTTCCCATATCTTCAAATGAAGCATCCCCAATAGACGTAACGGCATCACCACCACCTAAGACTGAAGTCGGTGTTAAACCGGAATTGTCATATGTTGGGAAGTCTGTACCAGCTGTACAATCAGCAACACCACGCATTGTCATAGCCGTACGGCAAGCTGTGTAAGCGATAACAGCGTATTTGTTAACAGAGTCAATAACTTCGTTTGCACGATAACGGTTCATAGCCATTGTATAACCGGCAATACCACCGATTGATAATACACCGATAATGGCTAATACACCTAACATTTCAACCATTGAACGGCCTGATTCATTTGTTCTTTTCATTGTTTTGTCCTTTCTCTTATCTATATGTTACCCGAAAGCCCATAC
>JAFTSJ010000004.1 GCA_017467335.1 Alphaproteobacteria bacterium
AAATTTTAGTTGACAACGAAATAAATCTAAAATATTATGTCAAAAAAAGGGACGTTTTTTTGACACATTTTTAGAAGATAACACGTTGATTTTGCTGTCTTTTTATTTTTGCCGTTCGGAAAAATTCCAAACGGTTTTTTTATAAGTGATTTTGCGATATTTTAAGGCGGATTTTTTAACTTAACAATATATTATAAACGATTCGTTTTTATGAATTTATCAAAGAATCCAATAATTACCTCGTAAGCCACGGAGATATTATATTAAAAACCTTGTTAAATGGATATACGTTTCTGAAAATCAATCCCAATATTAAAACTCATCTTCAATTAATCATAATCTCCGTAATACGTACTGAAAATGATCCAACTTCTGCAGATTGCGAATTACCATCTTTATCATATTTTTTACTACTAACAGGATGCCCATATTGAAAAACCGTTTCTTCTTGTAAACGCCCTTCTTCATCATAAATTTTTTGTGTGCCATGCCATGCACCATGTGAATAAGGGGTTTCCTGTTTTAATTTGCCATTTTTATGATATTCTTTTTCAATACCATGTTTATTCCAATGTGCATAAGGTGTTTCTTTTATTAACCGGCCATCTTCATCATATTCTTTCGCAAGACCATGCCGCACGTTATCTCTGTAATAGGTTTCACTTTCAATTTTTCCGTTACTATGGTAAAATCTTTCAATTCCATGGTTGTTATCTTTCCGATAAGTGGTTTCAGAAGTTATTTTTCCATTTTCGTCATATTCTCGTTCAATGCCGTTTTTTTCATCATTTTTATAATAAGTTTCTCGAATTAAAACACCATCAGAATATTCTCTCTCAACACCATCTTTTTCATAATCGTCTTTATATGTTGTTTCTAATTCTATCGTGCCATTTTCGTCATATTCTCGTTCAATGCCATTTTTTTCGTCATTTTTATAATAAGTTTCTCGAATTAAAACACCATTAGAATATTCTCGTTCAAGACCATCTTTTTCATCATGTTCATAATGCGTTTCTCGAATTAATATATTATTTTCATATTCTTTTTCAACGCCTTCCTTATGACCATTCATATACGTTATTTCCAACTTTATATTACCATTTGTATCATATTTTTTGACTATGCCGTCCTTCCCGCCATACCGATACGGAGTTTCACTTTTCAAGCGACCATTTTCATCATAGCATTTTTGCAGACCATCTTTTAAACCGTTTTCATAAGGCGTTTCACATGATACCCGACCGTTCGGATGAAAGGATTTAACGTCATGTTCTATCCTACCATATGAATAAATGATTTCTCGTTTCAAACTACCATCCGGATGGTATGTTTTTTGACTGCCATCTTTTTGTTCGTTTTTAAAAAATGTTTCCTGTTTTAATGTACCGTTTGTATAATATATTTTATCAAAAGTTATATCGGTCCAACTATGATTATAATAAGTTTCATTTATTAAATGACCGGATTTATCATACGATTTTGAAAGCCCGTTTGGCACGCCTTTTTCATAAAAAACTTCGCTTAACGCATACTGACCATCTCGATAAATTTTTTCTAGGCCTTCTCTTATCCCATTGACAAATGGTGTTTCTCTTTCAAGCGTACCATCATCACGATACAATTTAACGATACCGGTAATCGGATGGTTATTTAAATCAAAAGCCATCCCGTTTTGTATAGCAACATCATTTACTGTATATTCTTGATTTGAAACAATATTTTTATCATTGGCGATTGCATTATGTATATTTAAACAAACAATTGTACAAGCAAGCAAAAATTTTTTCATAAAAACCTCACGTATATCTTTATTATATTATAGTATAGCATGTTTTTTAAGAATACAAGCAAAAAGAACGATAGCTATTTATTGTAAAAAAAAGAGCAGACAAAATCTGCTCTTTATTGATTTTGATTCGGATAAATGAGTTAGTACATACCACCCATTCCACCCATGCCACCCATACCGTCAGCCCCGGCAGCGTGACCACAACCACATTTTTCTTCCGGTTTATCAGCAACCATGGCTTCTGTTGTAATTAACAAACCACCGATTGAAGCAGCTCCTTCCAAAGCTGTACGAACAACTTTTGTCGGATCAATAATACCGGATTGATACATGTCTGTATATTCGCCTTTACGAGCATCATATCCATAATTGACATCATATTTTTCCAACAATTTGCCAACAATAACAGACCCGTCAACAGCAGCATTTTCAGCAATTTGACGAATCGGAGCTTGCAAGGCTTTACGCACAATATCAACCCCAACCCGTTGATCATCATTTTCCGTTTGTAAGGATTCTAAGGCTTTTGTAGCGTATAACAGAGCCGTACCACCACCAGGGACAATACCTTCTTTAACGGCAGCACGTGTTGCATGTAATGCATCATCGATACGGTCTTTCTTTTCTTTAACTTCGATTTCGGAAGCACCACCGACTTTGATGACAGCAACGCCACCGGATAATTTTGCTAAACGTTCTTGCAATTTTTCACGATCATATTCAGAAGATGTTTCTTCAAT
This sequence comes from Alphaproteobacteria bacterium, assembly GCA_017467335.1. Taxonomy (GTDB): domain Bacteria; phylum Pseudomonadota; class Alphaproteobacteria; order CAAHEQ01; family UBA3637; genus RGIG4140. The sequence continues at coordinate 2,533 of JAFTSJ010000004.1, forward strand.
TTGTTGTCTGATTTGTGCCACACGAGCAGCAATTTCCGATTTATCACCGGCTCCGTCAACAATTGTCGTGTCATCTTTTGTAATCGTAACGGATTTAGCCGTTCCCAAACAAGCTAAGGTCACATCTTCTAATTTCATACCTAAATCCGGAGAAATAACCTGACCGTTTGTTAATACGGCAATATCTTGCAACATTGCTTTCCGGCGATCACCAAATCCGGGAGCCTTAACGGCAGCAATTTTTAATCCACCCCGTAATTTATTAACAACCAATGTTGCCAATGCTTCCCCTTCAATATCTTCGGCAATAATCAACAACGGACGTGATGTTTGAATAACCGCTTCTAATACCGGAATCAAAGCCTGCAAATTCGATAATTTGGTTTCATTGATTAAAATATACGGATTATCTAATTGAGCAACCATTTTTTCCGGATTCGTAATAAAGTACGGAGATAAATATCCACGGTCAAATTGCATCCCTTCAACAACATCTAATTCCGTATCAATTCCTTTGGCATCTTCAACCGTGATGACACCTTCATTACCAACTTTTTCCATAGCCTGAGCAATGTAGTTACCAAACGAAGAATCACCGTTAGCAGAAATGGTGCCGATTTGTGCAATTTCAGCTGATGTTGAAACTTTTTTAGAACGACTTTTAATATTGTCAACAACAGCATTAACAGCCAAATCAATTCCCCGTTTTAAATCCATCGGATTCATACCGGCGGCAACGGCTTTACAACCTTCACGAATAATGGCTTGAGCCAAAACGGTTGCCGTTGTTGTACCGTCACCGGCAACATCTGCCGATTTGGAAGCAACTTCACGAACCATTTGAGCCCCCATATTTTCAAATTTATCTGCTAATTCAATTTCTTTAGCGACAGAAACACCGTCTTTTGTAATTTTAGGAGCCCCGTAGGATTTTCCTAAAACAACATTACGGCCTTTCGGACCCAACGTAACTTTAACGGTATCTGCCAATAAATCAACGCCACGCAACATCTTTGTACGGGCTTCTGTTCCGAATTTAATATCTTTTGCTGTCATTTTTTTTCCTTTTCCTGTTTTTATCAATTATTCTAAAATACCTAAAACATCTGTTTCTTTCATAATCAACAAATCTTCACCGTTGATTTTAATTTCCGTACCGGACCATTTACCAAATAAAACTTTATCGCCTTCTTTCAATGTCATCGGAATTAAATGACCGGCTTCATCACGAGCACCGGCTCCAACCGCTACAACAATCCCTTGTGACGGTTTTTCTTTCGCCGTATCAGGAATAATAATCCCACCGGCTGTTTTGTTTTCTTCAGCGACACGTTTTAAAACGACACGGTCAAGTAATGGTTTGAAATTCATAGTTTTTCCTTTCTGTTATAATTGCTTTGATTAAAGATAAGTATCAAATAGTATGCAATTAAACAAAAGTCAAGGGTATGCGTGTAAAAAAAATAAAGTTTTTATACAAATTTTTGAAAAAATTGAATCTGATAAAAATATACCCCGAAAAGGTAATAAAAAATCCCTTAAAGAAGACTTCAAGGGAAGATGGTGCCGGTTGTCGGATTCGAACTGACGACCTGATGATTACAAATCAACTGCTCTACCAACTGAGCTAAACCGGCAATCGATAAAAATCTTTATACACATATTTAAAATAAATTGCAAGTGTTTTTTTTGTTTTTTTGAAAAAAAATACCATTATTTTATTAAGTATCGATTTTTTCTTGCATTTTTTATCTTTTTTTGTAGAATGTATCTTAAAAAAATGAGGTTAATATGCGTATATTATCAATTGATACATCTTCTTATTTATTATCGGTCGCTTTAGCAGATGATAATCATATTGTTGCTTGTAAAACAATTTATATGGAACGAGGCCAAGGCGAAACATTAGCCGTCCTTATTCAACAATTATTTCAAACAGCTCAATGGGACTTTAACTCATTGAATCAAGTTTTGGTTGCTGTCGGACCGGGGTCGTTTACAGGCGTTCGAATCGGTTTGTCTGCTGCACGAGGGTTGGGATTGGCATTGAATGTGCCCGTTACGGGTATTAGCAATTTTAATGCGGTATTACCTTTATCACTCAATCAAAATGTTTGTGTTGCCCTCGATACAAAACGGGGCGATTGTTTTGTTCAATCTTTTGATGTTTCACGTTGTCCGGATAGTCCGCTTGTTTTACCCGTTGAAAAAGTTGTTGCCTTAAATTTACCGATTGTCACGGATAAACCAGCCTTATTTGACGGATATGATGTATCGTTAATTGATATGCCGACTTGTCCCGCCTCCCATATGATTGATGTTTTCTTAACATGTCAAGATTCAGCTTTACCACCCGAACCACTTTATCTGCGTGAAGCAGATGTTACTTTGCCGTCAACAAAACATGTTAAATAATCATTTATTTCAACCAGTCGTTTTGACAAAAAGCCATTGCTGTATTGCCTCAGCCATTCATCAAACGGGATTTGATTTCCCTTGGACCACCCAAACATTTGAATCTTTATTATTGTTACCGACAACATTGGGTTGGATAAGCAATACAGGGATATTGGTTTGTTCTTGTATCTGTGATGAAATTGAAATTTTAACAATTTGTGTTCATACAGATTATCGCAAACAAGGGTTGGGAGAACAATGGCTTCATTTTTTATTTGCTTATGCTTCTACTCATCATATGAAACGAATTTTATTAGAAGTTTCCATTGAAAATAAACCGGCCTTTAATCTATATCTCAAAACAGGGTTTACAGAAATTGCTCGCCGTAAAAACTACTATAAGAAAAAAGACGGCACGTTTTGCGATGCCGTCTGTATGGAAAAACTGATTTAATTTTTAAATAATGGATTTATCACCGGCATAATAAAACAAAGCAGACGGACGGTGTCCTGAACCGGTTGTCGTATGACCGGTTGGTTGAACACGGGATTTAATAACTCGTCTGAATGCCGGAGCCAATAATTTTTTACCCAAAATGGCTTCGTAAACATTTTGCAATTCCGTTAACGTAAATTCATGCGGAACAAGATGAAACGCTAAATCCGTATATTCAATTTTATTTTTTAGACGATTCAATCCGACTTGAATAATATGGGCATGATCAAACGCCAAACAATTTTCATTGGATAAATCAAAAATCATATCCGGCTGTTGTTCATTCTTTAAAATCAAACCCGAATCCGTTTGCTGTATATTAAACCAGTTATTACTTTGTTGAATACCGGACGGTAATTCTTTTCGATTAACAAGAGCCATATAACCGACCGATAAAATCCGTGTGCGGGGGTCTCGGTCAATTTTATCAAATGTATAAAGTTGTTCCAAATACAAATTATCCAAGTTTATTTTTTGCTTCAATACTTTTTTGGCTGTTTCTTCAAGCGTTTCATTCGGGTGTACAAAGCCTCCGGCTAAACTCCATTTATCTTTGCATGGAAATTGCGACCGTTTTATCAAATAAACACTCATCATCTTTTCCGGTAATTTGCGATAATTATCCGTTTTAACATCAGAAATACTGAATATCAATAAATCTGTTGTGACCGATAATTGTTCAAATTGTTGCGAATCGTAATGTGCTAAAAAATCCTTTTCGTCCGTTTGTTGTGTCATTTTATCCCTTTGATATATGTATTCCGTTAAAATCATTTCGATAATAACATCTTGTTTTTTCAAATGCAATCCGTCTTTAAAAAAAATTTAAAAAAAACGCTTGACACGTTTTAAACTTTGTGTTAATAATTATTTGTTAATAACAGATAGATTTTAATAAAAAATTAAAAAGGAGGCAGTATGAAAAACAAAAAACACTTAACGGTCGTTGATTTTCAAAATGATTTTGTATCTCCCAACGGAGCATTAACATTTGATAATGGCAAAGGAGATAAAAATCTTATTCAACGTGTTGCCGACTTTTTCCGACAATTACCGATTGGCTACTTTGCTCATGCAACGGTTACGTTGGATACGCATAATGAAGATACATATTTTCAAACACAAGAAGGAAAACTGTTTCCCATTCATTGTGTTGAAGGCTCACACGGTTGGCATTTAGCCATTCCTTCAGATTTAATTACATCTAAAATTGCGGACATACAATTTTTGCGTAAAAACACATATGATATGTGGGAAGCAACGATTGATAGCGTCAAAGCCCATATGACTAACACGGCACAAGAAGTTGTTTTGTTTGGTGTTGCCTCTGACATTTGTAACAAAGCTGCTTTAAAAGGTTGGTTAGACCGAGGACATCATGTTACCGTTTTAGAAGATCTGACACGAGGTATTTTCAAACAAACAGCCGAAGTTGTTCAAGAAGAACCATTCAAAACAGCCATTCAACACGGACATTTACGTATCACAACAGCTCGCAAATTTTTGGAACGGATTTACCAAAGGGGGTAACATGACAGTCGGACTGACAATTATGAGATTACAACCACTTCATAAAGGACACCAAAAAATCATTGATATAATGTTAGATGAAAATGAAAAAGTAATTTTAATGATTGGGTCAATTGATGTTTCTGATGATAAAAACCCTTACTCTTATGAAGAAAGATTATCAATGGTTCAATCTGTTTATGGTAATGAAATTAAAACAAAAAAATTATTTATCGGTGGATTAAAAGATATTCACAACCGACCCAAATGGGCTGATTATGTTACACAACAATTACCGTTTCGTGCTGATAATTATTATTGCGGACAAGAACAAGACGGTGAATTATTTCAAGAAAAAGGATACATAATTAAATCTTTTAACAGAAATATTTTACCTATTTCCGGCACGCAAATTCGACAAAAAATAAAAAACGGCGATATATCTTGGCAACAAGATGTTTCATCGAAAATCCATGCACTGATACAAAGAAAGGAGATATAATATGGAAAGAAAAAAAGGAACCCCGTTGTTTTGTGATTTATATCACTTAACCATGGCTCAAGCAATGTTTGACAATAACACTCATAATCGTACGGAAACATATGAAATGTTTATCCGCAAAACCCCTTTTAACGGCAGTTATTTATTAACAGCCGGCTTAGGTGAGGTTTTAGAATGGTTAAATAATTGGCACTTTGAACCCGAAGATATTGAATTTTTAAGACAACAAGGATTTAAAGAATCATTTTTGGACATGTTATCAACAGCTCGTTTGGAATTAGATATAGATGCCTTTCGTGAAGGAGAAGTTGTCTTTCCCAATGAACCGATTGTACGAGTTACCGGGCCGGCATGGCAAGCCGTTATGATTGAAGCAGCTGTTTTAAATATTATCAATTCACAAAGTTTGTTTGCAACAAAAGCCAGTCGCATTGTTCAAGCGGCATCATCTGATGGTAAAAAACGAACTGTTTTGGAATTAGGATTACGGCGTTCACAAGATATGCAGGGTTTTTCCCCGACTCGGGCTGCCTATATCGGCGGAATTGATATAACATCAAATGTTGCTGCCGGACAACATTACAATATACCCGTTGGGGGTACAATGGCACATTGTTTTATCATGCGTGAAGAATCCGAAAAAGAAGCCTTTAAAAACTACATTCGTTCTTTTCCTAAACAAGCCAGTGTGTTAATTGATACGTATGATACACTTGAAGGAGCTAAACAAGCCGTTTTGGCCTCAAAAGAAACCGGCATACCGCTTAAAAGTGTTCGATTAGATTCGGGAGATTTAGCCTATCTGGCGAAACAAGTTCGTAAAATACTGGATGAAAACGATTGCCATGATACAAAAATAACAGCCTCAAATGATTTAGATGAATATACAATTCAAAGCCTTATTTTAGAACAAAATGCTCCGATAGATGTTTTTGGTGTCGGCACGATGTTAGTAACATCATTCGACCAACCGGCATTAGGAGGGGTTTACAAATTAAAACGAACCGGACAACGAGATGTCATTAAAGTATCTGAATTACCAATTAAAACGACAATCCCCGGAGCAACGGATGTTGTGCGTTTATTAGATGCAAAAGGCAACTATGCCGGTGATGTGATTTGTACGGATAACCATTCTTTTGTGAATGGTGATTCATTGGCAGAACCGTTAACGTCTATTGATATTCGCAGTGAAAAAGGACGGCGTTTCATTCGTGGCAAACGAGCTTATCGTCCGATGATACCCGTTATGCGAAACGGTCTTGTTAATGAAACCGAAATGAAACGGGATTTAAGTGAAATCAGAAACTATGCACAGGCCAATTTAAATCGGTTAGATGAAACACACAAACGATTGGTATCTGCTCATGTTTATATCGCTAGTTTAGAACATTCTTTGTTTATTAAACGGCGTGAATTAAGAACAAACGCATTACAAGGAAAGGAAAAACAATATGAAAATTGATACAGTAAAACAAAAATTAGTTACTCAACTCAAACAATATTGTCAAAAAAACGGTTTTCAAGATGTTGTTTTGGGTTTATCCGGCGGATTAGATTCGGCTGTTGTATTGGCTCTTGCCTGTGAAGCATTAGGATCGCATCATGTTCATACATTGATGATGACAACAAAATATACATCACTTAAAAGTATTGAGTTAGCCCAAGAAGCAGCAACTTTAAATCACGTTTCACATCAGGTCATAAATATTCAACCAACCGTTGACAATTTAATGAAAACATTGCCATTTTCTCCCCAAAATCCGGTTGTTGAACAAAATATTCAGGCTCGGGCAAGAGGGGTTGTCGCCATGGCTTATTCAAATGAATATAATTGGTTATTATTAGCTTGTGGGAACAAATCTGAATTATCAGTCGGATATTGCACATTATACGGAGATATGTGTGGCGGTTTAGCTCCGATAGGCGATATTTACAAAACAGATGTTTATAAATTAGCCGAATATTTCAATCACGAAGGACGATTTTTTATTCCAAACGGTATTATTCAACGCCCACCGACTGCTGAATTAGCGAATGAACAAAAAGATACGGATTCATTACCCCCCTACCCAATTTTAGATAATATCTTGAAAAATTATTTAAGTGATGATAAAATCGTTCCTGATGACATCAAAAACCAAGTTGAATTGATACGTCAACGGTATCAAAAATCAGCATTTAAACGGTTACAGTCTTCTCAAATTATTCATATATAAAGACACTGTCAAAGAAAGGGATATTTATGTTTTCAACAAAAAAACAGGTTTTGGATGTATTATCGCATATCCCTTCGGGACATGAACGCCGTTTGTTTTTAGAACAAACGAATGCACGTGATTTTCTAATCAGCATCGGGTCAAATGTGACATTGTATCAAGGTAATCCAACCGTTCATTCAGACATATTGACATATTTATCCTCTGTTTATGTTCTGTTGATTAAACGGCGAAACAAAAACGGAGAATTTGACGGTATCGGTGCCTTAGGCGGTTTATCTGAATGTCTTGATGAAAATCACTTTTCAAAAATGACATACTCGGAAAAACAATCAGCCATCGGTGTATGGGATAATGTCATACAACACAATAATCAAATTATTTTAACACAAGACAAACAGATTATTACCTTTAATAATATTCAACGGGAAATAAAAGAAGAATTGTCCGATATCGGGCTTTATCATAATGCGTTTGAGTGGGATAAAATGGTCAAAATTCCTCTTATTTGTCAGGATGATGACTATTTAATTTATCGTTGGAAACCCAAACAAGAAGCCCGTATCATTGAACCCCAATGCCATGTTATGCCAATAACACAAACCTTGGCTGATTACTTGTTATCATCCGATTCACATTATACAATCGCTCCAAAGGGCGAATTGTTTGGATTCGAAAAAATATCATTAAGTGAGGCATTGTTTCAAATAGCTCCGTTATCGGATACCGGATATCGTTATTCGCATGAATGGTTAACAGCTTGGTTTTTGGCATTTTCTTTACTGACTGAAAATACACAACGCACTCAATTGCTTGATTTATTAAAAACCGTTCCGTCATTTGAAGACATGTGTTATAAAATCCATGTTCAGCCTGCTCATATTTGTCGTTTGCTTTTGTCAAAACAAAACGGTCAATCACTGACACACCATAAAATAATACAAAATCAAATGGTGCAACAAATCCACGTAAAAAACACTCGAATTAACAATCCTTAATGATAGGTAAAGTCGGTTCCAGTTTTTGCAATAATCGAATAGACGGAGCCAATTTATCTTGTGCAACCGTTTGTTGTTCCCCGCTTTTCATGTTTTTCAAAACAGCAGTGTTTTCAGCTTTTTCCGTTTCGCCGATAATAACAACATACGAAACAGCAACTTTGTTGGCATAAACCATTTTATTTTTAAATTTTGTTTGAGCACTGTAAACTTCTGTTTTAATACCTTCCTGACGCAACACATTGCCAATACGCAAAGCCGTTCCGGCTTCAGCCGGTGTCATTGGAATAACAAGAACACAAGCCGGTGTTTTTGAACCGGTATTTAATAAACCTTGTGCTTTTAATACATCAAAGAATCGGGTTAACCCAATGCTCATACCCACACCGGGTAATTTTCTGTCCGTATAATAACCAGCTAAATTATCATATCGTCCACCGGAACAAATAGACCCCCATGACGGAAAATCATCGGCGAACGTTTCGTAAACCGTACCGGTATAGTAATCTAAACCACGGGTTATTCTTAAATCAATCATAAAGTTTGTTTCCGGAACACCCATGTCATTTAAAGCCCCTGTTACGGTTTTTAATTCTTCTAACCCTGTTTGGTAACAAGCATTATCAATATTTAAGTCCGTTAACTGTTTTAAAACAGATTCTATTGTTCCTTGAATACGGGCAAAATTCAAAACCTGAGAAATAGAATCAGCTTTTAATCCCAAATCAAACAAACACATACGCACATTATCTTCACCGATTTTATCCATTTTATCAATGATACGCAAAATTTCAGCAGATTGCTCATTCAATCCGATGTGTTCATAAAATCCTTTCAATAATTTACGATTATTCATGCGAATATGAAAGCGTTTCAACCCTAATTTTGTCAGCACTTTATAGATAATACTGGGAATTTCGGCATCATACAAAACAGATAAAGTTTCACTACCCACAATATCAATATCTGCTTGATAAAATTCACGGAACCGACCCCGTTGAGGTCGTTCTCCCCGATATGATTTGCTGATTTGATACCGCCGAAACGGAAAAGATAATTCGTTTTGGTGTTGTGCAACATATCGAGATAACGGAACGGTTAAATCAAACCGCATACACATATCCGTATCCCCTTTCGTGAACCGATAAATTTGTTTTTCCGTTTCACCGCCGGCTTTTGCCAATAAAATTTCAGATAATTCCAAAACAGGCGTATCCAAAGCAACAAAACCGAACGATTCGTAAATTTCGGCAATCATTTGCTTCATACGATCAAAAATCAATTGTTCTTCTGGTAATAATTCCATAAATCCGGATAAAATACGAGGGGTTATTTTCTTCATTTTTTCTCCTTAACTGTTGGCTGTTCTTGTTGCGGACAATTGCCCCGTTTTTCAGCAAAACACACTTGCTGACTGTCATCAAAATAAATTAAATGCGTGCATTCATTCTGACGATATGTCCACAACTGATTTGGTGTTTCATGCCGTACTAAAAACGGTTTTCCCCATTGTTGACGAATTTCATCACAACTTTTTCCAATAATGGAATTATCAGATTGAACCGGCATGCTCGTTTCTTTTCTGAAAGAAAAATCAGATGACGAACACGCTGTAACACAAAACATCAACAAGAACAACATTATGTTTTTCATGTCAGGTATTTTAATCCGTCTTTTTATGAAAATCAAGTAAAATTCTATTATTCAACACTTATCTGTGCATGAAACAAAGGAAACAATGGCACATTTAAACGCCATGGTCGATTTTTATCCCTTAATGCCCCAATGCGTATATGCAAATGTTGAGTACTATCTTTAGATTGATATATCGTTAATGTATGCCAATCTAACATGTTTTCAAAAGAAACCAAATTCGGACATTTTTCCATCCCTTTTCGATAAACATTCAACAATGCCTGTTGACACCTATTTGAATGCCACGCATATCGAAATAAACCTAATTGTATATATTTATCCTGAATGGGAACGGGTAGAACGTCATTCGGTGTGTGACCATCGTATAATAAAAAGGATGTATGCCATTGCGGATAAAAATAACTTTCTGTTACGTGGTATTTATCTTGAATAAAAGCCCCGACATAAGACCCACCGCCGCCAATAATAGCATATGGTTTTTCAATATGATAAAAAGAAACAACAACTAAACTCATTACGACAACAAAAAACCATCGTATTTTGGATTGAAACACAATCAATCCGACCAGACCGAAAATCCAACAAATCAAACCGTAAGTGTAAAAATAGGGAACCGTTATCACAACAAAGGGCCAATCCATTATCACACTTCCGATATTTGTCACAAATGATAACAACCCATCAACAATTTGTAATATATCGGCAACAATCGGAAAATATATTAAAAGCACGCAAATAAACAGTATTGGTATAATTAAAAACCCAAAAATAAAACTCAATACCATATTACCGACAACAGCATATGTTTGAATTTGATGAAAATAAAAAGCAATTATCGGAGCCGTTGTACAAGTAACACAAATATTAAATATCAGTATCATTAAAAATCCCCGTCCTAACTTAACAAACGGATTTTTAATCGATCTGTTTTTATGTTTTTGATATAAATCGCAAACAGCCGTTAAACACAAAACAGCCATAAAAGATAATTGGAAACCAACCGATAAAACCAAATGAGGAGCCCAACACACCATTAAAACAGCCGCAATAACCACATTCCGTAATGAAATAGCCTGCCTATCAAAAAACATACCTGTAAAAAGCAAACCAATCATAATAAATGACCGAACGGATGGGGCTTGGACTCCGGCTAATATCACATAACACGCCCCACTTATCAACCCCATTATCAACGCAAACCGTTTTATTAAAACAAAAGAAATCCGTTCGGGCAATAAACTGAAAAATCCTCGTATTAACCCATAGACTAAAAAAGCAATCAGGCCGATATGAAATCCCGAAACCGATAAAATATGAGATAATCCCACTGTTCGGTACAATAATAAAGAAGTTTCCGATACATAGTTGGTATTTCCCAAAATCAATGCTTCGGCAATACCGGCGTTTTCTTGTGATACGTTTTTTTGTAATGTATCATGGATGATTTTTCTAAACCCATCAATAAATGAGGGTTGATTTTGGTTGGATATAACCTGAATATCAGATATTGTGCCAACAGCTCCAATTCCTTCAAACCAAAATGTACGAGCTTGATAAAAACCAAACGGTGTAATGGGGGGAGCCGGTTGTGTCAGTTTGTTAACATGACCTGTTATTATATCTTTTTTATGAATAATCTGATTGTTTTGATAAAGACTTAAACGAATAATATCAGGAAATTCATCAGGCTTTAATTTATCTTCACATATATTTGTTATCGGATTAACCACACATATTTTAGTCGGCACAATATCAATACTTGTTTTTTTGATTTTTGTTTCAATATCCTGCACAATGCCTGTAATTTCCACATGTTGCATGGCATGAGGCAAAAAATTCGTTTTTGTAAAATACGTATGGAGTGTTGCATTAAAAACACCCAACAACAAAAATAATGGAACATAAATTAAGAAAATTTTACTTACCCGAGAACATGGGATAAAACAACCCCCTGTTAAAATAGCAAGACTACCCGCTATGACAAACACATTCGGTTCAAAAGGCAATCTGAAATACAGGACAACACCCAATATAAATGCAATAAAAGGGATAAGGGCTTTATGTGGTTCTGTTGACATTTCTGAAACAAGAAAAGTCATCCCTTGTTTCAATTTTTTCAAATAATTCATGTATCAAACCACTCCTTTTACATTACGCATGCAAAAGTATGGCACAAATATCACGGAAAAACAAGTCTGATTTACCCTATCTTCTTTAAATTTATGCCCCGCTGTAACGTGGCGGAATGGATTGCATAATTTGTTGATTCACTTTGCGTATCATGGCATTAACCATTTTCATCCATGTTTCTTCCTTATCCGCAATTGAACTACGTTGAGGCAAAGAAGAACTTTCCCATCCGTCAACGGCATATTGATAAACAATATCTTGTTGTCGCATAAAAACAATTTCAACCTGATATGACAAACGATAAGTGATATTATCAAATGTGTACCAATTGGCACTTTTTTCTTCCGTTTGTGTTATATCAGCCTGCTTAATCGTTAAAACAACGTGTACCGGCGATGTTTCATCAACGGCTTGAAATCGATGATTCGCCCATTGTAACAACGCTTGTTCAGGTGTAACAGGTAACGTATTTTCAATATGAGGCATTCTGTCAAAGTTCATATCCGTTGAAACAACCAAAATATCAGATACATTCAACGGGACTGGTTGTTCATGTGTTAATGTATTGACTTTGAATTGATTTAAGGATGGTGCCTGACACCCCGCCAAACATAAACCGATAACAAATAAATATAAGAAACGCATTAAAAATCTTCCTTACTAAATGTAAATTGATTACCGCAAAATTGACATTCTACGGTTATTTTACCGTCTTGATATAAATCTTGCCGTTCCTGAGATGATAAACTTTTTAAGAACTTTTCCATTTGACTGCGATGACACGGGCATGAAAATTCAGGAATACTTTCTTTAAAAACAACCAACTCGTTAGCATGAAACAATCGAAATAAAATATCCTGCGGTGTCAATTTTTCATCAAATAATTCTTTATCTTGAACACTGTTCATCAAAACGGTTTGCGTTTCCCATAAATCATTTTGTTCTTCAACGGTTAAGTTGTTTTGACGAGGCATTTCCTGTAACATTAAACATCGATATTGATGATTATAACATCTTAATACCAAATCGGTTTTAATTTGTTCGGACAAACGAAAATAATCTAAAACCGTTTCCGTTAATGTGTGTTGTGTTAATTGAATAACGCCTTGATATGGTTCTTGACCGACTTGTGAAACAGAAAATAACAATTGTCCTTTTCCAAATAAATCCGCATTGGTCGGATTGTCACTTATCGGCAGATTATCCGCATCAAAATCAGCATATCCTCTGATTTTTTTATCATGCGTAACCGAAACAAAAACACGACGAATCGGACCATCACCTCGTACATTCAACGCAAATGTGCCATTATATTTAATATTACCCGATAACGCCAACGCCAATAATGTCATTTGTCCGAAAACAGTTTCAACCACACTCGGGTAATGACGTGTTGCTACCATATCGGCAATTGTTTTATCAGCGGCAATATAAGCCCCCTTTGAAAACCCGTTATCCAACATAAACGGTAAAAAAATATCCATTTGCTTTTCCTTTCCGAATCTTTTATAATGTTTAGGTGTATTATGGGAAAAACAGGAGCCGTTGTCAATGATAAAACCGATTACGGAAAAAAGATTATACAATATAACGCTTTTCTATTTATCAAAATATGATTCCAGTCGTGAAAAAGTACGTCAAATGTTATTAAGACGGATTGAAAAGGAACGACAACAAGGCAATGCCATTCCCGATACCGCTTATGATATGATTGATTCAGTCATTAACAAAATGTGTTCTTTGGGTTATATTGATGATAATCGATTTGCCGAAAATCAAGTGCGTATTTTATCCCGCCAAGGAAAATCTGCCACCGCCATTATTCAAAAATTAAATCAAGCCGGTATTGAAACCTCAACCATTCAATCTTTTTTACACGAACAGAAAGAAACCGATTCTCATCGTGCCTTCTTATGGCTGAAAAGACGATCCAAAGGCGGTTTTCGACTTAAAAAACCAACAAACGAGGAAGAAAAAAAATTATTATATCAAAAAGATTTGGCTTCTTTGTCCCGTAACGGATTTTCATATACCGATGCACAACAAGCATTACGAAAAAGTTATGAAAACACATCCGATGATTAAGGCAATTTCGGAGCATGTTTAATACCATATGTTTTTAACAAACTCGGATATGTTGCCAACGCCGTTTCAACAGCATCAATCATTTCTAAAATTCGTCCTTTTGCTACACCACCTAATTGACCAACTTTAATTAAATCATCATTTGTGATATTGATTCCTTTGCCGTTAACGGTTGCTGTTTGCTCTCCGTTAATACCGGCAGATGGTGTTAAATCAAAAGCAGGACTCATCTTCCAACGATAATCTGCCGTCATCATATACGAAAAGTTTTTGGTGTGGTCATCCCGATTCCCGGACTTCACATTAAAAATCATTAAACGAACCATTTTTTCAACTTCTCGCATATCATGCGTTAAATGAGCCGTTAAGCGAATTAAATTTTCATAATCCAAAGTCGGAATCCGATGAGAAGCATGTAATAATCCACAAGCACTATGGATATGGATTTTATTAACACCATCCCGATCAAAACGACAAACGCCAAAATGTCCGCTACTATGTTTTGACGGAAACAAATATGTATCCGGCATATCAATACCTGCCTGCTTCGCCATAAGAGAATAAATATATTCCAAAGCTCCCAAATTCGGGTTATCCGTAGCCGATGAAAATTTAATAATCCATGGATTATAACCATCCACTGCCATTCGACCGCTGATAATTTGTTTATAATCATTTGATACCAATGCCACGATTTTAGGACGAGCACCGGCAGCAGAACCGTTTAATCTTCGTAATCTTTCTAATAATTCGGAACTTTCGCCTTGAATAATTTCGTTTGCCCCCAATGATAACGAATCCAAATGCAATATATCCGTCCATTTGTCTTCGGGTGTTTGAGTCGGTTCATATTCCAACGCCCCCATGGCTTGTGTACCGATAATAGACAACCGATGTAACGGATTGATGGCATAATAAGACAATCCCTGTTTTTGAAGATATCTGTCAAGCAACAAACATCCCCATCCATCCGGTAAGCTATCATTAAACAAACCGAATAATCCGTCAAATGTTTGATGTTTGTCTTGGTAAATACCGGCTTTTAACGGTAACATAAATGGCGATAATTCAATTCCTGAATCTAAAAAAGACGGGGCATATTCAAATAAAAGCGTATCTCGTTGTTCGAGCATACCAACAAAAAGCCGTTTTTGATAAGCATTTAAATACACTTTTACCTGCATCATTGAAAACCTCTTTATTTAAGCGATCCCCGACATCTGGTTTTCATTTGTGTTTTAGCCTGAAAAAGGGAATGAGTTGTTGTATTTTCATTAAAAACCGTTTCAAAATCACGCATACAATTAAGCGACATGGCTATTTTAAGTAATGATTCCAATGATATCTGCCCCGTACTTTCAAACCGTTTTAATGAACCTAAACTAACTCCGGAACGAGATGCCATTCCGCTTTGTGATAAATTTTGGCTTAATCGTTTGGCACGAACTTTCAATCCCAACTCTTTCATAACTTCTGTTGGCGTTTTTAAAAGAATAGACATTATTTTATCCCTTCATATTGTTTTTTGATGATAATAGATTATATATTATCTCTTATGATTTGTCAATTCAAAAAAGGATTTTATTTAGATTACGGTTTTATTTTTCTACCTGTTTCAGGATAAAATAAAAAAAATCAAACAACAAACGGAAAAAATCACTTGACAAGGGCAATCATTTTATGTTATATAACTGGCACATTAGATTTTTTTGTAGGAAAGGGAAGTGTTATGAAAGTACGTTGTTCTTTAAAATCCGCTAAAATGCGTGATAAAGATTGCAAAGTTGTTCGCCGCAAAGGTCGTGTTTATGTTATCAACAAACGTAAACCGAAATTCAAAGCAAGACAAGGTTAGTAATCGTGAAAACGCCCCCTTATTTGGGGGCTTTTTCGTATCTGTTTCAATGAACGGTTTTAAACATCAAAAACCCCTGCTCATATTCACAAGCAGGGGTTTTTTGATGTGTATTATTCCATAATGTGATCAACTTCATTTTGATTATTTGATGTTGGCACACTTTGTGACGTTATTTTTTGTGGAACAGGTCCATCTTGTTTCGCATGACGTACGGCTTCAATCTGTTCAACCGGCAATCCGGCATATCGAGCAAATCGCACCCCGTGTTTCCAAGTTACCGCCAATGTTTCAAAAATGACATTCTCGGACAATAAATTATTGTCATCATAAACCATCATATCAGCATATGTTGAACAAAAAATATGTCGTGTCAATCGTTTTTCAGGTGATTTTTGTATTTCAGACTGCATTAACCGTCCCCAACAATCAATCAATTCACAACTGGCTTTGTAAGGTCCGGATAAAATACGCTGACTTGCTTCCCACAAGGCGGTATGTCCTTCAACATCATAAGTTTGCGTTGCAATACTTTCCTGAATCTTTTGAACTGTCTGACGTCTTTTTCGTTCTTTACTTTCCGTAAAAAGGCGTTGATAGGCTTGATAGGGGTCTTCCCCGTTTAATTCAACAAACGGTACAACCTTAACAATTTGCCCAGCCCCTAAAAAAGCATCTGAATCTTGTTTGTTTTCCGAAGCCGTTGAATTTTGCATGCTTTCTTTTGTTGAAATGTATAGGGTAAACAATACCTGACCGTTATCGTCTACAACATTTCGAACAACATGATTTGAATCTTGATAAACTCCGATATGTTTCAGCATTTTTCCTCCTGAGTTGAAATATTAGGAGTTTAATGTATTTTTAAATGAAAGTCAAACAATATGTCAAATAATTCAAAAAAATCACCGTATTTACCTGTGATAATGCGTGAATTATGCTTGACTTTTAAAGATTTTCAAGATAAAAAAATAACATTTGTTTGTTAATTGGGTAAGGATATATAAAAATGCTTGATAAATCTTTCGAACCGGCTATTGCCGAAAAAGAAATTACTGAAAAATGGGAAAGCCAAAATTTATTTGCCTGTCATCCGAACGATGATAAAAAACCGGCGTTTTCAATTGTCATTCCACCTCCGAATGTAACGGGGAATCTTCATTTGGGACATGCTTTAGACAATGCCATTCAAGATGTTGTCTGTCGTTTTAAACGCATGCAAGGTTATGATGTTTTATGGCAACCCGGAACGGACCATGCCGGTATTGCAACACAAATGATGGTTGAAAAAAATCTAGCCAAGCAAGGTATTTCCCGTCATGATTTAGGTCGTGAAAAATTTGTTGAAGCCGTCTGGGATTGGAAAAAACAATACGGGGGACAAATTATTAAACAATTACACCGATTAGGGGCTTCTTGCGACTGGTCTCGGGAACGTTTTACGTTGGATGAAGGCTTATCAAAAGCCGTTCGCAAAGTTTTCGTTCAATTGTACAAAGAAGGATTGATTTATAAAGACAAACGATTGGTCAACTGGGATCCTGTTTTACAAACGGCAGTTTCAGATTTGGAAGTTATTCAAAAAGAAGTTGTCGGTACAATGTGGTATTTTAAATATCCTGTTGAAGGCAATCCAAACGAATTTGTTACCATTGCCACAACTCGTCCAGAAACAATGTTTGGGGATACTGCTGTTGCCGTTTCTGCCGATGACGAACGTTATAAACATCTTATTGGCAAAAATTTAGTTTTACCGATTGTCAATCGGACAATACCGGTTGTTGCTGACGAACACGCCGATCCGACCAAAGGAACCGGTGCTGTTAAAATTACACCGGCACATGACTTTAACGACTTTGAAGTTGGTAAACGCCACCAATTACCGATGATTAACATCTTGAATAAGGATGCAACATTAAATGAAAATGTCCCGTCTCATTATCAGGGCTTAACCTGTCCGGATGCCCGTATTAAGGTTTTGACTGAAATTAAAGAACTGGGATTATTTGATCATGAAGAACCCAATCCGATGACAATTCCGCATGGGGAACGTTCGGGTGTTGTCATTGAGCCGCTTTTAACGGATCAATGGTTTGTTAATGCTAAAGAATTAGCCAAAGATGCTATTAAAGCCGTTGAAAACGGGGATATGGTTTTTGTCCCTAAAAACTGGGAAAATACTTATTTTGAATGGATGAATAATATTCAACCGTGGTGTATTTCCCGACAATTATGGTGGGGACATCAAGTACCGGTTTGGTATGGTCCGGATAAAACAATTTTCTGTGAAGAAAGTGTTGAAGAAGCCTTACAAGCCGCTGAAAAACATTATGGCAAATCTGTTGAACTTGTCCGTGATTCAGATGTATTAGACACTTGGTTTTCATCCGGTTTATGGGCTTTTTCAACATTAGGTTGGCCGGAAGACACAATTCATTTGAAACGTTATTATCCGACCAGTGTATTAGTTACCGGATTTGATATTATTTTCTTTTGGGTTGCCCGTATGATGATGATGTCTATGCACTTTATGAAAGAAGTTCCTTTCCGCAAAGTTTATTTACATGGACTGGTTCGTGATGAAAAAGGACAAAAAATGTCAAAGTCCAAAGGGAACGGTATTGACCCATTGGAAATGTGTGATAAATACGGCGCAGACGCATTACGCTTTTCGTTGTTGATACAAGCAGGACATGGTCGGGATGTTTTGATGTCCGATTCACGCGTAGAATCCTATCGTAATTTTGTTACGAAGATTTGGAATGCTGCTCGTTTTTGTGAAATGAACGGAGCTATTTTCGGGCAAGACAAACCAACACCGACCTTACCGATTAACAAATGGATTTTAAGCAAAATGCATACAGCGGCTCAAAATGTTGCCCGTATGATTGATGAATACGCATTTAATGATGCTTCAAATGCGGTATATCATTTTATTTGGGATACATTCTGTCCGTTATATTTGGAAGCCATTAAACCGATTTTCCATGATGGAACAACAACTGAAATTGAAGAAACAAAACATGTCTGCGGTTATGTTTTAGAACAAATTTTAATTGTATTGCATCCATTTATGCCGTTTATTACAGAAGAAATATGGGATAAAACAGCACAACGAAATAATATGCTGATGTGTGAAACGTGGCCGTCTTTAACAGCATATGCAGATAAGGAAACGGAAACAGATATCGATTATTTATTTGATTTGGTAACAGCTATTCGTTCTTTAAGAATGGGTGTTAATATTTCTCCGGCAACAAAAATTCACCTCAATATTAAAGGGATGAATACCAAAAACAAACAAATTGTTTCAGATAACGAAGTTGTTTTAAAAGCCTTAACACGTATTGAACAATTAAATATTGTTGATGAAATGGAATTGCCCAAAGGTTCTATCAGCCAAGCATATGCTGAATCAACATTAAATATCCCATTAAACGGATTGATTGATATTGAACAGGAAACAGCTCGCATTCGTAAAGATATTGCTAATAAAGAAAGTTTTATTGAACGAACAAAGAATCAATTAGCAAATGACGCTTTTGTTTCCAAAGCTCCGGCATCCGTCATCCAAGACAAACGAAAAGCCTTGGAAGAAGCCCAACAAACCTTGGAAAACCAACAAAAGGTTTTGGCTAATTTAATCGGTTAATAGAACCAATTTATTTAAAGCACACATTTTTTAATGTGTGCTTTTTTGTATTTAGAAAACAAACGTTCAGACACGTTAGTTTCTTTTTTGAATGATAACAATGAGCTAATTGTTAAGTTACCTTTTTTGTCATACCATACGAACCAACCATCATGCTATTTCCCTTTTTGTCATCCCCACCATCCTGCCATTACCAGCCTCTTGTCCCGTTTTATTACCATTCATACTGTCATGCTGAATTTATTTCAGCATCTCATTGAGTTGTGGCATAGTGCTTTATCGCCAAAAGACCCTGAACCAAGTTCAGGGGGACGGTGGGGTGAACAAAGTGCCGCCTCGTTCAAAGACCCGTTCACTTTTCGTCATGCTGAACACCACCCCCTACCGTCATGCTGAACTTGGTTCAGGGTCTCATCGAATTATGGTAGCAAACAACACAGGATTCTGATAAATTCACAAAAACGAATCGAAAAATAGACCTTTAACTAACCTTAAAAAAAACATCAAAAAAACCGTTTGGAATTTTTTCAAATGGCAAAAATAAAAAGATAAATCAAATCAATATGTTAACTTGAAAAAATATGTCAAAAAAACGTCCCTTTTTTTGACATAATATTTTAGATTTATTTCGTTGTCAACTAAAATTTATAATTATTTGATTTTTC
>JAFTSJ010000022.1 GCA_017467335.1 Alphaproteobacteria bacterium
CAATCGGGAAACCTGTTTGTGTGACCTCCGCCCATTCATCGAGTTCTTCGGCTTCGGGTAAATCTTTATCTTGATATTTATTCCAAGTATCTCGATTCCGTAAATTAACTTCATAGATAATATCATTAGCCCGATATTTATCCATCGCAAAGGAATACCCGTAAATCCCACCAATACTCAACACCCCGATAATCGCCAAAACGCCTAAGATTTCCACCATACTGCGACCTGTTTCAGCTGTTTTTTGTTTAAAATATCCGTTTAAAAAAGTGTTTGAAATTTTCATAAAGCCCCCATTTTAAAAGTGAATAAAATCAGACGGTTATTTTTCAAAAATGTGTCAAAAAAACGTCCCTTTTTTGAACGCTTTTTTTTGGTAGGGGTTACACTTTTTTAAAAACAAAAAAATTACGAAAAATCAAATAATTATAAATTTTAGTTGACAATAAAATAAATCTAAAATATTATGTCAAAAAAAGGGACGTTTTTTTGACACATTTTTTCGAGTTAATATATTGATTTAATTGTGTTTTTATTTTTACTGTTTGAAAAAAATTCAAACGGTTTTTTTGATGGTTTTTTAAAGAGATTATTTGACGAAAAACAAGTATTTGAAACGATTCGCCTACCTAATGTGCTTATATTTTTATAAACCCATTTACTTAATCAAATTTCTATATAGTAAATATCTATTTATTAAAATCGAACAATTAAACTTTTATAAAAAAAACGCCTTAAACAGGCGTTTATATTGGTGCGGTTAAGAAGACTCGAACTTCCACGGACTACGTCCACAGCGACCTCAACGCTGAGCGTCTACCAATTCCGCCATAACCGCAAATGCCCGTTCATTATAACAATTCTTTTTTATTAAATCAAGATTTTTTTTTGTTATTTAATTTTTTTCCAAAAAAACGATATAAAATAATAATTGTTTCTTTTGGGACTTGTTATTATTTAATTATTGTGTATAATCATAAAATGAAAGGAAAAACGTTATGACAATACAATTACCACAATTACCTTATGCCGAAGACGCATTGGCTCCTTATATCAGTGCTGAAACGGTATCTTTTCACTATGGAAAACATCATGCAGGATATGTTCAAAAAACAAATGAGTTAATAGAAGGACAACCCTATGCTGATTTGCCTTTAGAAGAATTGATTCAATATGCTCATGATAACAATTTGGGTTTATTGTTTGACCATGCGGCTCAAATATGGAATCACACCTTTTTTTGGAACAGTTTGACTGTTGCCGAACAACCGCAAAGTGTTCCCGATTCATTACGACAATTGGTTGATCGTGATTTCGGTTCAGTTGAAGCATTAAAAGCAAAATTGGTTCGCAAGGGCATGACAACTTTTGGAAGTGGTTGGGTTTGGCTGATTTTAGAAAATAATCGTTTGGATGTTATTAAAACTCAAAATGCTTTCACACCGTTAACAAATCCGAATCAAACACCGTTATTATGTTTGGATATTTGGGAACATGCTTATTATTTGGACGTTCAAAATAGACGGTTAGAATATTTAAAAAATGTAACAGAACATTTGTTGAATTGGTCTTTTGCGGCTCAAAATTTAGAAAACAGATAGAGGATGATATGCGTATTTTAGTTATCGGGGGAGCAGGTTATATCGGCAGTCATGTTGTCAAATCTTTGTTAAATACAGGATTTGATGTTCGTGTTTATGATGATTTATCAACCGGAAAACGAATCAATTTATTTAAACAAGCCGAATTTGTTGAAGGTTCTTTATTGGATATGGAATCCTTAAAAAAAGCATTAGATAATGTTGATGGCGTTGTTCATTTGGCTGCTAAAAAAGCCGTAGGCGAATCGATGGCTGAACCGGAAAAATATGCTAATAACAATTTAATCGGAGCCATCAACTTATTAAATGCAATGACAGATAAAAATGTTAAGTATCTTGTTTTTTCATCTTCTGCTGCTGTTTATGGTATGCCTCAAACACCCCAACTAAATGAAAGCCATCCATTAAATCCGATTAACTTTTACGGTTTTACCAAATTAGAAATGGAACGTTTTATGGAATGGTATGATCGTTTAAAAGGTATAAAATTTGTATCATTACGGTATTTTAATGCTGTTGGATATGATGAAGATGGAGATATTTTAGGACTGGAAGAAAAACCGCAAAACTTATTGCCGGTCGTTATGGAAACATTATTCGGTATTAGAAGTCAAATGTCTATTTTTGGTAATGATTATGATACACCGGATGGCACGTGCATTCGTGATTATATTCATGTGACTGATTTGGCAACTGCTCATACGTTAGCGTTACAGTATTTGGAACGAGAAAATACAAGTCAAATTCTTAATTTAGGAACAGGAACCGGTCATTCGGTTTTGGAAATGATTCAAGAAACAGAACGGATTGTTAATCAAAAGATTAACTATACAATGGCTCCCCGCCGTTCAGGTGATCCGGCAAAATTAACAGCCTCATCTGAAAAGGCACAATCTATATTAGGATGGCAACCGAAACATAGTGATTTAGAAAATATTATTCGATCAACGTGGCATGTTTATCAAAATACTTACGAAAAAAATCAGAATTGATATTGACTTTATAAAAAATACACCTATATAAATCGTGTGTTTGATAATAAAAAAGGAAAGGGAAATGGTATCATTTCCCTTTTTTTGTATCTTTTTGTATTATTGAAAAAGATTTTTTTTGCAATATCTAATTTTTATGAAAAAATTATTGATTAAAATTTTGCCGTATCTTGTAGCCTTTTTAACAGGAATCCTCCTATATGTTTTTGCACAAAAAGTGGTAACAGATTCCGGTTTAAATAATCTTTTAGTTAATATTGCTTCGGGATTGGTTAGTATTCCATTGGTTTTTATTTTTTATGATGTTATCAATAAAATAACGTCTCGTAATTTACACAATTTGGTTTTTGAAAGTATAACATTGGAAATTAACACCCAATTGATAGAATTGATTGATTGTATTTGTATTATGATTCATAGACAGAAAACAACATCAATTACGGATTTAGATGATTTTTTAGAATTAGAATACGAAGAAATCTATCATCAAATAACGTTAAACAAAAAAAGTATTTCTTTTTTAGAAGAAATAAAAAAGAATTTAACCTTAATTATTCATAAACCGTCATTTTTTGATATTTTAACAGAACAGCAAATGACTGCCTTGTTAAATATTACAAAAGAAGTTACTTTTTTAATTAAAGATATAAAACAATCTACCTTAAAAACAAATAAAACAAAGTATAAAAAAATAACATCACAGACAATTGAAAAGATAATTGATAATTTAACAATATGGATTGAAAGCGGTCAAAAAGATGCTTTTAATCACCATGCCCGCTTTACTCTAACGGATATCAAATCACAGTAAGTATTCTGACTTGATTTTTTTTTAAAAATATGTATAATTACTTTTTTAAAGTGAGGATACAGTATGAAACAATTTACAAATCAAAAAGCCGATAAAGATTATTCTTCATCGGAACAAAGTCAAGGTCAATTAAAAATAATTAAATCTGATGATAAACCCCGCAGACGGGATCCGTATCATATTGATTCTTGGTATGATGATAATAATATCAATAAAATTCGTGATTTAAACAATATTCGTATGTATGGTTAACGTATTTTGATTTGACATACAAAAATATTTTTGCTAAACTTCCCCGCGAAGAAAGGGGGATATAATGGTTTTTGCTTTAATTATATTACGATTGATTTTAGGTGTTTGGATTTTAGGTATTTTAGGATTGCTCTTGTATAAAATTTCAACAAAACAAATTAAATCAACCAATATTGATGTTTTGTTTTTGTTTCCGATTTTGTTATTAACACGTAAAGGACGCAATCGTATTAAGGAAGAATTAAAATAATTATATCTTCATAAAAATTTGATACAATATACAGGGAGTTTTATTATGAATAAATTTTTCTTATATGGCACATTGGCTATTGCATTGATTGGGGTTGGGATTAGTTTTTCCGGAATCACTGTTATTGATACCGGTTATCGGGGAATTAAAACACGTTTTGGCGAAGTTATTGGTGACCCGTTACCGGAAGGTATTTACTTTTATAATCCGATTACAACCGAAGTAAAACAAATTGACACCCGTGTTCAACGAACATCTTTAAAGATGAGTGCTTATACCAAAGATGTGCAACAAGCTGATTTGGTCATTACTGTTAATAACAGCGTAAACGATGATTCAGCTCATTTATTGTACAAGCATATCGGTATGGACTATAAAACAAAAGTTATTATGCCTCAAATTTTGAAAGCAGTCAAAGATACAATTGGTAAATGGGAAGCGGATGTTTTAGTTTCCAACCGTGAAAAAGCATCAGATGAAATTTTAAAATCCTTGAAAACCGGATTAGAACCGGCTTATATTTTGGTACAAAGCGTTGTGATTGAAGACATTAACTATTCAACACAATTCGAACGGGCTATTGAAGAAAAACAAATTGCGACACAAGATGCAATTAAAGCCAAAAATAAAACAAAACAAATTGAAGAAGAAGCCAATCAAAAGATTTTGAGTGCCAAGGCAGAGGCAGAAAGTATGCGTATTCGTTCACAAGCATTAAGTCAAAATCAAAATTTGGTGGCCTATGAAGCTGTTCAAAAATGGGATGGAAAATTACCTGTTAATATATATGGCGGAGCCCCGATTCCATTTTTGAATATCATTTCAGAAACAAAATAATAATATATGATGAAAGGCGTTTTATTTAAACGCCTTTCTTATCAAAAAAGCCTTTCCGGAATGGAAAGGCTTTATTTAAAACAAATCAATCAATCTTCTATGTCATGCTGAATAATGATATTATATAAGGCATCAATATCATTTTCTTTACGCAATTGATTGGCAATTTCTTCATCTCTTAACAATCGAGATAATCTGGATAAGGCTTTTAAATGATCGGCTCCGGCTTCTTCCGGTACCAATAAAACAAATACCAAATCTATCAACTTACCGTCAACTGATTCAAAATCAATGGGATTTGTCTTAACAAATGCACAAAAAATCTTATCAAGACCAATCAAACGTGTATGAGGTAAAGCAACGCCATGCCCCACTCCCGTTGTTCCCAATCGTTCCCTTTCAATCAAAGCATCTAAAATTGTGCTTTGATCAATACCAACTGACGGCGAAGCAATTTCAGAAAGTTTTTCTAAAACCTGTTTCTTGCTTTCAACCGTCAAATTGGGTACAATTGACGATTTTAATAAAATATCACTGATTTTCATCGTCTGTCCTATTTATTTTTAGGATCAACCCAGCCGATATTGCCGTCATTACGGCGATAAACCATGTTTAAACCACCATGTGCCGTGTTTTTAAACATTAAAGCAGATAAACCTTCTAAATCCATTTTCATAACGGCTTCGCTGACCGTACAAACAGGTAATTGTGTTTGCATTTCAGCAATAATAATCGGAGCATCAGCAACTTCTTCAACTTCTGCCGGTGTTTCGATAACAGACATGTCAACCATTTCAACAACCGGAACTTTATGTTCAACTAACCGGTTTTTGTATTTTCTTAATTGACGGGCAATACGTGAAACAGCCCCATCTAACGATGCGTAAGCATCAGCAGATGTAGCGGATGAACGAATTAACGCTCCCGTTTTCGGATGAACGGTTACTTCCGTTTTGATTTCAGAACCGTCTTTTGTTACTTTAACATCAGCACTAACTGCTTCGTCAAAATATTTTGAAACAGCCGCATCCAATGCACCTTCCGCATAAACACGGAAATTATCACCTAAATTGATTTGTTGTCCGGAAATTAATATTTGCATTTTTGTTTTCTTTCCTGTTATAAATTAAACCTAGGTTTTTATCCTATCTTTTTTTAAAACAAATGTCAAGAGGTGTTATGAATCCTTTCTCGCAATTATTTGGATTATATATTCATTGGCCGTATTGCTTGTCTAAATGTCCATATTGTGATTTTGCAAGTGTTGTTTGCAATCAACCGGATTATGAACAATTACTGACCACTTATCAACGAGATATTGTTTTTTTTAAGGAAAAAATATCGGCCGATGATTGTTTAACAAGTATTTTTTTGGGTGGAGGTACACCCTCTTTAATTCCGTTGGACATGTTAGAAAATCTAATGCATGTTATTAAGGAAAATTTTTCATTGGCATCTGATATTGAAATTTCGATTGAAGCCAATCCCGATGCCATAACATATGAAAAAATGATTGGATTTCGTGACATTGGTGTTAATCGTTTATCCATAGGTGTTCAGTCGCTTAATGAAAATGATTTGTTATTTTTAGGACGCCGACATACATTGAAAAAAGCGTTAACATGCATTGAAAATGCTCAAAAAATTTTCGATAATATTAACATTGATTTAATTTACGCCCGCCCACACCAAACAGTATCTGATTGGGAAAAAGAATTAACAAGAGCTTTAAATTTAGGGCTCAATCATTACTCCTTATATCAATTAACAATTGAAGAAAATACGCCTTTTGGAAAAAACGGCGTTAAAACCGTTGATGAACAAACAGCTGTTGAATTATACCAAGTAACAGAAGATATTATGAAAAAAAACGGTGTTTGTTCTTATGAAATATCAAATTATGCTAAAGCCGGATATGAATGTCGTCATAATTTAACTTATTGGCGAGGATGTAATTATATGGGTATCGGACCGGCTGCCCAAGGGCGATTAAATTATTTAGAAACAATCAATCCGTCCCGAGTTCCTGACTGGATAACAAATGGTCCTAAATGCACACAATTAACACCGACCGAAAAAAATGAAGAACGAATTATCATGGGATTACGATTGAAAAAAGAAGGGATTCCTGTTCATATATTGAATCCGGTTGGTGTAGATAAAGCCATTCAAAACGGATGGGCAACGCTGCGACAAGACTTTTTTTATCCAACCGAAACCGGATTTTTGTTACTCAACCAATTGATTTTATTGGTAACACCTTGATTTTGCTTAAAATGAAAACAGGTTGTGTAAAAAAATATTGCACCTGTTTTGAAAAAAGTGTACCATATTTTTGTATATTGGATTTAAGGAGGTTTTATGAGTGAAGAAAAATACATTCGCCCATCATGGGATGAATATTTTTTAGAGGTTATGCATTCTTTGGCCAAAAGAGCAACATGTCCTCGTGGTCGAACAGCGTGTATTATTGTTAAGGATAATCAAATTGTTGTTTCCGGATATGTCGGTTCTCCTCCGGGACTGCCTCATTGTGATGATGTTGGTCATCTGATGAAAAAAATGGTCAATGAAGATGGGTCTATTTCAGAACATTGTGTTCGCACTATTCATGCAGAACAAAATGCTATTTGTCAAGCAGCGAAACGAGGTGTTTCCATCGAAGGAGGAACAATTTATTGCAAATTAGCTCCTTGTCGTACATGTGCCATGTTGTTAATCGCATGTGGTATTAAACGAGTTGTGGCAGAATATAAATATCATTCGGGCAGTGAAGCCGAAGAAATGATGAAACAAGCCGGCATTCAAATTGATTATGTTCATGATGAAGTGTTAACGTATAAATAATTGATGATTATATTTTAAGATATGAAAATCCCCTGATAAAATCTTATCAGGGGATTTTTATTGTTTTATTTAAACATTTTGTTTTTCGTTCGGACCTTCAGAAACGGTTTTAATATCAAAATATCTTAACAACGGTACAGCCGTAAAGATAGATGAATATGTTCCTAAAATAGTTCCCCAAACCATGGCTCGTGAAAATCCTTGTAACGTTTCTCCGCCAATAAATAACAAAATCAAAACAACAAATAATGTTGTTAAACTGGTTAAAATCGTACGGGAAAAGGTTTCATTGATACTTTTATTTAATATAATATCAACTTGTTCTTTGCGAAATTTGCGAATATTTTCACGAATACGGTCATATGTGACAATTGTATCGTTACAATCATATCCGGCTAAAGATAAAATACCGGCAACAACAACCATATTAAAATCCCATCCGAATAATGAAAACATACCAATAACAATAACTAAATCATGAGCCAATGAAGCCATACAACCAATGGCAAACGGCCATTCAAATCGAAACCAAATATAAATTGAAATAGCTAATAAAGCCAAAACAGAAGCTAATAAACTTTTTTGTTTTAATTCTTCTCCAACGGTCGGTCCGATAACTTCAACTCGTTCATAGGTATAATTTGAACCCAATTCTTTTTTGATTTGTTCAACGACAATCGCTCCGTTTTCACCATCACGAGGTTGACATTGAATAATAATCATATCTCCATTCGTACCGGAAGATTGAATTGTAAAATCCTTTAAGAACGATAAACGAGAACGCATTTCCTTCATATCAAACGGCTTATCTGATGAAATTTCAACCAAAACACCGCCTTGAAAATCAATCCCATAGTTTAATCCTTTTATACATAAAGAACTAATACTGATTATCAACATAATCGCAGACAAGATATATCCCATATGACGCATTTTCATAAATGGGATATTAAAATTTCTTTTTCTGAATAATTTACTCATAACTTATTTCCTTATAAATCAATCTTTTTCGGATTACGAACGGCAACCCATGCCGTTAATAAAACTTTGTTAAATGATAAGGCACAAAACATTGTTGTTGCCAAACCTAAGCCCAAAGTAATCCCAAACCCACGGACAGGACCTGAACCTAACATAAATAAAAATAAGGCTGCAAACAATGTTGTTAATTGTCCGTCTAAAATAGCAGAAAATGCTCCTCCGAAACCTCTTTTTAAAATTTCTTTCGGAACAGTAATCCCATTTTGCATTTCTTCTTTCATACGTTCGAAAATCAAAATATTCGCATCAACCGCCATAGCAACCGTTAATGCAATCCCTGCTAAACCGGGTAATGTTAATGTTGCATTTAACAAGCTTAATAAAGCTAATAAAAGAATTCCGTTTACGATAAGTGTTAAGTCGGCAATAATACCGAAGAATCCATAAACAATAACCATAAAAATTAAAACAGCAGTCAAACTGATTAAACAGGCAATTGTACCGGCTTTAATAGAATCTTCACCTAAACCGGGACCAACAACACGTTCTTCAGCAACAATCAACGGAGCCGGTAATGCTCCGGAACGTAATAACATGGCTAAATCATTAGCACTCTTAACCGAAAAATTACCGGTTATGACTCCTTGCCCACCGGTAATCGGTCCTTGGATAACCGGTGCACTGATAATTTTACCATCTAAAACAATAACCAATTTACGACCAACATTTTCCCGTGTTGCTTTTGCAAATTCTTTGGCGGCATTTGCTTTAAATGAAAAAGCAACAACAACGTCATTTTTATCCCCATAACTGACCTTGGCAGAATCTAATCCGCTACCATTAACAATAACCCGCCGTTTTAAAACCATATAACCGGTTTCATCACCACTCATTAACATAGAGTCAGCTGGTAATTTACCCATTTGAGCAGCTTGTGGAGAAACGCTGGAATCTTCTAAATGAAATGACATTTTAGCCGTTTTACCCATAATCGCTTTGATTTCAGACGGATCTTGTACACCCGGTAATTGAATAACAATCCGATTTGTTCCTTGTGCTTGAATTTGAGGTTCTTTTGTTCCCATTTCGTCAATACGGCGACGCACAATTTCCAAAGATTGTTCAACAGCCTTGGCTGTCATTTGTTCAACGGCTTGTGTTGTATAAGATACTGTTAATACAGACTCTTTGTTTTCAATATTTAAACCTTCTTTTTCTAAACCACGAATAACTTCACGTGCTGTATTAACATCTGCTGAATTTAAAATACGAACGTGCATTGTTTCTCCGTCAACGTCTAAACCGGCGAATCGAATCTTCTTTGAACGCAGTTCAGAACGTGTCAAGTCGGCTAAAGTTGTTAATTTTTCTTTCAATAAATCTTTCGTATCAACTTCCATCAAAAGATATGACCCGCCCTGTAAGTCTAATCCTAACGTAATCGGCTTGAACCAATCCCGAACACCATTCGGTAACTGCGACAACACCGTTTTAGGTAAAAAGTTAGGAATGGCAAAAATAAAGCCGAGCACAACAACGGCAATAACCATTCCGGTTTTAAATTTTGAATATCCAAACATTTTTTTATCCTATTTTTTCTTATTTTTGTTATTTTCAATAACTTGTGAAACGTAATCCCGAATAACGGTAATTGTAACACCGGAAGCAATTTCAACCGTTAATTCATTATCTTTGACAGCCGTTACTTTTCCAATGATACCATTGACAACAACAGTTGTTCCTTTAACAATACCAGCCAATTTTGCTTGATGTTCTTTCATTCTTTTTTGTTGTGGACGCAATAAAAAGAAATACAACACAATAAAAATTAAACCGATTTGAACCAATACTTTCATTCCGTCCGGCATTGGAGCATTGTTAACCTGTGTAGCCGTTTCGGCTGTTTGAGCCATTGCTTCTGAAATAAACATGTTTTTTCCTTTTCTTCAAATTAAACAAACATATGTCAAATTACTATAAAGATTTATCAGAAAAAATCAATCATTTTTTCAAATTATTTGACTTTTCACCAAAAATTTTATACATTTGATAAAAAATTTTTGTATAGTAACAATAATGAGGAAGTTATGACCGTACAATTAAAAATTCAATATTTAAAACATTATCAATCAAATTGGGAACGATTGCACTATAAACATCAAGATGATTCGGGTTTTGATTTACGGGCGGCTATTTCTGATACCCTTATTTTGAAAGCACATGAAATTAAGCTCATTCCATGTGGAATTAAGATAGAAATATCACATAATAACGAAACACCTTATTTTTATGAATTACAAATTCGAGCTCGTTCAGGGTTGGCTGCTAAACATGGTATTGGTGTTGCAAATGGTCCGGGAACGGTTGATTTTGGTTATCGGGGCGAAATTATGGTTCCTTTAATCAATTTTAGCGACAATGATTTTACTATTGAACCAGGGGATAGAATTGCTCAAGGAATTATTTGTCCGGTTATACAGGCTTTGATTACAACAACAGATTGTGTTTCAGACAATTCAGAACGAGGAAACGGGGGATTTGGCTCAACCGGTTGCCAATAAACGAATTGGAGTGTTGTTTTTATTACGATATGAAACGCTTGTTTTTTTATCGAGATAGATTAGCATTAAGTAAACGGGTTTATAAAAAATAAACACATTAGGCAGGCGAATCGTTTTAAATACCTGTTTTTCGTCAAATAATCCCCTTAAAAAAACCATCAAAAAACCGTTTGAAATTTTTTCAAACATTAAAAATAAAAAGATAACTAAATCAATGTGTTATCTTCTGAAAATGTGTCAAAAAAACGTCCCTTTTTTTGACATAATATTTTAGATTTATTTCATTGTCAACTAAAATTTGTAATTATTTGATTTTTCATTATTTTTTTGTTTTTAAAAAAGTGTAACCCCTACCAAAAAAAAGCGTTCAAAAAAGGGACGTTTTTTTGACATATTTTTGAAAAATAACCGTCTGATTTTATTCACTTTTAAAATGAGGGCTCTATGAAAATTTTAAACACTTTTTTAAACGGATATTTTAAACAAAAAACAGCTGAAACAGGACGTAGTATGGTGGAAATACTGGGCGTTTTGGCAGTTATCGGTGTTCTTTCAATCGGTGGGATTTATGGTTACACCTTTGCGATGGACAAATATCGGGCAAACGATATTATCTATGAAGTTAATTTACGGAATCGAGATACGTGGAATAAATATCAAGATAAAGATTTACCTGAAGCCGAGGAACTTGATGAATGGGCTGATACAACGCAAACAGGCTTTCCGATTGGAGTTTATCCTCGTTCAAACATTGTGTTTGATGTACAGGTCGATGATGTGCCATCTCGGGTCTGTAAACAAGTGCTCAATATGAACATTGAAGGACCGATGTTTATATGGACACCTGCCGAAGACGGCAAAAAACAAATTTTTAACGGTAATGCGTCTGAATTATGTGGCGATGATATTGAAACATCAATTGTCTTTACAACATCGCTTGATTCTTACGGACAAGATGAAGGATTACGACAAGGGGCAACCGATGAAAACGGGCGTCCGTTACGGTATTGTACGGAAGATTCGGATTGTACGGAAAAATGCGAAACCTGTGGCTTAAGTTATACATGCGAATCCAATTGTCCGTCTGATAAACCGATTTGCAGTACGAATGAATATAAAACCTGTGTGACGTGTGAAAGCA
>JAFTSJ010000023.1 GCA_017467335.1 Alphaproteobacteria bacterium
ATATCGTAGGGTATGATATATCTTTTGTGTTGTATCGTTCAAAGACCCACTCACTTTTCATCATGCTGAACACCACCCCTACTGTCATGCTTAATTTATTTCAGCATCTCAGGGGGTCGTGGCATAGTGCTTTATCGGCAAAAGACCCTGAATCAAATTCAGGGGGACGTATTTTTTTTCATAGATCAATTCACAAAAACGAATCGGGAAAAATGTTCTCAAAACCTCTTAAAAAAACATTAAAAAAACCGTTTGAAATTTTTTCAAACAGCAAAAATAAAAAGATAGTCAAATCAATATGTTAACTTGAAAAAATATGTCAAAAAAACGTCCCTTTTTTTGACACATTTTTTTGGTAGAGGTTACACTTTTTGAAAAATGAAAAAATCATGAAAAATCAAATAATTACAAATTTTAGTTGACAATGAAATAAATCTAAAATATTATGTCAAAAAAAGGGACGTTTTTTTGACACGTTTTTTGAGGAGAACTATATGAAAAATAATTATTTTTTAAAAGCAGAAAATGTTCATTTAAAACAAAAAACAAATACTTTATTTTGGGTGTTTTTTGCTTTACTTTCAATGTGTTTTGGCGAAAATAACACCTCGTTTGCACAAAATATACGTTTAGCAATAGGTCAATACGAATGTTCATCAGACAGCCATTGTAACGAAAATGAATATTGTTATATTGATGAACATGTTTGTATGGCTTTACCTGTTTGTAACCCGGATGAAATCTGTCGTGAAATCATCGAAAACTGTCTTGAAATTCCAGATTGTCCAAGCGGATACCATGTATTAGACGGTGCATGTGCTCAATGTATCAATTCTACCGATTGTTCAGGCAGTACACCGGTTTGTAATACCACAACACATACGTGTCAAGCATGTCCGACTAACTTGCCCTTTTGGAATGGCAAAGAATGTTCGTGTCCGGACGGATTATATCGTTTAGACGGGAAATGTGTTACCACGCTATGTCAATGCAACGGAAATGCAGATTGTTCCATGCCTGTTCCGATTTGTAATATTGAATATCATATATGCGAAGCTTGTCCGGATGATAAACCTTACTTTGATGCTGAACAAAGCACGTGCTTAAAATGTAATCCAACATCCAAAGAATCCCAATGGAATGAAGAAACCCAAACATGTGTCGAATGTATGACGCATAGTCATTGTCCGTCAGCTACACCTGTCTGTAATACCGCCAATACCTGCGAGGCCTGTCCGGAAGGAACACAATGGAAAGATGGAGCATGTCGTCCTGTTTATACGATTACACTGCGTAATATGAATCAAACAACAACGAAAAAAGTTGTTGAAGGAGATAAATTCCCTCAACCGACCGTTACGTTTGATAATTGGGTATTCAGTCACTGGACGGATACAGTTGACGGATCAGCTTTAACATTCCCCATAACGATTACCGGCGATAAAACATTATATGCGTATTATAATGTGCCTAACTCAACACCAACAACTGTGGATTTCAGTATTTATGGCGGGAATAAAACCGTTATCAATTCCTATTCGGAATATCATCCGTATTTAACAAATCAATATGTCATTTATCGTGGTGATAGTTGTGCCGGCAGTTGGCGTGGTTGTTATTATGGTGAATTATATTACAGTTTGGATAATGCAGACTATATTAGTCTGACATGCTATCAGAATTATACATTTTACGGAAAAACAATATCTCTGAAAAGAACAATTTTCAGAATTAAACACGGCAACGGCTGTACAACGGGAACAATTACATTTCGACCGTATGCCATTGATTATCCGTATTGATAAAAACAACCCTCTGTTTGATATACTTTCGGCAGAGGGTTTTTCAATTTGAATAACAAATAACAACCGATTTATGAAAATAATAAAAATACCCGTCCAAACTCTTTACGCGACGGGATATTTTTCATAACTGACATCTTAAATTAAGAAACTTTTTTAAAAACAAGTTCCGGACTATACTCACGGGGAAAAGCAAATGAATCTTTTTCATATTTGCTTAAAATATATCGAAAATACGTCAAAACAAATAATCGGGTTGCTGATGATAAACCCGAACGACCTTTGATGGTATCAATTTTAGAACATAATTCATGAATTGTTACTTTTTCTCTTAAACAAATATCTGATAACGACATCCATGTTTCTCTGTCCAGACGCATGCTTGTTCTGCGACCATTAACGATCACATTTTTGCATATAAGCATAAATTCTCCTTTCTTTTATGTATCAAACACATTATACTGTTATCATCAAAACAACCCCATAGCAATATTTTTTTAAAAATTATGCTAAAATTTCTACCATAGGGAGAAGTTAAGGGGGTCGAAACAACCTACAATTGTACAAAAGGCATAAGATGATATACCGTCCTAAAAAGAAAGAAGTTCCTTTTCGCCCATGTGATCATACCGGTTGTCCGGCGTGTGGGGAATATCGAGCTCCCAAAGACAGACGTTTGAAAGAATATTATTGGTTTTGTTTAAAGCATGTCACTGAATACAATAAAAACTGGGATTTTTATCTTGGTTTATCCAGTGAAGAAATTGAATCACATATTCAAAATGATGTGACATGGCAACGACCGACATGGCGATTGGGCGAAAATCAAACATTTCGAGCCAACTTAAATTCAACACGAGATACTTTCGGATTATTTAATGAAGATGAATTGGGAATGAATGGAACATACAATCCGCCTCAATCTCCGGAACAAAAACATGAAGCCCGTTTGGTTGAAGCGGCTCGATTTTTAGAAGTAACATTCCCATTGATGGTTTCCGTTGTTAAAAAACAATACAAAATGCTGGCCAAAAAATACCATCCGGATACAAACCAAGGCAACACAGACGCTGAACATATGTTCAAAAAACTGAACGAACATTACCGCTACATCATGAAGCGACTGGGTGAAAAACCATAAAGTGATTACAATGCACTTAACGGGTTATTTTTTGAGCAATTTGTTCGCTTAACAAACCCCAAAGTTTATTTTGAGCCTGAACATATGTGGCATATGTATTACCTGCCGGTTGTTTATCATCAAAACGAGCCCGATAAAGCACTGTCCCGTCTTGTTTTTCAATTTGCCACCAAACAGATAGGAAAGCATCTTGTTTCAACGTGCCACTCATTTGAATAATTTCCGTCCGAACGAAGTAATGATATTTATTATCGTCATACCCTTTGTTTTGAATAAAACTGTTTGGTAATATATATTGCAAATTTTCCGTCAAAACCCGTTGCGTTATCTGCGGTAACGGTTCTGACCACCGATTTATTTCCGAAACAGTCAATTGCGTTGCTGTTTCATTTAAAACAAGTTGAGGTCTGTCTAAAAATTCAGGAACATCAACAGCCCATACGCCAACGCTTGTTTTAACGGACGGATTTTGGTGTAATTGTTTATCCGTTGATAAAATATAAAATGTTGAAGGAGCACTGACACCGCCGAAACAAGCCGACAAAAAAAGACATATACTTCCTAAAATAACTGATTGAATACCCTGTTTCATTGTTAATTTCCTTTTCCTCGTAATAATGATTCCGGATGACGTTCTAAATAATCCAATAAATTACGCAACGATTTTGCCGCTTGCGAAATATTATCCAATGTTCGGTTGAAATGATTCAGTGTTTGTGTTGTCTTGGGAACACTTTTATCAATTTTCTTAACAGCCCCATTTACATTGTCACTTAATTGATTTAAACTTTGTCCCAAACGAGCAAACTCAGGCATAATAATCGGCATTTGTTCGTTGAGTGTATTCATAATACCATCCAATTTATATACAATATCTCGTAATGGTAAATCTTGTATGCCTTTGGATAGTTCGCCAATTGTTGAAAGAGCTGTCGGAATTTGCAGGAAACGAGCCGTTTGCGGAATAGTTACATATTGAATCGGAACATCCGGTAACATAACCAATTCCACCATCAACTGCCCTGTTAACAAGTTTTGAGAAACCAATCGAGCCCGTAATCCTCTATCCACCAATTGTTTTAAAACGACTTCTCTTTCAGACGGGGATTTCAATGACAAACCACCCCCTACGTTTAAATTGTTGGCTAATCGGATATAAACCGGAATACGAAAATCTTGTGAATTTAAATCGGCAACCAAAGAAATACGAGCAACCTTCCCCACTTCAACACCTTCTAAAACAACGGGAGATCCAACACTTAATCCTTTGACAGATTCATTAAAAAACATAACAATCAAATTATTATTTTTCGGCATAACTTTATCAATGACAACTTTGCCAATCAGACCGGCCAAACAAATTAAGCCAACCAATAAAAATAATCCAATGCGTTTTTTGTTCGGTTTATTTGACATACTCTGTTTTTCCTCTTGTTAAAAATTCATATACGGTTTCATTAGGCGGATTTTTCAATAAGTCTTTAGGATGACCTTGTGCAATAATTGTTTTTGTTTCGGCATCTAAAAAAACACCGTTTGTTCCGATATCCAACAATGAACTTAATTCATGTGTAACAACAACTAATGTTGTCCCTAAACTTTGATTGATATTTTTCATTAAATCATCAAGCAATTTAGAACTAATCGGGTCTAAACCGGCAGACGGTTCATCAAAATAAACAATTTCAGGGTCTAATGCTAAAGCTCGAGCTAATCCGGCTCGTTTTTTCATCCCTCCGCTGATTTCAGACGGATAAAACGATTCGAAACCGGCTAATCCGACCAATGCTAATTTCAGCGATACAAGTTCTTGAATGGTTTGTTGTGAATAATCTGTATATTGTTGCAACGGTAAAGCCACATTTTCAGCCAATGTCATGGAACTGAATAAGGCTCCGCTTTGATATAAAATACCATTGTTTATCATAATATTTTTTTGAACATCAGAATCGGCTTTGGTAAAATTGATACCCTTTACAAAAATATCACCTTTTAACGGTTGATTTAGGCCTGTCAATAATCTCAATAAAGAACTTTTGCCGCAACCACTTCCCCCCATAATGATAAAAATATCATGCTTGTTAACGGTAAAATTCATATCTTTTTGTAAGACATAATCACCGTATCCCATGGTTACATGACGTGCTTCAATAATCGCTTGTGTATCTTTCATATACCGATAACCTCACATAAATACGTTATCAATCCCGTTAATACAATCATCCATACGATTGACCAAACGACCGCTTTTGTTGTGGCAATACCGACACTGTCTGCATTTCGTCCGCATTGAACGCCATAATAACACCCACATAAACCGATAACAAATCCAAAAACAAGCCCATGAAATAACCCAACTAAAAAATTAGTTAAGCCAAACGCTTCCCACGCATATTTCCAATATTCACCGGCCGGAATATCCAATAATAAAACACCGACAAAGGCTCCCCCGAGCATACCCATAAAATCAGCCAATAAAACCAATATCGGCATAGCAATAACCAATGTAACCAAACGGGGTAAAATTAAAAAATCAGTTACAGGAATACCCATTGTTTTTAACGCATCTAATTCTTCATTAACCTGCATTGTTCCAATGGTTGCCGCGTATGAAGCTCCCGTACGACCAGCCATAATAATACCGACCATAATTGCTCCCATAATGCGAATCATACCAATTGTGACTAAACTGGCAACAAAAATTTGAGCCCCGAATGTTTTGAGTTGAATGGCTCCGACAAAAGCCAAAATCAACCCAACCATAAAACTGATAAGAGATACAATCAAAACGGCTTTCGGTCCGCAATTATCCAATTCCGTCCAAAAATCAACTGAACGCATGACAACTCGTTTTGTGAAAAAACGCCCCAAGGCTCCCATAACATCCCTAATAAAAATCAATCCCCGACCGATTGCCTGACAGGTATTTATACCGATTGTTCCCAAAACTTCTAAAAAATCAGGCGTTTCATCATTGCGTTGCGGCGGTTTTCTATCCACCGTTAATGCTAAATCCAATAAGGAATTAAGTTGTTTCGGTAAGGTTGATGATTGGAATAAAATACCCCGTTCCAATGCAATTTTTTTAAGTGTATATAAAACAACAACCAAAGACGAATCCCACGTTCCCAATGTTTGAGCATGAATAACAATTCGTTGTGTTTGAACATCCCAAGCTAACCGAAATAAAGCTTCCTTCATTGACGGATTATCTGCTCTTTCAAAAGAACCTGTCAAATTAACAACCAATTGCGATTGTTTTTGTTCAAATGACATATTCATTGTGCGTCCTTACTTATTCGGTAAGTTATCCAACACTTGTTCAGATGTTGATCGATTATCATAAAACAAAACATGTTTTAATGTACGCAAAGCATCAACTTCTAACGGAGATAACTTTTCTTTTTTACCCGTTTGATAACTGTATCCTTCTACAATATCGTCATTACGGAAAAAAACTTCAAGCATTAACGTTCCGTCACGATGATAATTTTTGCTGACACCGTCAAATTTATCCTTTGCAAAAACAATTTCTTTGGCAATTTTACCGTCCGGATAGAAAAACTGTGCCAATCCGTCTTTCATATCATTGATATAAGGAACTTTACCATGTATTTTACCATCAAAAAAATATTCAATTGAAATCCCGTTGGCTTTTCCTTTCCAATAAGGCATTTCCAATAAAATAGCACCGTTTTCATCAAAGATTTTAGAAACACCGTCCCGTTCGTCATGAACATACGGATATTGACCGATTAAACGACCTTGTTCATCATATTCTTTCATCTGTCCGTGAACTTTGTCATTATGATACGGAATTTGAGCCCGCATTTGTCCGTTTTCATAATACGTTAAAGCCATTCCTTCTGCTTTGTTATCCGTAAACGGAACTTCCATTTGAATTTGACCATTCATATAGAACATTTTTCGAATACCATGAATTTTATCAGCGACAAACGGTGTTTCAACCGATAATTTACCGTTCGGATAAAAAGAACGAGCCGTTCCTTCTTTCAAATTGTTCACATAGGTAATTTCTTCTTTTAAAATACCGGTATCATAATATTCCCGACTGATACCGTTTAACGCATCATGGGCATAATGTTCTTCAAACCGTAACTGCCCGTTCGGATAATATTGTTTCATTGCACCGTCAACTTGTTCACCCTTACGCACAAAAGATAACATTAACTGCCCGTCAGGATAATATTGCTTAAACGGTCCGTCAATTCGGTCACTCCGATACGTCATTTCTAAATGTGTTTTACCGTTCAAATAAAATGTTTTAGCCAATCCATGACGGCGTTCACCTCGATAAGTTGTTTCACTTTGCAAAGAACCGTTGGGAAAATAAACACGTTCAACATGGGGATAATATGTTCGGTAACAAAAATAACCACCGACACCTAACATTGCCGTCAGAACGGCAATCGAGAAAACAACATTTTTTTTCATATGTCTCCTTACTGTTATTTAATGACAGTATTCGTCAATTTATAGCATTTGTCAACTGTTAATTGATTTTATCAAAATGAAAAACAACAATTTATTTCCTTGCAATATTGATAGAGATACAGTATAAAACAAAAATAAGTGTTTCATTGAAGATGAGGTGCCATATGATTCATACACCAAAACAAAAACGAATTTTATTATCTATTTTGATTATTCTGTTGGGAATTTTCGCTGTTTACGGCTTTTATCGCCCTGAAAAAACAGATAATTATTTCATGTTACAAGATGATGTAACACCCCCAACCGGTATGCCGGATCAATTAAATATTGT
Organism: Alphaproteobacteria bacterium; assembly: GCA_017467335.1. Taxonomy (GTDB): domain Bacteria; phylum Pseudomonadota; class Alphaproteobacteria; order CAAHEQ01; family UBA3637; genus RGIG4140. The sequence goes on from JAFTSJ010000023.1 coordinate 7,730, forward strand.
ATCGGGCATTGTTTATCGGCATTTGGTTGCTTACAATTTGGTTTGTACAGAATCGGGACAGCCATTGAATAAATATCCAGTCTATTTCAGTAATAAATACAAGGCTGAAATTCGTCAAATTGATGAAGCTTGGGCTCATCGTGGTAAATCTTTGGAATCGGTTTTAACAGATTACGATTCTCATCGTTATCCGAAAATTGCCCCAACCATCCAAACGGAATTATTAGATTTAGAACGACAAATGGCATTGATGATTAAAGCCCAAAAAGCAAATATTCACCCGAATCAAGTTAAATGGACGGTTGAAGATGAAAATAAACTCAATTTAAAAGATGCCTGTGTTTTATTTGATGATGTAGCTCCTGAAATTGGCGAAAAAACAAAATTTGCTGATATTTTCCGTCAATTCATGCGGAATATAAAATAACTATTCAATCCTGAATTTATTAAAAGCATGATAACTGAAATTATCATGCTTTTTTATATCATTATAAAAAAATAACCCGATACAAACATGTCCGGTAATTGAGAACGGACTAAACCGATTTTTTTTCTTCTAAAATGGTAAAAATGCGGTCAATAGCACTATCCATTTCTTTTTCTGATTGCCGAATTGATTGTTGAGATACAATTTCTTTGGTTTGACTCATCACTTTATCTAACAAAATATGAGATAAATTTTGACACGCATTTTCTTCAATAGAGCGAATGCGAATCCGAGCATCCTTTTTCTTTAACGCCAGTTTTTGAGATAACTTATCATCGGCTTCTTGTTGAATTTGAACAACTTCCTGTTCTGCTTCTCTTAAAATATCAGCCCGTTCCCGTTCAATATTTTTTGTTCTTAATTCATATTCGGCATACAAATCTTCAGCTTCCTGTCGTAAAGAAGAAGCGTTATCTAATTCTTTTTGAACCAATTCTGCTTGTGTTTGACCCCAACTTTTTGCTTTACGAATCACCGGTCGAATCAAAGAACCAAACGCTAAACAAAAGGCGACCGATACCCAAAATTCAGGGTTTTGACTTTCTTGTTGCAGTAATTCCCACATACGTTCCCCCTATTTTTTGGCAGATTTAAACGAAGCTGATAATTTAGCCGATAATTCCCGAGCAACCTGAACAGCAACAGTTTCGGATTGCTTGATAACATCTTCTTGAATACGATGCATTTTTTGTTCCGTTTCCTCAATTTGACGGCGTAGTTTTTCTTCATGTTCAGCTTCAACATGTGTCGCAAATTTCTGAATATCACGATACGTTTCATTTACAATGGCTGCTTTCGTTTCCTGTGCAGCATAAATGCGGTTTTTATAATCTTGAACCAATTTATCAGCTTGTTGATTAACCATTTCCGCAATTGTCAGGTCGTTCTTAATTTTATAATCCCGTTCTTGAAACACATCTTGAAACAAGGGGAAAATAAAGTATGTTACAATCACATACAAAACGCCGAAACATAAAAGCATCCAAAAGGCTTCACTTGAAAACCACTGCAAGTCAAATTGAGGCATACGAAAATCCTCTTTTTTTCACTATTGGAATAAAACCATAATAGCCAAACCCAAAGCATACAAAGCAATCGCTTCTGTCATACCGGCCCCAATCAAGGTGTAACCGGAAACTTCTTTTTTAACATTCGGATTACGGCTGACACATGTGATAAATGTTGTGAAAACAGATGCCACACCTTTGGCAACGGCTAACATAACCAAACACATGATACTTAATGATAAATATTTTGCCGCTTCGGCAACGTATTTCATTGTTTCAACTTCTACTTCCATTTTTTTCTCCTTTTCAATATTCACTAGTGAGAATGAACCGCTTCTCCAATATAAATACTGGTCAATGTTGTGTATATATACGCTTGAAGAAGGGCAATAAACGTTTCAAATAAAATCAATACACCCACAACAAGCAACGGTAAAACACCCGCTGCTCCCAGTGAGTACACAAAGCCGGCAATAATTTTTAATAAAATATGACCGACAATCATATTCATAACAAGCCGAACAGTCAAACTGAACGGTTTTGCCAGAAATGAAAAAATTTCAATCGGAATAATAATCGGAGCCATTAAAACAGGTACACCGGCCGGAAAAAATGTATGAAACCATTTCAACCCATGCGTTTTAAGCCCCACAACAACAGAAATGGCCGTTCCCAACAAAGCAAAAGCACCAATGGGAGCTAATTGACTGGTAAAGGTAAATGAATAAGGAAACAATCCTAAGAAATTACCAAAAAAGACCATTAAGAAAACACTAAAAATAAACGGGAAAAATTTTTCATATCCATCCCCGATACAATCTCGAGCCGTTGTATGCAAAAAACCGAATATCGCTTCACCAACCGATTGTGCCGTATTCGGTATTAACAGCTGTCGGCGAATCAGTAACCATATAATACCTAAACCGCAAATAACGGAAAGAACCATAAACAATGAAGCATTGGTAAAACTCAAATCAATACCATTCACTTGAATCGGTATCAATTGTTTAACTTCAAATTGATGTAACGGGTTACTCATTCCTTATCGCCTTTGTTTTCAAATAAGATTGCTTGTCGCACAACCTGTACTAACCCGACAAAACCACCAAAAACCGTCAATAAAGCCGTTAAATATGATGGTGTCGCAAACAGATTTTGAAACAAGACACCTAATGCGAGCCCCATTAAAACACATCCGATTAAATTTGTCAATATGTCAATAACAGTTTTATATCCCGAAAAAAAAGCAGGAGCCGGTTTGTGCGGTTTTGTATTTTTGTTTTGAGCTTCTTTTATTTTTTGAGCTAGTATTTCCGTTTTTTTTGTCATTTACTCTCCACGATATTTTGTATTTGTTCCGTAATGGCTGAAACATCCGTCCCTTTGATTAAACGAGATGAACCCTGCTTAACAACGACAACGGACGGTAAACTTCTGACCTTATATAATTTTGATAAGTTATCACGTTGCCCGATTATTTTATTGATTAAAAATTCATCTTTCATACAGGTTTTAACAGCGTTTAAATCGGCTCCGACATCATTGGCATATTGTAAAAGGCGTTGCTGAAAATCGTGTGCGTACGCCCATGAACGTTGTTGTTGAAAAACAAGGCGTACATACGGTTGATAAAACCGTTCTTCAAGGCAACGACCAATAGCGGTCGCATATAAATCTTTAGCCGTTGCCGGCATATCTACTTGTATCAATTGTACCTGATTTGTTTGAACAAACCGTTCCAATAAAACCGGCAACACCCGTTGATGAAAAACAGCACAATGTGAACATGACAAAGAAGAAAAAACATAAAGCAAAACAGGGGCATTTTGCATGCCCTGTTTCCGCAAATGATACGATGAGGCAAACCCTGTCATTGTCCAAAAAAGTAACCCGATGACAACAAACAGAGCCGTTTGTTTTCGCTTCATATAAAACCCTTTATCTTCTGTCTCCCAAAAAGGCAAGTAAGAATTGGAATAAGTTGATAAAATCCAAATACAACGATAAAGCACCCGAAATAGCCAAAGCATTTCGTTGTCTTTCATCCGGAACGGAATGATATATTTGTTTAATATTGGCTGTATCGTAAACCGTAAATCCGGCAAAGATAAAAACGCCTAAAACAGATACAACAAACGATACCGTTGATGAATGGAAAAAGATATTGATTAAAGAAGCCAAAATAATGCCGATCAGTCCCATTAACAAAAATGACCCCAACCCGGACAAATCACGTTTTGTGGCATGACCGTAAATGCTTAATCCTAAAAAGGCACCAGCGGTAACCAAGAATGTTTGAGCAATAGAGGCCCCCGTGTATGCCAAGAAAATATTACCCATCGACAAACCCAACAAAGCTGAAAAAGTCCAAAAAAGAATAGCGGCTTTTTCAGGATTGGCTTGTCGAACGGCACTATTCATCATAAAAATTAAAATGAACGGAGCCAAAATAGCAACCCACCCTAAAAACGAAAAATTATATCCTTCCGGTGTTAATGTGTACATCAGGTTGATAAGGGGTTCCTTTGTTGTCAAAAAAGCCATAACGGTTGATAATCCTAAACCGCCGGCCAAATAATTATATACTTTACCGATAAATGCCCGTTCGCCTTGGTCAGCTCGTTCAATGACATTCATCTGACGTGGTGAATTATATTCCATTTTTTTCTCCTTTATTATTAAAATACATTCTTATTTTATAGCGATAGCAATCCGAAAATACAAGATATTTTTTTGGCAAACCGTTTAGATTTTTAAGGCACAACACTTTCTTTATAATGATCATCGTAATCAAATTCATAAGTCAGTTTGGGTTGAACAACCGGTTTGGGTGTTTTTTTCTTAATTTTTATCGTTCGTTGATGTGGGGCAACATACGTCCCGTTCGCCCGATAATATCCTTTAACCTGAATTTGTTTCGTTTCCAGTTGAGGTTGTTGAGCCAATCCCGTCACATTAAAGCACAATATACAACTCAATACACAAACGAACAGTATTTTTTTCATAATGCACTCCCAATCCAAAATATAATATATATGTATGTTTTTTGACAGATAAAGTCAAGAAAAGATGACCCAAACCGAACAAAAAATCAAAAAAAAGCTTAAAAACACATTGAATTTATTGAAACTTTAAAATAATTCAAAAAAAGATAAAAAAAGTGCTTGACAAGTTCAAATGTTTTAGGCATAATGAAGACCTCTTGCATGGGCAAGAGTGTCTATTGGGCCGGAAGGGTGGCCGAGTGGTTAATGGCAGCAGACTGTAAATCTGCCGACTTATGTCTACGAAAGTTCGAATCTTTCCCCTTCCACCATAAGACCCGATCATAAGCGGGTGTAGCTCAATGGTAGAGCTCCAGCCTTCCAAGCTGATCACGTGGGTTCGATTCCCATCACCCGCTCCATTCTAGGGAATCCCGTCAGGGATTCATTTTTTAACACTGATCAGTTAAGGAATTTATAATGAGTAAAGAAAAATTCGAAAGAACTAAACCGCATTGTAACATTGGTACAATCGGTCACGTTGACCACGGTAAAACAACTTTAACAGCCGCTATTACAAAAGTTTTGGCTGAAAAAGGCGGTGCTGCATTTGTTGATTATGCAAATATTGATAAAGCTCCGGAAGAACGTGCTCGTGGTATCACCATTTCTACATCACACGTTGAATACGAAACAGAAAACCGTCACTATGCACACGTTGACTGTCCAGGACACGCCGACTATGTTAAAAACATGATTACAGGGGCTGCTCAAATGGATGGTGCTATCTTGGTTGTTTCAGCTGCTGATGGTCCAATGCCTCAAACACGTGAACACATCTTATTGGCTCGTCAAGTCGGTGTTCCTGCCATCGTTGTTTTCATGAACAAATGTGATATGGTTGATGACGCTGAATTATTAGACTTGGTTGAAATGGAAGTTCGTGAATTATTATCTTCTTACCAATTCCCGGGTGACGATATTCCAGTTGTCCGTGGTTCAGCCAAAGTTGCTTTGGATGATGGCGATGCTGCTCTCGGCAGAGATGCTATTCTTAAATTGATGGAAGAAGTTGATGCTTACATTCCTCAACCGGAACGTCCGAAAGACAAACCGTTCTTGATGCCGATTGAAGACGTTTTCTCAATTTCAGGTCGTGGTACTGTTGTTACAGGCCGTGTAGAACGTGGTGTATTAAAAGTCAGTGAAGAAGTTGAAATCGTTGGTTTACGTCCGACAACAAAAACAACTTGTACAGGTATCGAAATGTTCCGTAAATTATTGGATCAAGGTGAAGCCGGCGATAACATCGGTGTCTTGCTCCGTGGTACGAAACGTGACGAAGTTGAACGTGGTCAAGTTTTAGCTGCTCCGGGTACAATCACACCGCATACAGACTTTGAATCAGAAGTTTATGTTTTGAGCAAAGATGAAGGTGGACGTCATACACCGTTCTTCGCTAACTACCGTCCGCAATTCTACTTCCGTACAACAGACGTTACAGGTACAATCGTATTGCCGGAAGGCGTTGAAATGGTTATGCCGGGCGACAACGTAAAATTAACAGTTTCGTTAATTGTTCCGGTTGCTATGGACGAAGGTTTGCGTTTCGCTATTCGTGAAGGTGGCCACACAGTTGGTGCCGGTGTTGTTGCGAAAATCATCAAATAATTTCGTACATCGAAACGATGAAAGACTGCCCTTGTAACAAAGGGCAGTTTTTTTATGATTTTTACCGTAATAAAACCTCTTGTTTTTTTAAAAAAAATCCGATACTCTAAAAAAGGTTAATAAAAAGGAGGTTTTAAAAATGGAATTATCTGAACAAATTGAAACAAAGCGTTTAATATTAAAAGGATTAACAACACCGTCTTTTGAATTAGCAACACGCATTTATGAACTGGTTGATTCAACAAGGGATACGTTGCGTGTATGGTTACCATGGGTTGATAAAACGCATTCTCCCGAAGATGAATATACGCATTATCTTACTGAATGGTGTCAAACGCATTGGGATAAAAAAGAAGGATTTGCCTATATGATTATAGAAAAAGAAACCGAAAAATGTATCGGTTGCGTTGATATATTTCATGTTTCAGATAAAACAAAAAGTGGCGAAATCGGCTATTGGCTTTCTTCTTCTGCAACAGGAAAAGGGTATATGCAGGAAGCGGTTTTGGCTTTGGAAAAAGAAGCTTTTCAGCAAGGTATCAACCGTATTGTCATTAGAAATGATACACGTAATTTACCGTCAGCTCATGTTGCAAAACGATGTGGTTATATCCTTGAAGGAGTTATGCGACAAGATGCTTGGAGTGAATATCATCAAGATTTAAGGGATACGAATATTTGGTCAAAAATCAAAGCTGATTGGGGACGTCAAAAAGAATAACAGATAAAATAAATATCCTGCCTATTTTATTGTATCAAATTGATATTACTTGACGTTATATTTATTTTCGTTACGCCCCCGTACTTACCAACACGAGGGCAGATTTAGAGCCAAAAAAAACAGTGTCAAAATCGTAAGAGAATCGTTTCATAATTTGACATAAAAACAATATAACTTATTCAATAAGTTTTCAATTATATCATTAAAAAGCCTGTTTTGAATTGAAAACAAGCGTCCCTTTTCATCACACCATACTCTTTCTCTTATATCGTCATGCTGAACACCACCCCTACCGTCATGCTGAATTTATTTCAGCATCTCATCGAGTTATGGCGGAGTGCTTTATCGTCAAGAGACCCTGAATCAAGTTCAGGGTGACGGTGGGTTGACAGGGTGCTATGTTATCAAAAGCTCCGCTCACTTTCCGTCATGCTAAACACCAGCCCTACCGTCATGCTGAACTTGTTTCAGCATCTCATCGGGTTGTAGCATGGTGCTATACGTCAAAAGACCCTTTCTTTTTCCGTCATGCTGAACTTGTTTCAGCATCTCATCGAGGCGTGGTAAAGCAGTTAGAACAACATCAGATTTTTTGATAAATTCACTAAAACGAATCGGCAACAATGTTCTTAAAATCCCCTAAAAAACACATCAAAAAAACCGTTTGGAATTTTTTCAAACGGTCAAAATAAAAACATAGTAAAATCAATATATTAACTCGAAAAAATGTGTAAAAAAAACATCCATTTTTTTTTAATAATATTTTATATTTATTATATTGTCAAATAAAATTTATAATTATTTTATTATTATTAATTTTTTTGTGTTTAAA
>JAFTSJ010000024.1 GCA_017467335.1 Alphaproteobacteria bacterium
TCTAAAATATTATGTCAAAAAAAGGGACGTTTTTTTGACACATTTTTTCGAGTTAATATATTGATTTAGTTATCTTTTTATTTTTGCTGTTTGGAAAAATTTTAAACGATTTTTTTGATGGTTTTTTAAGGGTTTTTGAGAACATTTTTCCTGATTCGTTTTAGTGAATTTATCTATACGAGGAAATACGTCACCCTGAATTGAGTTCAAGGTCTTTGAACGATACGGCACTCTGCCACACCCACCGTCCCCCTGAACTTGGTTCAGGGTCTTGTGACGATAAAGCACCATGCCATAACCCGATGAGATGCTGAAACAAGTTCAGCATGACACGAGAGGGTGGTGTTCAACATGACGGAAAGTGAGGGAGCTTTGAACGATACGGACTCTGCCACACCCACCGTCACCCTGAATTTGATTCAGGGTCTCTTGACGATATAACACCCTGCCATAACTCAACAAGATACTGAAAAAAGTTCAGCAGGATGAAAAAAGGAGGAAGTTTCCATAACCAATATTACTTTCATTGAGAAAAAAAATCCTAATCGAATAATAATCTAATAAAAGTCACTTATATAAAGTGAAAAATAATCTATAAAAAATATTTTACCAATCTAACCTATTACTTTTAGTTACAAAAAAAAACCGCCGAAAAAACGGCGGTTTTTCTTTAATGGAAAAAGCTATTATTCAGCTTTTGCTTCTTCTGCTTTTACAGATTTTTTAACTTTTTCGGCAACAGGAGCATCTGTTGCAACTTCTACAACTCGACCTGTATCCTTACCTTTAGCCGTAACATCACGATCAACCAATTCAATGATAGCCATCGGAGCACAATCTCCATAACGGAAACCGGCTTTTAACACACGAACATAACCACCCGGACGAGATTGATAACGTGGTGATACAACCGACAATAATTTTTCTGTCATAGCTTCATCACGCAAGAAAGAAATCAATTGACGGCGAACGTGCAATGTATTTGTCTTTCCTTTTGTGATTAACTTTTCAATAATCGGACGTAATTCTTTTGCTTTTGGCAAAGTTGTTTTGATTTGTTCGTGTTTAATCAATGATACTGCCATGTTAGCAAACATTGAACGACGATGTGCAATTTTTTTGTTCAGCGTTCTTTTTTTAAATCCGTGACGCATTTTATTTTCCTTTCTTCATAATAAAGCCTTGACACGCAAAGCTGATAATACTTACCGATCATCCACACTCCTTGGCAAAGCAATGTAAAGACCGAACGTCAGAACGATTCTGACGATTTTGTTGTTAATTTTCACTATCAACAGTTGCTGATAATGCTTCTAAATCTTCCGGTGGCCAACCTTCAACCTGCATACCTAAATGCAAATCCATGTTGCCTAACAATTCTTTAATTTCATTTAAAGATTTGCGACCAAAGTTTGGTGTACGCAACATTTCAGATTCTGTTTTTTGAACCAAATCACCGATATAGATGATATTGTCATTCTTTAAACAGTTAGCTGAGCGAACGGATAATTCTAATTCATCAACTTTTAACAATAAATTTTTGTTAAACGGCAATTCAGCAATCTTGTCTTCAAGTGTTGCTTCTTCCGGTTCTTCAAAGTTAATGAATGATTTTAACTGTTCTTGCAAAATACGAGCAGCCAAAGCAACCGCATCTTCCGGAGATACCGTACCATTTGTTTCAACTGTTAAATATAACTTATCATAGTCCGTTTGTTGACCAACCCGAGCGTTCACTGTTTTGTAAACAACCGACTTAACCGGAGAATAAATAGCATCAATCGGAATCAAACCAATCGGACAATCTTCCGGACGATTAGCAGCAGCTGTTACATAACCTTTACCTGTTGAAACAGTCATTTCAATATTGATTGTTGCACCGGCATCTAATGTACAAATAACCAAATCAGGATTCATAACTTCAACGCTTTGGTTTGTTGTAATTTGACCAGCCGTAACAACTGCCGGACCAACAGCATTCAAATAAATACGTTGCGGTAATTCTGAATCAACTTTTAATGCCAATCCTTTGATGTTTAAGATAATTTCCGTTACATCTTCACGAACACCCGGAATAGATGAAAATTCGTGTAAAACACCGTCAATACGAATAGCAGTAACTGCACCACCTTGTAAAGATGACAACAACACACGGCGTAAAGCATTGCCGAGTGTCATACCAAAACCACGTTCAAGTGGTTCAACAACCATTGTTGCTTTGAAACCGGGTACCGACTGATCAACAGACAATGTCGATGGTTTAATCAAGTCTTGCCAATTCTTTTGTATCATAATAAGGCTCCCTTATTTATCAGTTTCACAACAGAATGACGCATTTGCGTCATTCTGAAACACACTTACTATACACGACGACGTTTGCGTGCACGACATCCGTTATGCGGAATAGACGTAATATCTTTGATAGATGTTACAATCAAACCGGCGGCTTGGAAAGCACGCAAGGCGGATTCACGACCTGATCCGGGACCTGTAACCAATACGTCAATTGATTTCAAACCGTGTTCTTGTGCTTTACGGGCTGCATCATCAGCAGCAACCTGTGCAGCATACGGTGTGGATTTACGAGAACCACGGAATCCTTTTAAACCGGCTGATGACCAAGAAATTGTGTTTCCTTGAGCATCTGTAATTGTAACCATTGTATTATTAAATGATGAATTAACGTGAGCAACACCCACGGAAATATTTTTTCTATCGCGATTTCTTGTTCGCGTAACTTTTTTATCTGCCATGAGTATCTCCTTACTTCGTTACTTTTTTCTTGCCGGCAATAGCAACTGCTTTACCTTTCCGTGTACGGGCATTTGTATGTGTCCGTTGTCCCCGAACAGGTAAACCTTTACGGTGACGCAAACCACGGTAACAACCTAAATCCATCAAACGTTTGATGTTTAAAGATACTTCACGACGTAAATCACCTTCAACCCGATATGAATTGTCAATCAATTCACGGATTTTCAATGTTTCTTCGTCTGTTAAATCATTCACACGCTTGTGTGAATCAATATTCAATTTGCTGCAAATTTCTTCAGCCTTTTTCCGACCAATTCCATAAATGTACGTTAAACCGATAACGACGATTTTTGATGTCGGAATGTTTACACCTGCAATACGTGCCAAGGTACTTTCTCCATTACTAATATAAAAAATAACGACTAATAATCCTGCTTTTGCAAGCAAGACACTTCAACGAGTGGGAATTATAATCTATTTTTCGTTTCGTGTCAAGCCAAAATTTAATAGCCTACTATTTTTCTTATTTTTTCACTCACAACGTCAATGGGTCCCGTCCCATCAACGCACACCAAGAGCCCCTTCATTTCGTAGTAAGGTATAACCGGAGCCGTTACACGACGAAACGTCCGGAGTCTAGATACAACCGTTTCATAGGTATCGTCTGCCCGCCGTGTAAATTCTTTGCCCCCGCATGTATCACAAATACCATATACCTGCGGTTGCTTAAACTTTTCATGATAAAGCGTTTTACAATGTGCACATTGATAACGCCCGATAATTCTGTCAATAACATAGTCATCAGGAACTTGTAATAATAACACCAAATCAATATCCATATGATATTGTGCGTACTTATCACTGTTTAATGCTTTATCTAATGCCTCTGCCTGAGATAATTCTCTGGGGAAACCATCTAAAATATATCCGTTTTCATTTTCCGGTTTAAATAATTCCGCTTCCATTAAGCGAATAGCTAATTCATCCGGAACCATATTTCCTTTTTCAATAAGAGCTTTTACCGAACGACCTTCTTGTGTATCTTGCCGAGCCACCGAACGTAAAATATCGCCCATTGAAAAAGCATTGATGCCCAACTTCTCCGATAAAATGGCACTTTGTGTTCCTTTACCACTACCGGGTGCCCCCATCATAACAATATTTCTTTTCATTGTTTCAGGCATACTCAAATTCCTTATCTCAAATTTATAAACGACCTTTTAATTTTGCTTTTTTAATCAATCCTTCATATTGATGAGCAATCAAATGCGATTGAATTTGTGAAACCGTGTCCATAATAACAGAAACAACAATCAATAATGTTGTACCTCCCAAAAAGAACGGAACCCCCAACACAGCAATCAATGTTTCCGGTAAAATACAAAGAGCCGCTAAATAAATTGCCCCTAATAATGTCAAACGAGAAATAACATAATCCAAATAATCTGCCGTATTTTTACCCGGACGAATACCGGCAATAAAACCACCTTGTTTTTTCAGATTTTCAGCTGTTTCAGTTGGATTCGATTGCAATCCCGTATAAAAGAAAGTAAAGAACATAATCAAAAATCCGAAAACAACAATGTATAACCATTGACCGGGTGTCAACCAAATAGCCAACTGAGAAACCCATTCAGACGGATCTGATTTAGATGAAAATTGAACAATTGCAACCGGAATAGCTAAAATTGCACTGGCGAAAATCGGAGGCATAACACCTGTCGGATTGATTTTTAAAGGTAAATGAGAATTAGCCCCTTGCATTATACGATTGCCGATTTGACGTTTCGGATATTGTACCGGAATACGGCGTTGAGCCATTTCAACGAATACAACTAAATAAATAACTGCAAATGTTAAAACCAACAAAGCAATTAATGTTAAACCGGATAAGGCTCCTGTTTTATTTTCTTCTAATATCGTAACCAAAGCATTCGGAATACCGGCAACAATACCAATCATAATGATTAAGGAAGCCCCATTACCAACACCTCGTGATGTAATTTGTTCACCCAACCAAACAACAAACATTGTCCCACCAAGTAAAGAAACAACTGTCGAAAGTTCAAATAAAGCCATGGAAGACATTGTAACAACACCGGCACTTTCTAAAGCCTTAGCCATAAAAAAGGCCTGCACAATTGTAATTAAAACCGTTAAATAACGCGTGTATTGATTGATTTTCCGCATACCGGATTCGCCTTCTTTTTTCAACGCCATTAAAGACGGCAAAATACTGGCTCCCAATTGAACAACAATAGATGCAGAAATGTAAGGCATGATATTTAATGCCATAATCGACATACGTTCCAATGCACCACCCGTGAACGCATTGAACATGCCTAATAACCCACCGGCATTTTCCGAGAAGAACTCTTTTAAAAAGCCTCGACTCGTACCAGGGAAAGGAATATATGTTCCCAATCTGAAAACAATTAAAGCAAACAGGGTAAACAATAACCGCTTTTGTAAATCTTTTGCCTTCGAAAAAGCAGAAAAATCCATACCGGATGAAATTTTTTCAGATAATGACGCCATTATTGTTCTCCCCTGTTCACTTTATATTATTTATTTTGCTTTTTTAGAAACTGCTTTTTTCGCCGGTTCTTTTTTAGATGTTTTTTGACCTTTGACTAAAACAGTTGCTTTTTTTGGTTCTAAAATCAATTGACCGCCTGCTTTTTCAACAGCATTTTGTGCTGTTTTAGTAGCACCGGCTACACGAATAACGGCCTTGCTTGTTAAAGAACCGTTACCCAACAAACGAACACCATCTTTGATGTGTTTAATCAAACCGGCTTCCATTAAAGAAATACCGTTGATTTCTTGTGTTGCGTCTAATAATTTAGCATCAATTGCTTTTTGAATTGTATCCAAGTTGATTTCAGCAAATGACAAACGGAAAATGTTGTTAAAACCACGTTTTGGTAAACGACGGTAAACCGGCATTTGTCCGCCTTCAAATCCCTTAATGCTAACGCCTGTACGAGATTTTTGTCCTTTGAAACCACGACCACCCGTGCGACCTTTACCCGAACTAACACCACGGGCAACACGCATAGATTGTTTGCGGGCTCCTTTATTATCGCGAATTTGATTTAATTTCATCTTACTCACCCTTATTCTGCGTCTTTGTTTACAACCGTACCATCACGACGAGATACGATATCTCCGACTTTCTTACCACGTTTAGCAGCAACAATGCGTGGTGAATTCAATGATGTTAAAGCATCAAATGTTGCACGAACCATGTTGTGCGGATTAGAAGAACCCGTACATTTTGCAACGACATCTTGAATTCCCATAACTTCAAAAATAGCACGCATCGGACCACCGGCAATGATACCGGTACCGGCTGGAGCCGTTCTTAAAGTAACACGACCGGCACCAAAATGTCCTAAAACATCATGGTGTAATGTTCTGCCTTCACGCAAAGGTACACGCATTAAATTACGACGTGCTTGTTCCGTTGCCTTTTTAATGGCATCAGGAACTTCTTTTGCTTTAGCATGAGCAAATCCGACACGACCTTTTTGATCGCCGACAACAACCAAAGCCGCAAATGCAAATCGTTTACCACCTTTAACCGTTTTTGAAACACGATTAACGTGAACAACACGATCTGTAAATTCATCACTTAATTTTTCAACTCTGGCTTCATCACGGTCTTTACGTGGACGGCGTTGTTTCTTTTCTTGAATTTCATTTTCAGCCATTTTGCTCTCCTAGAATGATAAGCCGGCTTCACGAGCGGCTTCTGCGATTGCCTTAATTCGACCATGGTATAAATAACCGCTACGATCGAACACAACTTCTTTAATTCCGGCGGCCAAAGCACGTTCGGCAACTAATTTACCGACTTGTGTTGCTGCAGCAACCGTTGAGCCTTTAGCTGTGATTTCCGCATTCTTTGAAGAAGCGGCAACCAATGTGACTCCTTTTTTATCGTCAATAATTTGAGCGTAAATGTTCTTTTCCGAACGATTAACGGATAATCTCAAACGATTGCCCGATTTCATCTTTAAAGCATAACGTACACGTGCTTTACGACGATCATGATTACTAATTTTCTTCATTTTACTATCCCTTATTTCTTCTTACCGACTTTACGCAAAATGGTTTCGTTGTCATACTTAACCCCTTTGCCTTTGTACGGTTCAGGTGAACGATAAGAACGAATTTCAGCGGCAACCTGACCTAATAATTGTTTATCAGCACTTGATAATTCAATAACTGTCGGTTGCGGTGTGGCACATTGAATGCCTTGCGGTAATTTGTAATCAATATCATGGCTGTAACCTAATGATAATTTCAAATTTTGACCTTGAGCTTGTGCTTTGTAACCAACACCAATCAATTCCAATTTCTTTTTGAAACCGTCAGAAACACCCGTAACCAAGTTGTTAACATTGGCACGAACAGTACCCCACATCATACGATGTTCTTTACTGTCTGATAACGGACGTACAACAATTTCACCATTTTCTTCTTTAACACTTACACCGGCAGGGATATGTGTTTTTAATTCACCTAATTTACCTTTAACAACGATTTCGTTGTCTGTAATTGTTGCCGTAACACCGGCAGGTAATTTAACAGGATGTTTACCAATACGAGACATTGTTCTATCCTCCTAAAATACTTTACACAAAACTTCGCCACCCAAGTTGGCTTGACGAGCTTCGTAATCAGACATAACGCCTGACGGTGTGGACAATACGTAAATACCGAGACCGTTATAAAATTTCGGTAAATCTTTAACTTTAGAATAAACACGACGACCCGGTGTTGAAACACGTTCGATTTCTTTGATAACCGGTTTGTTTTCGTAGTATTTTAATTCAATTTTAAATTCTTGAACACCTTCACGAACTTGAATGCGTTCATAATTACGGATGTAACCTTCCCGTTTCAAAACTTCTAATACGTTAGCACGCAAGTTTGAAGCAGGAGCCGTAACAAAACTTTTGTGAGCCATGCCACCGTTACGGATACGTGTCAGCATATCGCCCAAAGGATCTGTCATAGACATTGTGTCTTCCTCCTTACCAACTGGATTTTGTCATACCCGGAATTTGACCTTCGTTTGCCAATTTCCGTAATTGAATACGACTCATTCTTAATTTACGATAGTTACCGTGTGAACGACCTGTTAACTCACAACGATTGTGAACACGAACTTGTGCCGAGTTACGCGGTAATTTAGCCAATTTTAACGTTGCCGCAAAAACTTCTTCCGGCGTTGAATTTGCATCATTGATGATTGCTTTTAAAGCAGCCCTTTTTGAAGCATATTTCTTAGCCATTTCTTGGCGTTTTAAATTTCTGTTAATTAAACATTTTTTCGACATGTTCGTTTCCCTTACTTCATGAACGGCATACCAAAACCGGCTAATAAAGCTTTAGCTTCTTCGTCTGTTTTGGCCGTTGTTGTGATAACAATATCCATTCCACGGATTTTATCAACTGCATCATAATTGATTTCCAAGAACACGATTTGTTCTTTTAAACCCAAAGCGTAGTTGCCATGACCATCAAAACTTTTGTTGGAAACGCCACGGAAGTCCCGTACACGAGGCAAAGCCGTTGTAATTAAACGATCCAAAAATTCATACATTCTGTCACGGCGAAGCGTTACTTTACAACCAATCGGCATTCCTTCACGCAATTTGAAAGTAGCAATTGACTTTTTAGAATGAGTCAAAACCGGTTTTTGTCCGGCAATTGCTTCCATATCTTTCAAAGCACCTTCAAGAGCCTTACGGTCTTCCGTTGCTTCACCTACGCCCATATTCAGAACGATTTTGTCCAATTTTGGGAGTTCCATCTTATTTTTATAGCCGAATTGTGCCAACAAAGCCGGTACAATTTCTTCATCATATTTCTTTTTCAATCTTGCTGTCATGATGTTTTCCCTTATTTACCGATCACTTCGCCCGAACGTTTTGCAACACGAACTTTTTGACCGTCTTTTTCAACTTTAAATCCAACACGAGTCGCTTTACCTGATTTCGGATCAATCAATGCAACATTTGAAACATGAATCGGGCTTTCTTTGGAAACGATACCACCGGCTGATTCTTGTGTCGGTTTTGTATGACGTTTAACCATGTTAATACCCTGAACAACAACTTTGTTTTCTTTCGGCATTGATTTAACGACTTCGCCTGTTTTACCTTTATCACGACCGGTAATAACGATTACTTGATCGCCTTTTTTAATTTTCATAGCCATCTTATAATACCTCCGGTGCCAATGACATAATTTTAGTATAGTTCTTCGCACGTAATTCACGTGTTACCGGTCCAAAGATACGTGTACCAATCGGGTCACCATCTTTATTAACCAATACAACTGCATTAGAATCGAAACGAATCGCTGTACCGTCTTGTCTGTGAATTTCTTTGGCTGTCCGAACGATTAAAGCACGTTGGACATCACCTTTTTTGACTTTTCCACGTGGTTTTGCTTTTTTAACTGAAACGATGATAACATCGCCAACGGAAGCAACCTTACGTTTAGAGCCACCAATAACTTTAATGCACTGAACTTTCAGGGCACCTGAGTTATCAGCAACATCAAGGTTTGTTTCTACTTGAATCATTGGTATTTCCTTCCTTTGAATCCAATTATTTACTTTCTGCCATAACTACCCAAGTTTTCGTCTTGGAAATAGGACGGCTCTCAATAATTTGTACAACATCACCGATTTTGCACAAATTGTTTTCATCATGTGCAGTGTATTTTGCACTGCGTTTGATGTATTTTTTATAAACAGGGTGCATAACACGACGTTCAACTTTGACAACAACTGACTTGTCCATTTTGTCGCTAACAACAACACCTTGCAATATTCTTTTAGGCATTTATTTTCTCCTCATGCACATTAGTTCGTTGCTTTTTTCTGAGCAACGGCTGTTTTAATCATTGCAATTTCTTTTCTAACCTGACGGCGGCGAGCAGTGTTTTTCAAACTACCACTTGCTTGTTGAAATCGCAAATTCAAGGCTTCCTTTTTAAGTTGAACTTCCATTTCGGTCAATTCAGCTTCACTTTTAGCCATTAAATTTTTAAACTTTTCCATAATTTGTTCCTCTTTATCTGTTGCTTCAACAACAAAGTACAATTAAACTTTCCAATCTTCAATATATTGTTTCAATTGCATTAAAACAACACAAAAAACGCCGTTTTGATACAATACGACACAACAATCACAAAGATTGAGGGTTATTTTATACGCTAAAAACAAACAAATGTCAACACTTTTTTAAACATCAGAATAATATTTTTTAAGCAATATCAAAAACAAATATCAAGCATTATTTTTCCACTGCTTTTGCTGTTTTTAATTTCTAAAAAAGGTGTACCCCTCTCGTAGCACACCTTTTTTTTGTTATTGCCGGCAATAAACTTTTCCTGTTGCGGTATCTTTATTGGGTGTTCGTGATACATTTCGGCATAATTGAGCCGATAATTCATCCGTACCGATTTCATTATTGCCGACATCTGTTTCTGCACCCCAACAGTCGCCGTTAATATCTTGCCATTCATCCAAATCACATTTTTGAACACAATATTTTGTTTCATTCACATCTGTCATAATTCGCCGATGACACGCATTACAAAGCAAGTCGGCATCTTGTCCCGTTGTGGCAACTTTGATGGCA
>JAFTSJ010000025.1 GCA_017467335.1 Alphaproteobacteria bacterium
CCAAATGGTACAACGACGACAACACCTATTGGAACACCAAGTGGGACAACGACTACCTCAATATCTGGCACACCAACCGATATAACTACAACGTCAACCACCGGTACACCAAATGGTACAACAACCACAACACCTATTGGAACACCGAGCGATACAACAACAACCTCAACCACCGGTACACCGACTGATACGACTACAACGTCAACAACTGGTACACCAAATGGTACAACAACCACAACACCTCATGGTACACCGAGCGATACAACAACAACCTCAACCACTGGTACACCAACTGATACGACTACAACGTCAACCACCGGTACACCGACAGGTACGACAACGACCACACCTCATGGTACACCGAGCGATACAACAACAACCTCAACCACTGGTACACCGACTGATACCACAACAACGTCAACCACCGGTACACCAACAGGTACGACCACAACCACACCTCGTGGTACACCGAGCGATACAACAACAACCTCAACCACCGGTACACCAACTGATACGACTACAACGTCAACCACTGGCACACCGACAGGTACGACAACGACCACACCTCGTGGTACACCGAGTGACACAACCACGACTTCGACTACTGGTACACCGACTGATACCACAACGACGTCAACCACTGGCACACCGACAGGTACGACAACGACCACACCTCATGGTACACCGAGCGATACAACAACAACCTCAACCACCGGTACACCGACTGATACCACAACGACGTCAACCACCGGTACACCGACAGGTACGACAACGACCACACCTCATGGTACACCGAGTGATACAACAACAACCTCAACCACTGGTACACCAACTGATACGACTACAACGTCAACCACCGGTACACCGACAGGTACGACAACGACCACACCTCGTGGTACACCGAGTGACACAACCACAACGTCAACATCTGGCACGCCAACCGATACAACCACGACTTCAACATCTGGCACGCCAACCGATACAACCACAACGTCAACATCTGGCACGCCAACCGATACAACCACAACGTCAACATCTGGCACGCCAACCGATACAACCACGACTTCAACATCTGGCACGCCAATCGATACGACCACAACGTCAACATCTGGCACGCCAACCGATACAACCACGACTTCAACATCTGGCACGCCAATCGATACGACCACAACGTCAACATCTGGCACGCCGACCGATACAACCACGACTTCAACATCTGGCACGCCAATCGATACGACCACGACTTCAACATCTGGTACGCCAATCGATACGACCACAACATCAACATCTGGTACACCAACTGATACGACCACAACATCTCCTTGGATTACGGATACAACAACAACGTCATTCGGCTGTATAGATAGTGGGAAAACAATTGTTGTGGATGGGTTAGGACAAGCAACGCCTCCTGATGATTTAGAGGAACGCTGTTCTACAGATGATGATGGAATTATTGTTATCAACGGTATGCAAGCACACCTTTGTCCAGCAGGATGGGAACCCGTAACGGAAGGGTCTGGAAATTCAGAGTTTTGTCCAAACGCCGGTACAGGTACAACTTGGTCTCGTACTGCGGCAGCAATGCAAAAGGAAAAAGAATATAGTGCTAACGGGTTATGTAGTCCGGTATGTCATCAACGCATTGAATGTAATGCCGGAATACCGACAATGTACGAAATTGATTGTGGCGGAACATATGACAGCCGAGTCGGTTCATTCCCTGTTTGCGATCACAGCAAAGCTGTTTATTCAATCAGTTGCCAATATATTTGTCCCGGAAAAACAACAACACCGAATGTTTCAACAACAACATCACCTTGGACAACAACAACGTCAACGAGTACTACCCCGATTGATACAACAACATCCACAACAACACCATGGATTAGCACAACGACAACAACTTCTATGAGTTGTGATGTTATTTTAGGTCTTGACAATAACGGTCTTATCGATGTTGACCGATGTAACAATGAAGTTTCATTCAAACAACAAGTGCAAGAATGTTGTGAAGAAGCTGATGGTATCTTTGATTATAATACTTGCACATGCTGTATCGGTTGCCAAACAACATCCACAACAACGCCATGGATTAGCACAACGACAACAACTTCTATGAGTTGTGATGTTATTTTAGGTCTTGACAATAACGGTCTTATTGATGTTGACCGATGTAACAATGAAGCTTCATTCAAACAACAAGTGCAAGAATGTTGTGAAGAAGCTGGTGGCGACTTTGAATATGATACTTGCTATTGCTGTATCGGTTGTGATGATGATACAACAACATCACCTTGGATTACCACAACAACTGTTATGAGTTGTGATGCCATTTTAGATTTAAACGGAAATGGTGTCGATGATGCAAAATGCAATTCTGATGAAGCCTATAAACAACAAGTACAAGAATGCTGTGAAGAAGCGGACGGTGTTTTTGATTATGGCACATGTGTTTGCTGTATGGGTTGCGATTGTTTAGCTCGTATTTGCGAAAGTGTCGGTAACAGTTCCGGTAATCCGGCCTGTCAGCGTTACAATGCCGAATGTATCATAACAACTTCTCCATGGATTACAACAACCAGTTGTGGTGGCACGGAATGTGAATGTTTACAAGCCGCTTGTGAACAAGCCGGTAATTCAAATGATCCAGCCTGTATCAAATACAATGAAATATGTATTATATCAACAACATCCTTAACTTGTGAAACATTGTTGGATAAAGCCCCGTCTGATACGCAAATGTGTGAAGATAATAAAAATTTATTCTTTGAATGCTGTCGTGATGCCGGAGGTGTTTATGAATATGATGCTGAAGAATGTTATTGTTGTTTGGGTCCGGGTTGTACAACAACAACGTCAACTATCGTAACAACAACGACAACTTATCCGGATGAAGTGCCGTGTTGTGATGAAACAATTCCATAGAATTGAAAAAAAGCGAGGAAAAAATCCTCGCTTTTTTTATACCGATAAATATTGATTGAAACAAATACCCCTAATGCTTAAATCAAGTTTACAAAAGAATATGCGATTATTCTTTTTGTCTGTCTGGTTGTGTTTGTGACGAACCATGCTGAGTTATTCGCATGGGAATTTTTCGTTTTTCAACTCTGCCTTCATTCATGGCTGTAATTATTTTTTCAACATCTTCACGAGAACAATATAAAAGTGCAGATAACATCATTTGAATAATGATTGAATCTGTTCGTTCAATCGGTGTTTCATGATGAACGTTTCGACTTGTCAAATCAGCACCGTTTGCAATCAAAGAAGCAATAACAAGATCCATTCCGTCCCGTTGTAAAGCATTATGTAACGGCGTATTGCCATCTTTATCCGATAAATTAACATCCGTACCACCTTCAATTAAAGCAACCAATTCTTCTGTTGAAAACTCGTCTGATTTTATACCGGCATTTAAAGCTGTTTCACCGTCATTATTACAAATATTGACATCAACTTTCGGCAATAAAGCTCGAAATAAACGGCGTGTAAAAATATTACGCCTCATTGTTAACACAATATGTAACGGTGAATTACCATTATCATCAACAGCAAATAATGACGATTCTTTATCAGTCGTTTCAATCAAAGACATCAACGATTTTAATTCAGCCATCTCTAAATGAGTTATTTTATCTCCCAAAAAAGTTCGCCCGTTTATTCGAATACGACTTAAATCAGCCCCTGCCGAAATTAAAATGTATGAAGTGTTATCCATAACCATTCTTTGGTAAACATCCGCTAAACGATATCCTTGTGATACATCCCCGCAATTAAGTGTCATTTTCTGACGATACGCTAAATTGCGTTGAATACTCAATTCAAGAGGATATTCACCAAAACTGTTTTGTTGATTAGGATTGGCTCCCTTCTCGCAGAGCAGTTGAACAACCGATGGTATCCCTTCTGATTTTAAATAGGCCGTCAATACTGTTTCACCATCATCATAACAACAATTTAAGTCCGCCTGTGTCGCACACGCAATTAATTCAACCGGAATAACATCACCTTTACGAGCAACCAAAACCAAAGGCGTATCACCAACATCATTCGGAATATTAACATCCAATCCTAACCGTATCCATCGTTTCGCTAAATCGGGATGGTAATGCAATAATGTATTACCTTCACTATCTCGAACAAGTAATTTTTTCTTTTTATGTTGATGTTGTTTTAAATAATCTTTTGCATCATCTCTATCTTGAAAAATATTGTCTTTAACCATAAAAAATCCTTTTATCCGTTATTTTGATGAACGACACAATCTATACGAGGTGATATTTGATGACGTGCAATTTGTGTTCTGCCATTTGAATAAATCAGATCATGATATATTTGACGTATAGCAACTTGTTCATCTGCACTTAATCGTTCAAATGCCAATAATAATGCCTTGATTGGTAAAGATATAGCTACATCAACCGGTTTTTGACCTTGATGATTGGTTCGGGTCACATCTGCTCCGTGGGCAAGTAAAGCTAAAATATGTTGAACAGAATTATCATGAATATTTTTAACAGCAATATGAAGCGGTGAATGACCGTCATTATCCGAACAATTAACATCAGAATATTGTACCAATTGTTCCATAAGGCCACATGTTCGCATGTATCGTTCTAATTTCAAACGAACCATTAGTGGCGTTTCACCTTGATTGTTACGGGCGTTTATATCAATACGTTTGAGCAACCCCAAAAAAACACCGTTATCACATCGTAAAGATGTTGCATACGCATGTAATGGCGTATTCCCATCCGCATCAGGTAAGAATAAATCTTTATCTGTTGTTGTATTTATCAACCGAATTAAACCAGACGTATCTTCTAACATCGTTCGCTTTAATCGTTCATTCAGATATGACTGACGACCAAAAAAATCTTGAATAAATGCTCCATGTAAAACAAGAATATCTAAAACATCTAAATAAGACGGTAACGAAATAAGTTGTCCGTTTAATTTTCCCTTATGAAAGAAAAATGAAATCGGCGTTCGTCCATTCCCATCAGACGCATTAACATCAATCCCCTTTTCACATAAATTTTGAACAAAATGAGCACTCCAAAAAGTCGATCGTTCCGTCTTCAAATACATTGTCAACAATGTATCACCCGTCAAATACCGATTGTTAATAACAGCCGAATCCGTTAAATTCAACAATTCATACGGACTCTTTCCCCGTTTTACCGCTGTCATTAACGGTGTTTCACCAATGTTATTAACACAACTAACATCAATTCCCAAGTCGTGTAAGCGAAAAGCCGTTTCAGGAAATAAATGTGCAAGGGTATTGCCATTTTCATCAGTTGCACTTAATTTTTCACGATTCTCCCGATATTGCTGTATATACTCCCAGGCAGTTGTTAAGGTATTAAAATAAGGCAAGCAATCTTTGGTCATTTGGTCTTCCTCTTTATCCCAGACAAAAAAACCGCCTAACCGGCGGTTTTTTTATTTAATTTTCTTTTCGACAAATTCTACATGTTTTCTTGCTTTTTTGTCGTATTTGCGTACTTTCATTTTTTCTGTTTTTGTACGCGGATTTTTCTTTGTAACATAGAAAGTACCCGTTCCGGCTGTGCTTTCTAATTTGATTTCAACTGTTGTCGGCTTTGCCATGATAAATCACCACTTAAATATTAAAAAAATTAAACCATAGGACGCCAGTATAATGACTTTTTTTAAGAAAGTCAAGATAAAAATTAAAAATATCAACGCAAAGTTAAAACGTTAACATTTATCAATACCCATTAGCAAACAAAACATGATATCTTACAACACATGCTTTTCATCAAAAAAACAAACAAAAAATATCAACTTGTCTTATCTGCCTGATACTCACTCAACCGACCCTTTCGTTGCAATTGAGGTCGCATTTTTAATATCGTATGAATTAAACCACACCATTGACGAGGAGACGGGTGTAATATACTAATCTGCGATACGTTTTTTTGCTTGCAATATGACAGTGGCATATCATACGCCCGTGAAATATCATACCCCATTTCATGAGCCAAAATCAATCCGACACAATGACAAAAGGCTTCCTCTCGCCGAGCCATTGAAACAACGGGATTTAAAATTTTTTCAACATGGTTTTGGGGCAAAACTTTCTTTGTTGACAAATGACTGTTCAAAGTTGTCATCTCTTGATAATAACAACGACATGCCTCCTGTTGAGCCAAAGATAAATCAACCAACGCCGCTACGTCTTTATTTAAAATATTATGGGCAAATTCATGTCCTGCCGTTATAGCCGCAACAAAAACACCTTTATCAAAACAACCTGTTGTTAAGCCGATGTTGATATGATTCTGTATCGGAAAATTTTTATCTTCCGGATAATTCGGAAAACCGTTTATTCCCATTCCAGAATATAAATACAGTTGCAAATCGCTGTTCCAGTCGTCTAAATATTTTGATACCGATGACAATCGCAAGCGATTACGTAAAACAGTTGCTTTTTCAGTTAATTTATTTTGAGGTAAACAATCAATATTGATAGGTTGACTTCCTTTTAACACATCTTCTCTTGCCGTAGCAGGTATTTCTGTCAGTGGTTGAGGATTTTGTCGAAAAAAAATTTCCCGTTCTTGTGTTGAAAACAAAACATCAGTTGGAATTTCTTCTGCCGTTTGGTTAATTAAATCACATAACGGCTGAATAATATGTTTATTTTTCGTTATCCGAAATAAAACATACCCCATGTATGATTGATGACAGGTATTATATATGTCAAAAATATCTTTTTTCGTATCCATATATTCTTTTTATGCCTTTTCAAGATAAGCTTGAACCAATGCATCTGTATCTTTGATTTGACGAGATAATTGTTCCGCCAACAACACATTTTTATTACCGGAAGAATAAACTTTCAAATACGGTCCCAACCCACTTAAATCAACATCTAAAATGACAGATTCGTGAACGGCCGGACGAGAAACCAATATAGCATATTTTCTATCAGCAAATTCTTTACCCAACACGAAATTCATTTCACGAGGCGATAAATTCCATGTTGCATAATCAGACGGATTCGCTTGCGGATTTCTGAAAAAGATAACCGTTTGACATTGCCCACGAATAACATCACCTAAACCGTTATCATCCAAGAACCGAGGCTGTTGGAAAGCACATAAGAACGCTTGCCGTTTTTTACGCCCTTCCCGTAATCCGACAATAAAACTTTCCTTAAACATCGGATGTTCCAACATCGGAGCCGTTTCGTCAATCATAATCAAACTGGGTGTTCCCATAGCCGTTGCCAAAGTATGAATCCGGTGCATAACATAACTGATAACTGCCGGAGCCAAAACACCATCTTGGAAAATCGTTGTAAAATCAAACCCCATATAACGACTGGATAAATCCAAATTGTCCGTCAATGAGTTAAAAACCCGACCATATTGATCATCATTAACCCACCTGAATAATTCTCTCCGCATAAAACCATTCGGGGCGAAACAACTTTTATATAAATTTTTCATCAACCGTTCATCCGGTCGCAAATATTCAAAGGCTGTTGTAACGGCACGAGCAATTTCCTGTTCAGAAACCGCATCTGTTCCACCGGTAATATCACGCATCCATGTTCGTAAAAAGGCACGGTTATCTGATGTATCAGGAACAGCAAACGGATTCAAAGAAACGGATTCTTCTCCACCGTCAAACCGGACATACGGTGCATCCTGCATTAACGCAAAAACCTTTGCCCCGTTATTTCTGTCAAAGAAATAAGTATGTAAATCAGGTATACGCATTGCCTGTCCGGCCATAAATGAAAAGAATGTTGTTTTACCTTGACCGGTCGGACCGATTAAGGCTGTATGAGCAACGGCGTACGGTTCTTCCGTAACATGGAATTGAAAAGCATAAGCCGTTCCCGTAATTGTTCTGAAATAAGATAAAGGCATCGGACCCCAATCGGATTTTGTACGTCCTTCGGCCGTTTTATCAACACAAATAGCACAAGCAACAACCCGTGATAAATATAAAAATGTCCTTGGATAAACTTCGTATGTCGGGAATTGAGAAAAGAATGTTGCCTGAGCAGCCCACCCGTCCCGTACAGGTGTTGTATTATAAATACGACAAATTTTTTCGATTTCTTCTTGTCCGAATTTTAATTCATTTTTTGTTTTCCCAAACACAAATATACTCATAGCATATTCGTTAAGTGTTTGCCCGTCCGCATCCGACTGATCCATCCATTCCAAAGCCGTATTAAATTGTGCTAAAACGTTTGTGGAAAAAGATGTCAAATACGCCATACGCCGTTGGTGCATTAACGCCATATTGGCTTTAATCATCGGAATTGCTTTAATGTTATGGACAAGCGTTACTTCACAATCGATACTTAAAATATCGGCAATCATTTGTTCATCCATAAAATCACCCGGTTTACGAATACCGATACATATCGCTAATTTTTCCGTATCTCCAGATGAAAAACGAATAATCCCGTCATCCTTGGTAAAGTGAATATAATCCGCTGTCAGCAAAGCATTCAAATAATCCCCTTGTTCTCCGCCGACACGAGGTTTCGGAACAGACAGCGGACTAGCTAACTGAGCAAACAACCAAAACGGACTTTGGTCTTGACTTTTAAACGGTGCTTTTTCAGAAACAAGAACCGGTTGATACGGATCTAAAATTGATGTCAACGCCAACGAAGCCTGTTGCAAATCATCTTTTGCCGTTTTCCGGTCATTGATAGATAAAACAATGTAATGTTTATTTTTAAAAACACGATGTAAACTATCCATCCATTTATCAGAAATGGCTTTCAATAATTTACTGTCACGATGTGTGCCCATATCTTTTAATGAAACACGTTCCCGAATCGTAATAACACGAGCCACCACTTCCAATTGTGCCATCGCATCAATCCATTGCTTACGAGCATTCGCCAAAGCAAACCGTTCCTGCCGTGTTAACAAAGTCGTATCCGCCCCTTTTACTTCAAACACACGAGCCAATGCCCCATTTCGCAAATGAATGGTTGCTCCATCTTCATCCAATTTACTAAACGGTAAAAAATCAGAAACACGGGTTTCTTTGGGACGAGGTAAAATAATATCTCCCAATTTCGTAACAAAGACGGAAATAACCATCATTGCACCAATAACACCCATAATCGCAACAATCGTTGAAAATGATGTTGCTCCATGTACCAACATTTCAGTTACGCCAATATCAACAGGTATGCTATCCATGTTTTTTCCTTTATTCTAGGGGGCTAGTTTATTTCCCTTACTGGGATATATGTTTTTTGACGGAGACGCCATCGGACCATATGTCATCATCATATTGGACATATGCGGTTCTCGCCAAGCAATCGCAGCCATAATAATATGACCGATTAAAATAAACGGAATAAACCATAGCGGATTCCATTGATAAACAACAACAAACATCAATGTTATCCCCATCTGAACTGAAAAATTAACAATTGCCGGCACAACAGGTACCCAAAAGATACGAGGAGGCATGGCAACAGCCTTCAAAATCGGTTCACGCATGATTTTCTCCCTTTACTATACATTTCATATATGATTATAGCAGGATAAAAATAAATTAACAGCAAAAAATGTATTTTTATGTGTTTTTTTTGAAAAATAAATCTTTTTTTTAAGAAAAGAAGACAATACCTGATTATTTTTGATTTAAAACATAATCGATACGTTGGTCAACCGACAAATCCGCCGGATATGTTTGTTCAATTTTTCTTAACACATCAGCTAATCCGTTTTGATTGGCAATTTGTATAGCCAACCCCGGTCGGGCATTTAATTCTAAAACCATCGGACCTTTTTCCTTATCCAAAACAATATCGGCTCCCAAATACCCTAAACCGGTCATTTCAAACCCTTTGGCTGCCATCGTCAAATGTTCCCGCCAAAAAGGAACTTGTAATGTCATTAAGTCAGCTCCCGTATCCGGATGAAAACGAATGGGTTTATTATGTTGTACGGCAGCAATAGCCTTCCCTGTTTGAATATCAATGCCAACGCCAACAGCTCCTTGATGTAGATTGGCTCGACCACCGGATTGTTTCGTAGCCAAACGCATCATTGCCATTGCCGGATACCCTTGAAATACAATAATACGGACATCCGGAATCCCTTGATAACTAAGCCCTTGAAAAATATTACTAAAATTAACCATTTCTTCAAAAATGGCTGTATCATACCGCCCGCCCAAACTATATAAACCGCTTAATATATTGGAAATATGTTGATATACTTCCCGATAAGTCAAAATTTTTTCAGAAGCTGTTTGAAAATAATTTTGTGTATGCTTTTTGATAACCAAAACACCTTTTCCACCGCTACCGTGAGCCGGTTTTATCACAAAACTTTTATGTTCTTGAATTAAAGAGAGGAAATTTTTAACTTCGTGTTGTGCATCAATTGCACCGATGAGTTTCGGCGTTTGAATACCAATCTTATTAGCCAGTTTTTTTGTTAAAACCTTATCATCAACCAACGGGAACAATCGCCGTTTATTATAAGCGGAAATAACGGCATAATTGCGTCTGTTCATACTTAAAACGCCTGTTTTTTTCAACTGCCACGGAAACACAAATCGCTTAAATAACTTTATCATTCAGTGTCCTTTTTCCGAACAAGCGGAGCAAACCGTTTTAATTCCGTTAAGCGATACCCCGTATAAGTTCCTAACAACATGACAATAAACAAAATAACCAAATTGAGTTCATTAAATACAAACATAATATGACGAATGCTCGGATTAACAATAACAAAATAGGTAATAATAGCCACAATCACACTGTTAATAACTTCTTTGGCGGCATGACGGAATCCTTCTTCTTCCCAAATAATAGAAGCCCGTTCAATAATCCAAGCCATAATAATAATCGGGAAAAACAAAACACCGGTCGCCACATCCCAATCATAATTATACCCTAAAATCGCACTGACTTGAATAATTAAAATCACAAAAATAACAACAGCAGAAATACGGGGTACCAATAACAAATTTAATCTGGATAACGCATTTCGAATCACACATCCGATACCAACCACCAATCCAAATCCGATAAGACCGGCAACAAACCCTGTCTGAACCAAAGCCAAGGCAATAAGCATTGGCGTAAATGTTCCCATTGTTTTTAACCCGACAACATTTCGCAAAATAACAACGATTAAAATAGCCAACGGATAAATCATCAACCACTTTAAAGCATTTTGTTGTTCAATCGGCAAATTATAAATCGAAAAAGAAAACAATTTTTCCTGACTAACGGCTTTGGCCCGATACCGAGCCATACCTAAAGACGAACTAACCGATTTTAAAACAGAATATTTTGTCAACGAATCAACCCCGCCTCGTACATCTACCAATGATTTACCGCCTCGTTGCAAAATAATAAAGTTTTCGGGAACACCCTTTTTCCCTGTTTGAATATCATAAGTAATCCACCGTTTATTGGGGGCATCATATGCTTCCAACATAACATCAGGAACGGTTGTCTTTTTTCCTTCTTCCAAAATCATACCCCGAACAACCCGAGCCGGAATTTTTTGAAGAGCTAATAAATCAATTAAAATTTCAGCTGTTTCACGACTGTTTTTACGTTCCGGCATAAATGCCACCACCGTTTCATTGGGAATCGGATGATTCAATAAACGAATCAATTGCTGAACGGGATTACCTTCCAATGCTTTAGATAACGTAATAATTTGTTGAGCAATCGGCTTTGTTGTATCATCAAACATCGGCATTTGAACAGATACAGGCTTTTCTTCTTTAATTTTACCACGACTTTCTTGGTTATCATAAACCAAAATACGATAGTAAATACTTTGATTTCGTTTTTTGGGTTGAGCCGTTAAAATATATTGTTCCGGTGTTTCTTCAACAGTATATCCTTTGGCAATAACGGATTCATCTAAAATTTTATACGAAGCCGTACCATCCGGTCTGAAAAAAGAAATTTGCAACGGTTTTTCCGTTGGTTTAAATGTTAAATGCGATTCAATTGTCCAAACGGGCGTTTGTTGGTTCGGTGTTAAATCAAATCCCCAAAATTGTACTTTATAATAAATATGCCAACCGGCTAAAATAATCGAACATATCAAACCGATTGTTAACCATGTCCGAACGGAAAAGATTTTTTTTAACATCAAATCCTCTTTTCAATTTCAAATTAGTATAACGTCATTGAGCGATTTATATCCACAATGGCTCGTCCTTGCAAAATATTACGTCCAACCAATGCTTGATAATCAAATTTACTTCTGTCTGCCAAAGAAAACGGAACCGTCAATTTTTCTTTACCAAACCGAACGGTCATTAAAACCACCAAACGGGCTTCGGAACTACCTTCTCGTTTAATTTTAACTTGGCGTTGTAACCGTTTTTCGAAAAGGTGCTGTTCCTTTGTTTTTCGGTTAACAAGATAGAAAGAAACCCATTTTTCACCTTCTCGTTCAAATTCATGCAAATCCGTTACATCAATGGATGAACTTTTAGCCCCCGTATCAATTCGGGCAAGAAAAGCACTTTTCATCGGCAAGAAATAAATCGGTTCAACTTCACCGATAATACCTAAAGAATGTGTTTTAATCGGTTTTTGTTTTTGAGCAGGTTTAGGCGGAACAACAACTTTTTCAACCACCGGTGGTGTCGGAGCCGGTTCCGGTACAACCGGTTCTTTGGCCGGCGTAGCACATCCGACCAGCCCCAAAATCATTCCGCTTAAAATAACAAAAGATACTAACTGACGCATACTGTCATCTCCCATACTTGATATACGGTTATTTTAAACATATTCTGATAAATGTAAAGAAAAAAAACAATACTGTCTGCTGATATTGACAAAAAAAATCCAACAAAATATTGTCGGATTTTATGTAACAAAATATTTTATCCTTTTAACGATGGTGTTTAGATGAATGCCGACCAGCTGTTGGTTTATTCGGTCGATGGGCGTGGGGTTTATGTCCCTTTGAATGAGGAGCCGGCTTATAATGATGTTTTTTATCATGATGATGCCATAACTGACCCAATAAGACGCCCCCGATTAAACCCGTTACACCGGCAACAATGGTATCACTGACCGGATAAGTTGTGGTATAGGTTGTTTCTACATTACGAACAATAACCGGTTGAGATGGTTGTTGAACAATATATGTCGATGTCGGCATTGTATCTTGAACAATAATGGTCTGACCACTGACATTATTTCCGTAATATAAACCATTTGACGTAATAACGGTTTGAGCAAACGCCGGTGTAACAACTTGCGTGCATACGGCAACAACAACCAAGGATGTTATGATATAACGATAAAACATGTCGTTTCTCCTTTCTTCTGACACAAAAAGAAACGGAAACAAAACACAAAAAGTTCATTTTTTCATCAATCAGCCGATTTTATTTGTCGAAAACGCCGAGCTCGATATGTTTCATATGTAACCAGTACGATACCGGAAATAATCAACGGTAAAACATAGTAAATAATACGATAAGCAATTAACGCTCCGAACAAATACGCCGTATTGGCATCATTGGGTAAAATAGCCAAAAACAATGTTTCAAAAACACCTAGCCCACCGGGGACCTGACTAAAAACACCCAATACCTGAGCGATAATAAACACACCGATAAATACATCAAACGGAATATAAACAAAGGGAATTAAACAAAAATACAAAACAAACGCAGCCAAAACAATATCGCACCCACCGATAATGACCTGTGCGAAAGCCATTTTAACACTGGGCATTTTAAACGGAACATTATGTATAATCAGCGTTTTTTTATAAAAATAACACAACCCGAAATAAATTAACAATCCGATAAAAGAAATAAATGCCACAAAATGCGTTGTCCATTGTGACGCATTTTGACCTTCAAATGCGTGAGCAGGAGTTAAAATCCATCCCAAATCACTTAAAAAGAAACAGGCAATTAAATACGTAAAACCCGAAAACGTAACCATCCGCACAATTTCATTCGGTTTAAAACGCCAACGGGTATATAACCGATACCGAACGGCTCCCCCCGATACAACAGCATGACCGGCGTTGTTACTAACGGCAAAACCGATAAAACCGACAAAAATCCATTTCCACGCTTCTAATTTTCGCCCGATATACCGCAAAGCCAAATAATCATATGATGACAACGCCACATATCCCAAAAACGAAGCAACACATGCCATCAAAACATTTGCAGTCGGAATAGCTAAAACAGCATTTTTAATATCGGCAAATTCATATTTTGATAACTGTGTATATAACATAACAGCTGCCAAAATAAAAAAGAATAAACCGGCCCATGATATTGCTTTTTTAACAATTCGTTTTACTTTTACTTTATCCATAACGTCTCCCTTTGTTTTATTTAAAGCAAGGATAAGGATTTTTTACCTTCTTGACAAGTTTTATTTTAAAAAAAAATAATTATTGCCTTTTACTGTCAACCGCTGTTATAAAAAGATATTGACAGAACAAGCGGTTATCTTTATCCTATTTTGTAAAATGACAACATCGATAAATGAACAAAAAAACAAACTGATGCGAACAGCCTGTGTATTATCTGTTACAACGGCGTTATTTTTGACGGCTATCAAAGCCGTTACATTTTTTTTAACCGGTTCTGTTTCTATTTTAGCCGGTTTATTTGATTCGATTCAAGACATGATGACATCCGTGGTTAATTTAATTGCCGTTCGAGAAGCAACAACTCCGGCGGACAAACATCATCGGTTCGGGCATGGAAAAGCACAAGCGTTAGGCAGTTTATTTCAAGGAATTATCATTTCGGTTGCTTCATGTGTTTTACTGAAAGAATCCGTTTTACGACTTATCAATCCGCAACCCATTCATGAAATAATGTTCGGATTGATGATTACGGGGATTGCCGTTATTTTAACATTCGTATTGGTATTGTTCCAAAAAAACGTTGTTCAAAAAACAAATTCATTATCTATTCGTGCTGATTTAACCCACTATACCGGTGATATTTTTATGAATATCGGTATTATGTTATCAATGACAATGTCTTATTTTTGTCAATGGTACTTTATCGATTCGTTATTCGGTATTTGTGTTGCCGTTTATTTAGGAATAAGTGTTTTTCATATTTTCAAAGAATCATTTAATATGCTGATGGATGCTGAAATTTCATCTGATGTTCGTCAACAAATTAAAAAAATTTCCTGTTCATTAGATGGTGTATATGATTGTTTTGATTTGAAAACAAGATTATCCGGTAATGAAATGTTTGCTCAATTTTCCGTTTCATTAGATGATAACTTAACCTTACGACAAGCTCATGATAAAATTGATAAAATCGAAGAAGCAATTCAAAAAATATTTCCTCAGATGAACTTGGTTATCCATCCCGAACCGGTTTCTCAAAATAAACGAGGACGTAACAAAACACCGCTCAAATCTTATTAAAATAAAATTTTAATTAAATTTTTATTTTTTATATTGACTTTATATTAAAATGTTGTTATATGTATGTCGAAGGTTGCGTTATTTTGATTTTGTCAAATATCGAACAATCTTTTGTACAGATGGTTTCGTCTTTTTTTATTATCAAACACACAGACACCTCATCTTTACAAACAGCCTTGGAACGGCGTTTAAAAATTGGGTGGATAGAACGATTTTTACGTCATTCATTTATCAAGGTAACAGATGACATCGGCATTTTGTCGATGTCATTTTTTTGTATGTCTGATAAAGTGACACACCTTCATCTTGGTATTATATCTTGTGTGTTTATACTCGTTTTACACAGTTTTTTGGTTGATATTCTGAATAATTTTTTGCGTTAATTGTTGTGATATGGTGTTACTTGCAACAATGTCCGTATGTGTTTGTGGTGTTGCGTTCCCATGGCATACCGTATTTCTTAACGTTTTAGCTGTTTCATAATCTTGTTTATCCGTATCAGAAATAATACCTTCGTCAACCAACCATTGACATTGTTTTTTCCCTTTCAACGGCTTCCCGTTTGAATCAACAATATTGATACTTTGAAAAGCAATATCCAAACATTGCATGGCATGTATCAATGTTGGCGTTTCAATATCTTTATTTTTTTCAACGATAGGAATACAATCTTTGATTGAACAATTATTAACCACATCAATAACAAACCGAACATCATCAACCGTCATTAAAGAAGGGACTTTTTTGACAGATAAATTTTTTGTTGTTGTAATGCGTCTGATTAAACTTAGAATTGTTTCATATATGTCATTCACACAAGACGGAACATCAACCAAAACATCCATATTGATATCCGGATGTGATAACCTGTCTCGCAATTGATGCAGTTGAATCAATTTTTGAGCATTTTCTATCACACCGACTCGTTGTGCTATTTCAAAAATTTCATCTTTGTTGTTTTTTAAAAAATTTTCCGCAGGAAGCGTATCATTCAATTCGCTTTGTCGAGCCAAGATGTCCGGTCTGAAATGTTTGAGCAATGTTTCGCTTAACAACCGCCGAGTCTGTTCCATTATTTTAATAATCGGTTCAGCCATAGATTGACGAAAATACGGTGACAACACGTTAACAAGAAATTGATTTTTAAAATAGATATTAAAATTTTCCTGTGTTTTTTTCCCTTGATATTGAGAAACAAATTCATCATATGTTTCAGCCAAATAAACCAACTCCTCAATAGCGTGCGGATTTTTAACAGGCACTTCGTTAAAAGGGGTAACATCGTCCGTTTTAGCTTGTATCAATGCTTCGGGAGACAGAAAAATACGCACATCTTTAAACAATTGATTCACATTTCCCAACACATTGATATACCGATTTTTAAATCGAATTTGTACAGGGGTCAATGAGGCAACATCATTGTTTTGTCCCCAAACATGATAAAAACGCACTTTTTGATCTGTAGGTCGGCTATATCCTTGCTCAACGCCGATACGACTTTTTCCCAACAAATCATGTTTTCTTAACTTAAACCTTTTTTTTGTTTGATTACTTTTAATAACAAGCCGAAAAAAAGAAGTATCATACATTTTAAGGTGATCAAGATGTTCTTCGTAAACACCTTTTGTTCGCAAAAATTCTTTAAATGCGTCAAATAGGTCTTTTATCTCAGACAATTCAAATAAAATCGGACTTTTCATGGGATACCTTCATTTTTTTTGACAGACTACCACAAGTGTATGGATTTGTCAATTTTTTTATGTCACAAAATGTGTCTGATGTGCATTTTTAAATTTACTTTTGAATCTTTTTTCTTTATATATAGAACATATACTAACAAAACAAAGGAGAAAAAATGAAAAACATCGGTGATTTGATGAAAAAGGCACAAATGGTTCAATCGCAAATGAACATTTTACAAACCAAAATGGAACGGCAAGAATTTGAAGGTTCTGCCGGTAACGGAGCCGTAACTGTTACCATGACAGGTAAAGGCGTTCCGTTAAAAGTCGCCATCAATCCCAGCGTTGTAGATAAAGATGATGTTGAAACATTGGAAGATTTGGTTTTATTGGCATTACGTGATTGTCATGATAGAACAGAAGAAACAATGGCTTCTGAAATGGATCGCATTCAAACATCTCTTGGTTTACCGAAAAACTTTAAAATGCCGTTCTAATGAACAACCAAGGCGAACACTGTTCGCCTTGCTTACATAAAGGAAGTTAATGGCTGCACCGGAACTGGAACATTTAATTAAGTTATTATCAAAACTACCGACACTGGGACCTCGTTCGGCTCGGCGGGCTGTTTTGTCTTTGCTGGCACAAAAAGAAAAACAATTTGTGCCATTGGTTGATGCTATGAAACAGGTATTGGATACCGTTCAAACGTGTCCTGTTTGCGGTAATTTAGATACATCATCTCCGTGTACAATTTGTCAGGATTTAAATCGTCAAAAAACACAAATTTGTGTTGTACGAGATGTTGCTGATTTGTGGGCTATTGAACGTTCCGGTGTTTATCGGGGTTATTATCATGTGTTAGGGGGGTTATTATCGGCATTAGATGGCATTGGACCGGATGAATTACAAATCGAACCGCTGTTTCAAAAAGCAACACACCAACCTGATACGGAAATCATTATGGCTTTACCGGCAACGGTTGAAGGACAAACAACGGCTCATTACTTGCTTGACAGACTTGAAAATTTACCCTGTACGGTTTCAACATTGTCACGGGGTGTCCCTGTCGGGGGCGAACTGGATTATCTTGATGACGGAACGTTGCAAATGGCGTTTAAGGCTCGGCGAAAAATATAATAAAGGATAATAAAATGGATAGCGTTAAAAGTGCAATTTCTCGGTTAGAAGAAGCAGTCGTTCAATTGGAAACGGCTCTACATACCGTCAAAAAAGCCCATACACAGACAAAAGAAAATTCCCAAGAACTCAAACAAGTTGTTCAAACAGCTTATCAACGCATTGATAAAATCATCAGTACACTTAAAGGAAACGAATAATGGCAATTGTATCGCTCAAAATCGGGGAAAGGTTTTATAAATTTTCGTGTGCGGACGGGCAGGAAAATTACATGCGAACACTGGCAGAAGGATTAGATGCCCGTGCTAATAATCTGATAAAAAACATCGGTTTCATGCAAGAAGGACAATTGTTGGCTATGTTATGTTTACTTTTAGCCGAAGAAAAAAGCCAATTAGAAAAAAACACAAATGCCTCTCGCTTAGATGAAGCCAACCGTGAAATAACGGAAAAATTGTCTCATTTAACCAACAAAATTATAAATATGGCAACTGATTTAAATACGTTAATTGCTCAACAACCGTCTTCTATGGATCATTTGAAAGAGAAATAAAATGAAATTGTTATTTTGTGGTGACGTTGTCGGCAAAGCCGGACGTAAGATTGTTCATCATGTTGTACCGATATTGCGGGAGAAATTAAATATTGACGTTGTTATTGCAAATGGTGAAAATGCGGCACATGGTTTTGGAATTACGCCTCGCATTTTTGACGAATTTATCAAACACGGAACAGATGTCGTAACACTTGGTAACCATTCTTTTGATAAAACGGATATTTTTCCTGTTTTAGCCGAAAACAATGTGATTGTCCGCCCTCTGAACTTTCCGGAAAACACAATTGGTAAAGGATGGTGTATTTTTACCACACCGACAGGTGTTCGAGTTGCCATTGTTCAATTGATTGGACGTGTTTATATGCGTTCAGCCGAAGATCCTTTTTCGGTGATGGAAAAATGGCTCAATACCCATCAAAAAGGGATAGATTATGACATCTTATTTGTTGATTTTCATGCCGAAGCAACCGCTGAAAAAGTTGCCATGGGTCATTTTTTAGACGGACGTGCCAGTGTTGTTATCGGAACACATACGCATATCCCGACAGCAGAT
The DNA here is from genome assembly GCA_017467335.1 of Alphaproteobacteria bacterium. Taxonomy (GTDB): domain Bacteria; phylum Pseudomonadota; class Alphaproteobacteria; order CAAHEQ01; family UBA3637; genus RGIG4140. The sequence goes on from JAFTSJ010000025.1 coordinate 19,369, forward strand.
TATCATATTTTACCCAACAAAACAGCTTATATGACAGATGTTGGCATGTGTGGTGATTATGATTCGGTTATCGGTATGCAAAAAGAAAGTGCTTTGGCACGTTTTTTTACACCGGATAAAAAGGGACGTCTTCAACCGGCCGAAACGAACAGTACATTTTGCGGAGTTTGTGTTGAGATTGATGAAAAAACAGGACAGGCCATTAAAATTTTTCCTATTCGCATTGGGAACGCACTTGAAAATACGCATGAAATATGATATAAGCGGTCTATTGATAAAAATTAACAATAAAGGAATTAAATATGGCAGGACATTCACAATTTAAAAATATTATGTATCGCAAAGGGGCTCAAGATAAAATGCGAGCCAAGGTTTTTTCAAAACTGGCTCGAGAAATCACGGTTGCCGTTAAAGCCGGCGGAGCTGATCCATCGTCAAATCCCCGTTTACGTTTAGCGATTCAAAACGCTCGTTCTGAAAACATGCCGAAAGACAACATTGAACGAGCCATTGCCAAAGGCTCACAAGGGGCTGATACATCAAATTATGAAGAAGTTCGCTATGAAGGATTCGGTCCGGGAAAAGTATCCGTTATCGTTGAAGCATTAACAGATAACCGTGCCCGAACGGCTCCATCTTTACGAGCAGCCTTTTCTAAAAACGGCGGGGCTTTAGGTGAAACAGGTTCGGTTACATTTAATTTTGAACGCATTGGTTACATTGAATATCCGGTTAATGTCGGTACACCTGATGCTATTTTTGAAGCTGGTTTGGAAGCCGGGGCTGATGATGTTGTTTCAACTGATGAAACACATGAAATTACATGTTCTCCGGATGATTTATCTGCTGTTCGGGAAGCATTGGAAAGTCAATTAGGCACACCGAATGCTGCTCGATTAGACTGGAAACCACTTGTACAAAAAGAAATAACGGACTTAGAAACAGCTCAAAAATTGATGAAATTTATCAATATTTTAAATGAAGATGATGACGTCCAACGGGTTATCACGAATGCGGATATTGCCGAAGATATTATGGCTCAAATTGAAGGAGCAGAATAATGATTCGTATTTTGGGTCTTGATCCCGGATTACGTCACACAGGATGGGGTGTCATCGAAAAAGATGGCACCCGTTTTCGTTTCATTGCCGGCGGTGTTATCAATCCGGAAACAGCCGGTTGTTTATCTGACCGATTAGCCGAACTGCATTTAGAACTCAAAAAAATCATAGAAACATACCAACCACATGAAGTATCCGTTGAACAAACATTTGTGAATAACAATCCGACATCAACGCTTAAATTAGGTCAAGCACGAGGCGTTGTTTTATTAACACCGGCTTTATATCATTTATCCGTTGCTGAATATACGCCCAATCAAATAAAAAAAATGATTGTCGGTGCCGGTCATGCCGATAAAAAACAAATTGATATGATGGTTCGTACTCTCCTTAAAACCGTTCCTGACAAAATACCGGCAGATACATCGGATGCTTTAGCGATTGCATTGTGTCATGGATTTATGCGCCCAACATCTGTACATATTAACCTACACCCATAAAGGAAAAAGAAAATGAATATCATATCAAAGCCATCAACACATTTTAACGAACGAACATGTCCGATTGATATGATTGTTTTGCATGCAACGGCTACAAATACATTATCTGAAACATTTTATTATCTGATTGAAAAAGAAGAACAACCACGTGTCAGTTCTCATTATGTTATTGATAGAGATGGCACCATTTATCAACTGGTTGACGATGATAAGCGAGCATGGCATGCCGGTATTGCTTCTTGGGGTAATATCTGTGAAGATTTAAATAGCCATTCCATCGGCATTGAATTTCAATGTCCGGCACGCAGTGATTGGACTTTTGATACGTTTACACAACAACAAATTGAATCCGGTATATCTCTGTGTCGTACACTGATGGCAAAATATCATATTTCTCCTCAAAATGTTGTTGCCCATTCAGATATTGCACCGGATAGAAAGTATGATCCCGGCATGACATTTCCGTTTGAACAATTTTGGATAAATGGTATTTGTGACAATCCGTTAAGAAGACCCCTTTCTAAAAAAGAAATCAAATAACAACCCTACACGCCAAAAAAAAACAAAACTGATTATATAAAGACAAAATTTTAAAGATAATAATCAAATATTGACCTCTCCGTGAGGTGTTTTCGGTAATGGTGGGACGTTCGGATTATAGCGGTATGTTTAGGATGGCATAGACCATAAAAACCCTTTTCCGTCATGCTGAACACACCCCTACTGTCATGCTGAACACCACCCCTACCGTCATGCTGAACACCACCCCTACCGTCATGCTGAATTTATTTCAGTATCTCACGGGGTTATAGCAGAGTGCTTTATCGTCAAAAGACCCTGAATCAAGTTCAGGGTGACGTATTTCTTCTCATATCGTCATGCTGAACTTGTTTCAGCATCTCATCGAATTATGGTAGCAAACAACACCGGATTCTGATAAATTCACAAAAACGAATCGTTTATAATATATTGTCAAGTTAAAAAATCCGCCTTAAAATATCGCAAAATCACTTATAAAAAAACCGTTTAAAATTTTTTCAAATAGTAAAAATAAAAAGATAACTAAATCAATATATTAACTCGAAAAAATGTGTCAAAAAAACGTCCCTTTTTTTGACATAATATTTTAGA
>JAFTSJ010000026.1 GCA_017467335.1 Alphaproteobacteria bacterium
CAAAAAAATAATGAAAAATCAAATAATTACAAATTTTAGTTGACAACGCAATAAATCTAAAATATTATGTCAAAAAAAGGGACGTTTTTTTGACACATTTTCAGAAGATAACACATTGATTTAATTGTATTTTTATTTTTGCTGTTTGAAAAAATTTCAAACGGTTTTTTGATAGTTTTTTTTTAGGGATTTTAAGAATATTTTTTCCCGATTCGTTTTTGTAAATTTATCTATACGAGGAAATACGTCACCCAGAACTTGGTTCAGGGTCTTGTGACGATAAAGCACCATGCCATAACCCGATGAGATGCTGAAACAAGTTCAGCATGACAGTAGGGGGTGGTGTTCAGCATGATGAAAAGTGAGTGGGTCTTTGAACGATACAACACAAAAGATATATCATACCCTACGATATTTCAAAAGAAACATCCATTACAAAGATAATGATTGATTTTCCACAACTTTATTGATTAACTATCTTATCAATCAACTGATATTGATTTTAATTTCGCTGTCCATTCTTCAATATCTTTCGGCTTCAATTTGCCTTTCTTTTTAATTTGAGCAACACAAAATGCCGTCTTTGATTTAAAAATGCGACCTAAGACATAATATTTATCTTTTCCGGAAACACGTGTTTCAAATATACGCATTTGACCATCTGCTTCAACTGTGTCTAATATTGCCCCTAACTCTCTGAATTTATCGGCAGTTTTTTGATTAACCTCTTGAAAACCACCTAAACCGACAGGACTACAATGAATATCAATCATGCTTTTCCATTTATTTACATCTTCTTCTTTCGGTAAATAAACCAAATGGAGTTCGGAGCCTTTCTTTTCAACCGTTATCGGACGCCATGATGTCTTTTCCATAAAAGAAATTTGCTTTAAAATATTTTCTTTTTCTTCTTCCGTTACCTGCCACAAAGCACTTCGTTCTAAAATTAAGGCATCTAATTTTTCTTGATATTTTCTTTTTTCATTTTTAGACATTTTTTTTACATCAAGGGCTTTTTCATAATAAGCGATTGATGTTTCATATTTTTTTTGACCGGCATAATATTCCGCTAACAAAATCTGTAATTTCCATTCCTTAGGAAACTCATCAATCATTTTAATCAGGTAATTTTCAGCAATTTCAGCTTCATTGTTCATGAATAAAGACAAACCCAGCATATAATGAGATTTATACAATTTTTCATCGTATTTAAGAGAATTTTGAAACGCATAAACAGCATTTTGATAATCTTCATTATTATATGCCTTCATACCGGCATTAAATGCTTTTTCAGCATGATCAACTTTATCAGCATACCCTACGCCGACAATAGAACAAACACCGAAAAATATAACCATAATTAAAAAAATTCGTTTTATTGTCATTTATTTTATCCCTATTTTGATTTTATTTTTCTGCGACGACCAACCGTTCTTTCAGCAACCAATCTGTTTTCAATTTTATCTAACGCTTTGAATATTTCTTCAGGAGAACTGACAAAATCAATATAATCAATTTTATCTTGATTAAGTGTACCATCTTGCAACATATGTAATATCAATTCCCCAAAAGGTTCCCAAAAATGATTAAAATTTAAAAAAATCATTGGTTTTCTTTGAATTTCACCGGTCTGTATTGAAACAGCAAAATCAGAAATTTCATCTATCGTACCCCAACCGCCGGGACCAACCAAAATCGCTTCCCCCATTTGCATCATTTTAGCTTTACGAACAGCCAGATTTTCAACAACAATTATTTCTTCCGGTTTAAATACATCACGATTTTTACATTGTAACTCTAGCAATTTATTCGTTGTAATACCAATAACGCGTCCATTTTTATTACGAACACCCTGAAAAGCACACCCCATCATGCCTTCATCACCAATCCCATAAACCATCGTAATATTATTTTCAGCCAGTAGTTCACCGACCCGCCTCATTGGTTCATGGTAGATAGATGAAATAGTCGGCGAAGCCCCTGCCCACACTGTAATAGATTGATATTTTTTCATATTTTCCTCTTTTTTAAATTCAATATGATAATTATATTCATTTTAATTAAAATTTCAACACAAATATTTCATAAATAAAAAGAGTCTGTCCTTGAAATAGAATCAATATAACCTTATAAAAAAAACGAAAGGAGATTTTTAATATGACAAAACATTGGGTTTGTACCATGTGTGGATATATATATGAAGATGATATTCCTTTTGAATCACTACCTCAAAATTGGATTTGTCCTATTTGCGGTGAAGACGGTAAAACCGTATTTCAACTGCAATAAACTGTAAAACGTACCCCCTTTATGACTTAAAGGGGGTACACTTTTTTAAAAATGAAAAAAATCATGAAAAATCAAATAATTAAAAATTTTGGTTAACAAACGAAAGAACATAAAATATTATGTCAAAAAAAAAGGGACGTTTTTTTGACACATTTTTCGAGTTAACATATTGATTTAACTATCTTTTTATTTTAGCCGTTTAAAAAAATTTCAAACGGTTTTTTTAATGTTTTTTAAGGGGATTTTAAGAACATTTTTCCCGATTCGTTTAGGGGATATTTTTTCTTTTGATAGAGAATTATCTTTTTTGACATCAAATCGAATTAAGCATTATTATTTTAAAATATACTCAAGAAAAGCAGACAATAATGAAAAAAATGTATCAATCGTTCAAGATAAATAAAAAAGAAAATGTCAGATAATCCATAAGCCGGGTTTTGTTCTAGATAATCATTCGTCTTGGATAAATATTGCTATTTACCTCCAGCGACCTACCTTTCGCCGGCAGAGCAGGAACTCTCTTTTTAACATAAAATTATGTACCGTCTTTTCTTGGTCTTGCTTCCGATAGGGCTTGTCCTGCCAAACCAATTACTTGATTTGCGGTGGGCTCTTACCCCGCCGTTTCACCCTTACCACGATATACATGGCGGTTTATTTTCTATGACGCTCTCCCTCGAGTCACCTCGGCCGGACGTTATCCGGTATCGTGTTCCCGTGAAGCCCGGACTTTCCTCTAATAAATTTTATCAGCGATTATCCGATTATCTGACGCTTTCAGTTTATCGGTTTCCTTTTAAAAAGTCAATGTTTTTATGACATTCTTCAAAAAAATAACTTGGTCATTGAAAAATAATACATTTAAAATACGGTATAAAAATACCGCATAAAAAAATCTTTAAAAAACAAACAAAAAGTGCTTGACAAATATTTTTTAAAAGTGTATAAATGTGCGTCTATCAGATGAAAAGGATTATAAAATGACAATGAAAACAACAAAAACACTTAATCCGGCAAACTGTGACGTCAAATGGTATATGATTGACGCAACAGATTTGGTATTGGGTCGTTTAGCCAGCCAAATTGCAACAATTTTACGTGGTAAAAACAAACCATGTTTCTCACCGAACCAAGATTGCGGTGACTATGTTGTTGTTGTAAATGCCGAAAAGGTTCAATTAACAGGACATAAATTAGATCAAAAAATGTATTATCATCACACTGGTTATGTTGGTGGTATTAAAGGCGTTTCCGTTTCAAAACAATTGGAAGAACATCCGGAACGTGTTTTAGAAAAAGCCGTACAACGTATGCTTTCACGTAATTCATTGGGTCGTCAACAAATGCGTAAATTACGTATTTTTGTTGGTCCGGAACACACTCATCAAGCACAAAATCCAATTGTTTTGGATATTGCTTCTAAAAATCGTAAAAATAAAAGAGGTGCATAATGGCTACTAAACAAACAAAAGCAACATTAGAAGATTTGAAACAAGAAGTTTCCGCTTCTGCTGAACAAGCTACTCCGGTTGTCCGTGCACCAAAGAAAGATGCTTTGGGTCGTTCTCAATCCGTTGGTAAGAAAAAAGACGCTATTGCTCGTGTTATTATCAAGATGGGTAAAGGCAACATTACAGTTAACGGTCGCACTTTGGAAGATTACTTCCCTCGTCCGGTTTTGCGTATGATTATCAATCAACCGTTTGCCGTTACAAATCGTGAAGGTCAATTTGACGTTCAATGTAATGTTTGTGGCGGTGGTTTGTCAGGTCAAGCATATGCTTTACGTCATGGTATCAGCCGTTGTTTAGACTTGTTTGAACCGGAATTGCACACGGCTTTAAAACGTGCCGGTTTCTTAACACGTGACTCTCGTGTTGTTGAACGTAAAAAACCGGGTTTATCAAAAGCTCGCAAACGCTTCCAATTCTCAAAACGTTAATTGGAACAAATACGAAAAATTGTATTTTTCAATGGGTTGTGGAATTTTCACAACCCATTTTTTTTATATTGATGCTTTTTAAGCACTCTTTTGACGTCTTTAAACTATCCGTTTATGATTTTTATAAATTATTCGCAGTTTTAAAAATGTATAAGGCTTTTGAAGATGGGATATCATACTTTATTTACGGAGAAATACCTAAAAGAGAAATTATCATTGGATAATTTTACTGTTCCTGATATAGTTTATAAACTAATCTGACAGATGATGAAATTAACGTCATTGAGAGTCATTGTACCGCTTAATGTAAATACATTTTTGATATTGATTAGCATAATAACAAATATGCTATGTTGTACATAAAAAAGTATTTGAAATTTGACTGATATTTATGTAGTATATCGGATGTAGATGTAATTAACCTACTTTATTCTAATTTTTAATATGTTGAAAAAGGAAATTTAAAAATGCAAAAATCCAGATTAATCTATATTCTTTTAGCTATATTTCTCGGAGGACTGGGTATCCACAATTTTTATGCCGGATATAAAAAGAAAGCAATTACACAAATTTTATGTGTATTTCCGGGTTGTCTGTTAGTTATTCCCGTTTTTGTTGCAATGATTTGGGTATTAGTGGATATATGTACTGTAACCCATGATGCAGATGGCGTTGCTCTTTCATAATTGATATATATAATAAAAAAGCAGGAGAAATCTCCTGTTTTTTTATTATCATTATAACCATTTGATATAGTTATTTAAAACACATTATTGCTTCTTATTTTCAATCACATGCTTCATCACTTTTTTCATCAATGTTGAAAAAGGATAGTTTTTAAAATCGGATGCAGGAACAAATTCTCCTCTTAAAGACGAGATATTTTCATCATCTGTTCGCAAACAAACAATCGTCAATGTCAATGTAAAATGCGTAAATGTGTGCGTAACCGTCAGATTCGTTTTTTTCCATCCATTATGATTAAATAACGGATAGGAATCTTCACTATCTTGCCAAGGAAATTCATATAAGCCGGAAAGAAGCCCCTTTCCTTCCCGTTTTTCAATATAAAAATCTCCTGCTTTATTTTGTATCAGATAAACAAATCCTGTTTTAATTTTTTTGAGTGGTTTTTTTATCAATGGAATAACATCCGTTAAATTTTGTTGATAAGCAATACAATAATTGTTAAACGGGCATGCCTCACAAAGCGGATTGTTAGGCACACATATTGTTGCTCCTAAATCCATAATGGCAGAAGCATAATCCGCACCCTCATTTTTCGGCGTTATCGTTTGCCCTAATTGATAAATTTCTTCCTTGCTAACTTCATGTGTCATACCATACAAACGAGCCAAAACCCGAATAACATTTCCATCAACAACCGTTTCAGGCTTATTAAACGCAAACGCACAAATACTGGAAGCCGTATAAGGACCAATACCGGGTAACTTTAATAATTCATCACGATTTTCAGGAATTTTTCCTTGATAATTTTTTACTAAAATTTGAGCACATTCATATATTTTTTTGGCTCGTGTGTAATATCCTAATCCCTGCCATACTAATAAAACATCTTCTAATTTGGCATTAGCTAAATCCTGAATGGTCGGAAAACGGCTCATCCAACGATTAAAATATTCATAAACGGTTTTTACAGTCGTTTGTTGCAACATAATTTCAGATATCCATACCATATATGGATTTTCATGTGCTTTTCCTTTTACTCGCCACGGCAAATCCCGACCATGTAAACGAAACCATCTCAACAAATCACGAGAGATACGTTCTTTATCCGTTAAAATATTTTGTTGTTCAGACCGATTCGTTAATGCCATCGTTATTTTTTATGTATTTCTTTTTTAGTCCGTTTAACAGACGCTTTTTCGGTTGCAACGGTTGTTTCTTTTTCTGTTGCCGTTTCTTGCGTCAACGATGTTTCGGCATTTTCTTCGCTAAATCCGACACCGGACAAAGCACTTCTTGTGTAAATTTGAAGTTTTCGACCGGATTTATCAACATTCAAATAAACTTCATGTCCAACTTTCACTTTTTCCTGCATAATCAAAAGTGATAACGGATTTTCAACCTGATTTTGAATCAATCGTTTTAAAGCACGTACACCGAATTTTGATGTAAAGACTTCATCAACGAACCAATCTTTTGCCGTATCGGCAACCGTAATGCTGTAACCGGCTGATTGAGCCCGTTTTAACAACTTATTCAAATGAATATCAACAATTTTACGTAAATCTTCTTCATTCAACTGATGGAACGATACAACATCATCTAACCGATTTAAAAATTCCGGTTTAAAATATTCACTTAATTTTTCCACACGCTGATAACTCGGTAAATTAGCACCAACATTAGATGTTAAAATAATAATGGTATTTCTAAAATCAACCGTAACCCCCTTGCTGTCAGTCAAACGACCTTCATCCAACAACTGTAACATCAAATTTAAAATATCTAAATGGGCTTTTTCAATTTCGTCAAATAAAACAACTTGAAACGGCTTTAACCGAACAGATTCCGTTAAAAATCCACCGGCTTCAAACCCCGGCATACCGGGAGCCGGACCAATCATACGAGATATGGATGTTCTTTCCATATATTCAGACATATCCAATCGCAATAAAGCCGTTTCGTCATTAAACATAAATTCGGCCAATGATTTTGCCAACTCTGTTTTACCGACACCGGTTGTACCGATAAATAAGAATGAACCAATCGGGCGATTCGGATCTTGTAAGCCGGAACGAGAACGGCGTAACGCATTGGCAACAACCGTTACGGCAGAATCTTGCCCGATAACACGTTTTTTCAAATGCTGTTCAGCCATTGCCAACCGTTGCTTATCTTCTGCATCAACTTTTTCAACAGGAATTCCCGTCCAGTCAGCAACCGTTCGATAACAATAATTGGGAGTTAAAATTAAAGAATTAGCTCCCGGAATACCTTTTTCAGCATCCATTTTGAGTAAACTACACGCATCATCAAGCAAATCCAACGCCTTAGACGGAAACGCCCGCTGTTTGATATAACGATGTGACAATTGGCAAGCCGTCCGAATACTTTCTTCCGGAATCAAAACATCATAATGTAATTCAAAATAACGCTTACGCACACGGGTAATGGCAATACTTTCATCTAAATTCGGTTCATCAATCATAATCGGTTGAATACGAGCCATAACCGCTCCGTCTTTTTCAACATATGATACATATCCGGTCGTATCTGCTTCCAAAATAATCATAATTTGATCGGATGACAAACATAACTTTAAAAACTTTGCCGTTTCTTTATTTTCAGGATTCGTATCCGTATTAACCAATAAACTTAAATCTTTTAAATACAAAATTTTTTGTTTATTGCTGTCAACAACAACTTGTATAATCCGTTTCAATAATTCATTATATTGGGCTTCTGATTTTGTATCTAACATAACCTTCGGTAAATCAATACCGACAACTTCTTTATCGCTTAAAGACAAAGGAACACCATCCGAGGCCATAAAATTGATTAAACCTTCAATCAATGCCGTTTTACCAATACCATTCATACCAACCACAACCGGATTGCTTTTGGTACTACGCATAAGAACATGTATCAATCGTTCCAATTCTTCTTGACGCCCAACTAAATTATTTAATCGCCGAGATTTTGCCAATTGTGTATAGTTTATCAAATACCGACTAATATTAAAACCTTCTAACATGTTCAGACCTCTTTACTTATCAAATTCTTCTTCTGTTACACCGGTCAACGTAAATGTTGTCGGTTTTCGTAACGTTTTAAAAGCCGTTTGTGCCGATTCGTAATCTTTATCCTGTATCAATCGATCTTCCATAAAGACATAAGCATCATATGATGTTCCCCGCATCAAAGCACGCATGTAAATCGTGTTCGGATTTCCCCATAAAATTGTATCATTTTCATCGGGAAGTCCATATGTATCAAATATCATATTCCAAAATTCTTCATGACGCTGTTTCTTTTTAGCTAAACTGGGGCGACTTGTTCCCAATGAATTATCACCCTTACTTTTATAAGCGATTTTATAGGCTACATTCATCGTATCCGGTGTGGAATATGAAACTTGTACCGTTTCTTTCGATTGAGGACGTTCATATGTTTCACGGAATACATAATGTATTTCATCTTTTTCAGCATAATTTAATACACACTGACGAATATCACTTAAAATAGTTAGTCCATGTTTTCGGCGACAAATATCGTCATAATAACTCGTTCGAAACAATGGTATCGATTTTTCAACACGAGTCAATGTATATCCCAACTCAACCATTTCTTCATAAACGGTTTGCGTATCCATACCTAATTTTAAACCGGCGATTTTAAATTGAGATACATCATGACGATTAAGAGCTCCTGCACGGATTTTTTCACCCATAATTTGTTTTGTTCGTTCATCAATCGTTTCTGTCATCGTTACAGGTGTTTCACGCTTAATCAATTCAGATTCGGGAATATTTTGTTCTATATACTTTTTATTTCGAGCTTTTTCCTGTGCCATAGAAGACCGAGAATCAATTTCAATTGTCGTATTCGGAAAAGGAGCAATAACCAATTTTGTTAAAGGTTCAGCATCCCGACCCAAACGGCGGCGTTTCGGTTGTTCAGATTTTTTTTCATTAACAATCGGTAAATTAGATGTATTCACCACAGTCGGCACATCTGTTTTAGAATTTAAAGATTGCTTTTCCGAAACCGTTTGACTTGGTTCAAAAGAAGAATCAGCAAATAACGGGATGGCTTCCTGAGCCGATAAATTTTGAGTCCATAACGTAAAAAGTAAAGCAAAAGCACATTTTTTCATTCTGTATCCTTATAAATTTGTCTTGACCTTTTTGTATTATACGATATTATATACCATATTTATTGAAAGTATCAAATAATTTATTCATAAAAGCAAGGAAAAAATATGAACACTCTTAATTCAGTAGCGGTTTTTTGTGGCGGAAGCCCCGGTCGAAAAGCAATTTATATGCAAGAAGCCCATCGTTTAGGCGAAATTTTAGCACAAAATGATATAAAACTTATCTATGGAGCCGGAACAACCGGCTTAATGGGGTCGGTTGCAGATGGGGCTTTTTCGGAAAACGGTTATGTTATCGGAGCAACCATTCGTGAATTATACGACATTGAAAAACCGGAAGCCATTGCTCAACGAGCTAATAAATTTGAAGTATGGGATTTAATGGCTGAACGAAAAGTATCCATGGTTGACCAATCAGACGCTATTTGTATTTTACCCGGCGGATTCGGTACAATGGACGAATTATTTGAAGTTTTAACACTCAGACAATTGAATTTAATCAAAGCCCCTATTATTGTTGTAAATATTGATGGTTTTTATAATACGCTTGAACAATTCATTTATGAAATGATTGGTGAAGGTTTTGTAAAGCCTTATCAATTAAAATTATTATCATTTGTCAAATCTGTTGATGACGTACTGCCTGAAATTGAAAATCAAATGAAGTTAATCGCACAAGGTGAGGTTTAAATGAAAAAACATATTTTTTTGGGGATGTTATCGGGTATCATGTTTCTGTGTTGTTCATGTGCAACAAAACCGACTCAACCGGAACAACTGAAAATTTATGAAGAAACAAATGATCCGCTTGAACCACTTAACCGAAGCATTTTTGCCTTTAATAATTTAGTGGATGATACAATTTTAAAACCAACCGCTTCCGGCTACAGAGCCGTAACAACAAAAACCATGCGAACAGGTGTCACAAATTTTTATGACAACCTCAGCGAAACACGCAATGTCATAAACGGTGCATTACAAGCAAACCCCGAAAAAACATCAAATGCGTTCAAACGATTTATGGCAAATACGTTTTGGGGATTTTTCGGGTTAATGGACGTTGCTTCTGATATGGATATTCCTAAATATGACAACGATTTTGGTCAAACATTAGCTGTTTGGGGATGGGAAACAAGCGATACATATCTTGTATTACCGTTAATGGGTCCGTCTAACCCTCGAGATGCGTTAGGAACAGCCGGTAACTTTATCACACCGCCATCTGTTTTAATTACAATGATGACACCCTGGACGGCTTATCCGCTCACAATAGGAAATTACGTTCAAATGCGAGAACGTTCAATTGAATTTTTAGATAATTTACATCGTTCTTCAACAGATTATTATGCAACCGTTCGGTCAATGAGTCGCCAAAACCGACAAAAAGTTATCAACGATGCGTTAGGGCACACAGAAACACAAACCCCTAAACAATATGAATTTGACATGGATTTTGATGATTTTGAATAAGGAGTAACACTATGAAAAAAATATTAACCCTCATTATCGGCTTATTGATGTATTCAAACAGTGTTTTAGCCGATTCACAAAAAGCGATTACTTTTGTGGAAACATTAGCTAATGATATGATTGTCGATGTTTTAGCAACACAAAAGCCAATGACGGAAAAGCTTGATTTATTTCGTGAAAAATTTCATCAGGCATTAGACTTAAAATCCATCGGTCAATTTGTTTTAGGCGTTTATTGGAGAAAAGCAACCCCAATCGAACGAGATGAATTTATTAAAGCATTTATGGATTTTTCCACAAAATCATGGGCAGATAAATTTAATATGTATAACGGACAAAAAATTGTCTTTAAAGGCTCTCGTCCGGCACAAAAAAACCAACTTTACATTGACAGCGTTATCCAAAACAATCCACCGGTTGAAGTTATATGGCGTGTTCGGGAAAAAAATAATGAGTACAAGATTGTAGATATTGTTGTCGAAGGTGTCAGTATGGCGATGAGCTATCGAAATGAATACACATCTTTCCTGCAACAAAATAAGGGAGATGTAGCAAAACTCACACAAGAACTCAATCAAAAAAGTCAGGCGTTTAAATTTGCCGATGAAAAGTAATAAAAAAATCCCCTGAGATTTCAGGGGATTTTTTAATAAATACAAAAACAAGAAGAATTTTTATTTTATTTGACATTTTTACCTGTTTATGATAGAATGAATCCGTTATACAGGAGGTGTGACATGGCTTTTATTGACTCTGAAGTGATTGACATTATTACAGATTGGACAAATCAATATCGTTATAAAAAATATGCCGATTCTTTTACGCTTTCACCTTCACCATTACCAACACAATCAGATTTGTATAATGGAATGCCTTTCGACCCCTCTCTGTTTCTCTGGGCAGATTTAAACACAACAACGGCATTAACTCCTCCCACCCCGCAAACATCTCCCTTTTTGGATGAAAACGATTTGATTTTTTCTGAAAATACATCGCTGTCAAAATCAGATACAACAGAACCAACCGTTCATCCGGACATATTCACTTTTTCCATCAATGACTATTATGCCATCAATCCTAATTCAAACAGTACAAACAATGTATATGGTGATGTATCTAAAACGTTATCTACCTATGCTGGTACTCAACTAACACTACCCGATACGATAAAACCTGCCTCTACGCAAAAAGATACACATTCAACATCTGTTTCCGAACAATCTATTCTTGATGCAGCAACCCATTCTATGTATAGTCAACCATCCGTCAATGGGGATGTTACGCCATCAACATCATCTGATCATGTTTACCAAGCACAGCAATTATTATCACAGGCGAATGAACAACAAGAGACTGATTTAAGAAAAAAGAAACTTCAAAAAGAAGCAGATGACAAAAAAATCCATGACGCCAATTTCCTCATTAAAACAAGTAATTGGATTGACGCAAATATTGTTAAACATTTGGCTGAAAACACTTCATCGCCTCTTATCGGTAAAGCGATTGAACTTGTCGGTGGTGTTTTTACCGGACTTATCAGAGTGATTGGCGAAGCGTTTGAAGATACACCAAAAACATCAAAAACCGTTCATCCCCAAAATAATCAAATTCAGCAAGCTTTGGCGAATATAGAAACTTCTGCAAATACATCAACGGCTCATCTTGAATCACAAGGGCTGAAAACAAAACTGGGAAGTCATGTTCCCGAAGGAAATGTTGTTTATCCGTATTCATCCGAATTAACAAAAAACTAAAAAAAGAGCAGATATATGACTGATTTTCAGTATGATAAAATGGGAACAACTCTCAAAGAAATTTCGCATAGAGAATATGTTCAATTATTGCTCAAACGGCGTGCCGTTCATTATCAGGCTGTTCATTCTTTTTTGAATGAAAATGGTTTATCCTGCCAAAATGATACGGATATTGTTGATTTATGTGTACAAGCATGCGTCACCGCTGATGTTTTTAACAGTAATACGCCCGAACAAATTTTAAACAATTTAAAACCCTATTTATCTGATAAAGAAGCCTTAAAAAAAACTGTTCGTGATATGGGAAAAAAAGCCCAGATTTATCGACAAGAGCTTTTTCAATCACGGCGTGTCGGGAAACTGTTAAGACGACAAAATAATCCTGTTTATCCTAATCAATTAGAACAAGGACGACTTTATATTCAAATCAATCCCATTCATTCTCTGCAAAATTTTTTACAGCATATTGTAGTTTATTTGAATAAAAGTCTGCCTCAACATGAACAATTGTCATTAAGAACGGAATTAGAAAAAACAACAACATTTTTTTGGATAACACAAGCCAAAAAAGAACAGCGAACTGGTCGTTTTTTACGCAGATTAAGAAAAGACATCAATCAATTTATTGATGAATATCAACAATTATCATTAGAGAAAAAAGAAGCCTTTTATCATCAATTATATCACACAATATCCCCTGAATATATTTTAAATTATCCGGACGGACATCAAACCGTTAACTGCATCAAGCAATTCAATCAATCACACGGATCAAAATTTGCTGTTGACAGCATTTTATACTATCAAATCCGTTCTATCTTAAAAGACAATCCTTCTCCGCAATATTTAATTGATAATTTAAATTATTTATCACAGGAATTAAAACTGGCATCCGATATGCTTTCGTTTCAACAGGTTACACAACCGTCCCGATTGAATATGGTTAATCATCCGGATATTGATTTACTTATTTTTTCAAAGGAAGCAACTGATTTATCCTTAATGGCAGCCTATACTGATTTTGATGAAGTAAGTTGTATGAATCCGACTGATGTTAAGCATTTATATGTAACCCGTGATATTGGACATGGATCCATTGTTGTTTATGGTGTTAATTCTCAAAATCCCCATAAACGGTTAATGCGTATTTTATTGAAACCCTGCCATTCTGCAACAAACGATACCGTATATAGCATTGGAAAAATATATGGTCCGGCTAATTTGGCGTTTGTTCGGGCTGTGACTGATTATACACGAACTCATTTTGACCGAGCAGGCAACAGCCAAAAATTTGTTCTGCATAATCGTCTATATACAGATAACGTTGCAACCGTTATTTACCGTTCTTCGCTTGATAATCATCAAAAATAATAAATAAATACAATTGATAATATATACAAATTAAAAAAAATATAAAATTATTTATTGGATTTGTCTTTTTTTACTTTACATCATATTCTGTTTCTGTTTAAATGAAACTAATCGGGTGACTTTTCTGTATCAATGTATCAATTTATCTCACAAATAAAAGCAATCGCTATACGAGTTAAAAATGTTCAAAAAAATATATCAAAGAAAAATAAAAAATATATCTGAAAAAGGGAGAAGTATGGTTGAAATGCTGGGCGTTTTAGCAGTTATCGGTGTTTTAACAATGGGTGGAATTGCCGGATATGTTTTTGCTATGGAAAAGCACCGTTCAAATATTTTACTGGCTGAAATGAACGATATTCACAATCAAATTGCTTTATTGCTTTTGCGTGGTAATGTTTTCGGTATATCTTTACAAGCCCCCTATGACGGTGGAAAGTTGGTTTTATCTGATTTTGCTACGTTAAAATACGGTTGCGGACATGATGAAACAAATCCGAATCCGACTTGTTACGGCGTAAAAAAATATTATATGTCTATCGGTAATATTCCATATGGTGTGTGTCGTGAAACAGCTCCTATAGCAAAACATTTACATTTTGCAAAAACATTAACGGTTAACAACGTTGAAAACGGTTTGTGTGCTATAAACGAAAACAACACAATTAAAATCTTATTTGAAATAGAACCTTCACGCCATTACTAAACAATATCCGAAACATAACGGGAAATTGTTTGAAAAAAAGAATTGATTTCGATAGGTTTTGATATATAATCATCACACCCTGCCGACCGAATACGAACAATGTCATCTTCCATTGCAAAAGCTGAAACAGCAATGATTTTCGTATCGCAAATCGTCTTATCTGAACGAATTAAACGAGTTAATTCCAAGCCGGAAATATTAGGCATTTGAATATCCATCAAAATAACATCCGGTTTGTATTCTTTAACCATTTGCAAGGCCTGTGTTGAATCCAAACAAGATATAACGTTATACCTTCGTGATTTCAACAAATCTGAAAATAACCGAACATTCATTTCATTATCTTCAATAATTAACACCGTACTCATTCTAATATCTCCTCTTACTAAAAATAAGAAAAAAAAAGTAAACGGTCAACCTTTTTTATGCAGTAATACAGCATAAAATCCATCTAAATCCATATTTGGTATCGTTTGTATTGCTCCCAAGTCATTACAATATTCTTTAAACCTGTCAGGAACACAAGCCCGTTCCATATTCGGATTTTTTTCCAGTATCTTTTGCACAACATGTTCGTTTTCTTCCGCCTGTAATGAACAAGTTGCATAAACCAAATATCCGTCTGCCTTTAATAATGTAAAGGCATGTTGTAATAACTGACACTGTAACAAACTTAATCGCATAACGTCATCGTATGTACGATGAAATAACAAATCCGGATGACGCCGAATTGTCCCTGTTGCCGAACAGGGCGCATCTAATAAAATTGCGTCATACAACCCATCTGTCGGGGGCGTAATTTTCAATCCGTCACAACAACAAATTCGAACACGGTCTTCAAAATGCAAGCGTTTCATATTTTCCCATAATCGTTTTAATCGATATTCTGAAATATCATACGCATCAACAAAAGCCCCTCGACTGACTAATTGAGCCGTTTTACCACCGGGAGCAGAACAAATATCAGCAACACGTTGTCCTTTTAAATATGGAAAGAGTTGTGCCGGAATAGAAGCAGCTGCTTCTTGCACCCACCATTCACCGGTATTAAAACCCGACCGTTGTGTGATACCACCTTCAAAATCAGTCCGAACAGAATATGTTGGTAAAACATATCCATTCCACAAATCAGCCCACTTTTCAGGCTGTTCTTTAACCGTTATATCCAAAGCCGGTGTTTTTAATAAATATTCAGCTATTGCATTTGTTTGTTCAAGCCCATAACTTTTTTCCCAAGACAAACGTAACCAATCAGGCACATTACAAATCGGAGAAGGAATATTGATTTGACATTTTTGTCTGTCCAATTGTCGTAAAACACCATTCACAAGTCGTGTAAACGATTCTTGTTTCAAGAACCGAACCAGTTTAACACTTGTATCAACCGCAGCATGAGACGGCGTCTTTAAAAATATGATTTGTGCAATACCCATAGACAAAACCAAACCGATATCCTGTCTTTTTTTAGGTAAAGGCTTCGATAAAAACAAAGATAAAATACGTCCAATTTGTCCGTAATGTCGTAAAACAGTCATCACTAGCAAACGAACAAATTGTTTATCAGGTTCTGATAAACAATCCAATTTCATACGAGAAAAAACATCGTCTGACGTTTTCCGTTCGTATATAATTTCACGAAGGATACGAAAAACAGTCAGACGACTTTCAAGTGCTTTATCCATATATTACCGCCGTCTTAAAAATGCCGGTAAATCAACATTTTCAAACGGTACATCGCCAAATAATGTATTCGTTGTATCCATATTGTTTGATGATGGTTGAGAAGATGAAGCGGCAACTTTTTCAGTTGTCATCCGCTGATTAGCCGGTTCATTTTGAACACCGGAAGATGTTTTATCTTCTTTTTCTCTGCGACCGGACTTACCCATAAAACCGGGGAGCATTAAATCAAATAAACTACTTCTGGACACTTTGACATTTGCATCTGCCTTTTTAGATTCCATGTTGACGGTTTCTCTGACTTCAGGAACATTTTCAATCGGAATAATCGGTCCGATTTCCGGCACTTCTTCATCAAACAACGGGGGTTGCGAAATAGGAGCCTCCGTTAATTCAATAGCCATATTATATGTGTTTTCGGATTCTGAAAAAGAAATATCATTGTGTAAATCCATACCAAAAGATTGGGCCGTTTCAAACCCTGCTTCTGATGTTGTTTCATTCATTAACGGAAATTCATCTTGTTGAATTGGCGTTTGCGTTTCTTCATCAGAAGATACATCTACCGTTTCAGGTGTTTCTTGTACAACAACATCTACTATCGGAGCCGTTGTGCGATGTGAAGAAACATACTGTTCATCATTTTTGGCTTCAATACCCGTAGCAACAACAGAAATACGAATTTTGCCATGCAAAGCTTCATCAACACACGTACCAAAAATAATATTCGCATCATCGTCCAATTCCTGACGAACACGTTCAGCTGCAAAATCAACCTCTGCCAACGTTAAATCCATACCACCGGCAATATTTAACAAAATACTTTTTGCCCCTTGAATGGAAGAATCATCAAGTAATGGATTGGAAATAGCTTGTTCAACAGCGATTTCAGCTCTATTTTCACCACTGGCTTCGCCCGTTCCCATCATTGCTCGTCCCATAGCCGATAAAACGGTTTTAACATCTGAAAAATCTAAATTTATCATCCCTGGATTGATAACTAAATCCGTAATGGAACGAACCCCTTGACACAAAACACCATCAGCAATTCTAAACGCATCAGCAAATGTAACATTACTTGCAACAATTCGGAATAAATTTTGATTGGGAATCACAATCAATGTATCAACATATTTTTTCAATTCTTCAATACCGTTATTGGCTGTTTGCATACGCTTACGACCTTCGAATTGAAACGGTTTTGAAACCACCCCAACTGTCAAAATACCCATTTCTTTGGCCAAGCGAGCAATAACGGGAGCAGCACCCGTACCTGTACCCCCGCCCATTCCGGCCGTAATAAATAATAAATGTAATCCCTTTAAGTATTCTTGTATTTTTTCCTGAGCTTCTTCCGCCGAGGCACGACCAATTTCAGGATTAGCTCCTGCTCCCAATCCTTGTGTGATTGTTACCCCCAATTGAATTTTATCAGCAACAGCCGAACGGGATAAAGCCTGTGCATCCGTATTGGCAACAAAAAAGGAAACTTCCCCCAAATCTGCCATAACCATATTGTTCACGGCATTACCACCGGCTCCGCCAACTCCGATAACACCGATATTCGGCGTTAACAAAAATTCCGGTGCCGGAGATGCTAAACCGATAGACAAACCATTATCTTGTACTTCTAAAAATTCTGAGCCAGCCATTGTGTCACCTTTCCGATAATTCCCTTGCGGGGAATGGGTTGAGTTTTAAATTTTTCATTCGTTAAACTTTTTTCTCTTATCATCGCATATTTTAACAGTCCAATGCAAGTAGAAAATGCATATGGTTCATATTGAGTTGGTAATCCACGTATCGTATCCGGCTTTCCAACACGAACCGTTCCCCCTAATAAAGCCTGCGTTTTTTCTTTAATTCCTTGCAACATGCTTCCACCGCCATTTAAAATAAGATGCTTTGTTGCAACAACAAAATATGGATACTTATCAAAAATATGACCAATATTTTCAATAATTTCTTCTATACGAGGAATGATGATGGAAATTAAATCTGCCTGAGGAACTTGCACATTAACGCCTTCTTCCCCTAAAACAGGAACAATCAATCGATCAATTTCATCACGAGGAGACAAAAATGCAGCCCCATGCAATGTTTTTAAACGTTCTGCAACAGCAAAAGATGTATTTAACCCACGTGTAATATCTTTAGTCAAAATATGTCCGCCCTGTGCAATCAACTCTAAATGAACTAAACCACCATCTAAAAAAACAGCAATTGATGTCATTCCGGCGCCCAAATCAACAGCCGTTACACCAACATCTTTTTCTTCTTCCGAAACCGTAGCCAAAGCAGACGCATATGGTGTTGCAACTTTCATATCAATTGAAACATGACATCTGTCTAAAACGGCAACCAAATTACGTGACTGTGTTTCAGGTAAGGTAATAATGTGCATATGTACACCCAATTTATTACCATATAACCCACGAGGATCCTGAACATTCGGTTCTTTATCAACACTATATGATAGAGGGAAAGAATGGATAACTTCATCCCCCTGAGCCAAACAAGAAGCAATAACACCATCAACCAATCGCTTGACATCAGATGTACTAATCGGACGTCCATCGTTAATTTCTATTTCTTTTTGAATGTGATGTGCTTTTAATTGTGTAGATGATATATTAACTATCACGTTCGTTGTTAATCGACCGGCTTGTGTGTCTGCTTGTTTTAAGGCTTCTCGAATACATTCCGTTGCCTCATCTAAATCTATGATGGCTCCGGCTTGAATACCCTTTGCCGGAGCATATCCCGTTCCGATAACTTCCGGCACATCATCCGAACCAAAACGAACAATCAAACAGCAAATTTTTGATGTTCCGATGTCCAACAATGTTAAAACTGACTTCAATTTCTTTTTAACCATTTTTAACCATCACTTTTTCTTTATTTGTTGCTTTTTGTCTTCCGGTTTAAAACCGTCACTGCGAATAATCAACCTGTCCGGCAATTTTAAATCAATAACGTTAATATCCCTATCCAATATTTGTCCTGTTTCTTGAAATTCCTTTAACCGCTTTAAAGCATGCTCAATATCCGTTTCAGGCAATCGAACAACCAATCCTTTTTCTGCATCATTCAAGTACAAATCCCATCGTCTTTTACCAACACGGACAGCAGATTTTACATATTTTTTGATAGTCGGATATTTTTCCAGTTCTTTCATCAATTGAGGCGTATGTTTCGGAGCGTCTTCCCCAACCACCAACAATACATTGGAAATAACCGTTTTGTTATCTGCTATCGGTTTTCCGTCTTCATCAATCGGCAAGTATTTTTTATGATGTTGCCATACGGCAATCGGTGTTTTTTCTTCAATCGTTATAATCATCATATTCGGCAAACACCGTTCAACAATCACGTTGCGTACCCAAGGTAATGTCATAATTTTATCACGGGTTTCATTCAAATCAATATCTAAAATCGGCATACCCTGTGTCAAATGAAGTAAATCGTTAATATCCGAAGCTGATGTCCGATTGTGTCCTTGTATCGGAACATCACTTAATTCCAAACGGGCTTTTTCCTGAAACAGAGAAACTGTTTTTTTGACATCAACCCAAATTTTTTTTCCCTGAGGCGTTACCGAAAACAAAGCACAACAAACAACCACAAACATCAAAACAGTTACAAAGATACGCCGTTTTAATGTCCAAAAACCTGTTTTAACCTTCTTTTTTGTTTGTTTTTTCATGTATCGGTTCTTTCTTTACTCTTGACGATTGACTGCACTTTCAACCAATTGAACAACAAAATCCGTATAAGATATACCTTGCACAATTTGAAGTACTTCCGGAACAAGTGATAATGACGTCATTCCCGGATTAGCATTTAATTCCAAAAAAACACATCGATTTGTTTTTTCGTCTAACCGAAAATCGGACCTTGAAACCTGACGACATCCTAAAATCCGATGTATCGCACAAGAATCTTGACCCAATTTTTCAGCCTGCTGTTCCGTCAATTGAGCCGGAATAACATGTGTAGCCGCTCCTTGCGTGTATTTATGCTTGTAGTCATAAAACCCTTCATTCGGAATAATTTCAACAATTCCGGCAACACCTTTATCCGTAACAACGACAGACATCTCTCGTCCTTCTATATATTCCTCCATTAACCAAATTTTGTCAATATCTCTTTCGAATAAAAATGACTTTTCGTCTTCTTTTGTCCGAATAATATAAACACCAACGGAAGATCCTTCATCATTTGGCTTTAAAACATATGGTTTAGGAAGCGTATTTCCTTGTTTTATATCTGCCAATGTTACCAATCGACCATTCGGAACGTCAATCCCTAATTGAGAAGCAATCAATTTTGTTTGCTGTTTATCCATGGATATCGCTGAAGCCAGTACATCTGAATGTGTGTAAGGAATTTGCATCATATTGAGCAAACCTTGAATACACCCGTCTTCACCATATCGACCGTGTAAAGCATTAAAAACAACATCCGGTTTCATTTGTTCCAAAGCCTGAACTAAACCGGAAATCGGTTGTTGAACATCTAACGCCATCGCATTATATCCTCGTGATAATAACGCCTTTAAAACACACTTTCCGCTTTCAAAAGATATCATTCGTTCAGAAGACATACCGCCCATCAGAACAACAACTTTTTTCATTTATCAACCCCCAGTTTTTTGACTTCCCATTCCAAACGAATGCCTTCTTTTTCTAAAACCTTAGCCCGTATTTCTTCTCCCAATTCCTCAATATCCTTTGCCGTTGCATGACCTTTGTTAATTAAAAAATTAGAATGTTTTTCCGAAACAACGGCTCCCCCTCGATGAACACCACGCATACCAACTTTATCAATTAATTGCCACGCAGGCATACCATCGGGGTTTTTAAATGTCGAACCGGCTGTACGTACGCCTATCGGCTGACCGTTTTCCCGTTTTAAGCGATATTGAGCCATCCGTTCCGATATAATTGATTTATCGGCTATTTGTTGTCCTTGAAAAACAGCTTTTGCAAAAATCCATTCTGACGGGAACAAACATTTACGATAAATAAACGCTTCTTGTAATTCTTCTTGTGTTAACGTTTGAACATCCCCAACCGGCGTTACAATCGTTAATTCAGTTAAAATATTGCTGATTTGAGACCCATAAGCACCGGCATTCATGCGGATTGCCCCCCCGACTGACCCTGGGATACCACATAAAAATTCAAAGCCGGATAAATTATTTTTTTCTGCCATTCGGGAAACTTCCATCAATTTAGCACCGGCACCACATGTGATTTTATTTTCTTCAACAACAATATCACTAAACTGTTTTCCCAGATGAACAGTTATACCGGGAATACCGCCATCACGAATTAACACATTACTGCCTGCTCCCAATATTGTTAACGGAACAGGGGGCATATTCCTTAAAAACAAAGCCAAATCCTCAATGTCCGCCGGTTCAAAGTAAATTTGTGCAGCTCCACCAACCCCAAACCAATTTTTTTTCGATAACGGTTCATTTGCAGACAATCGTCCTCGTACACTTGGTAACAATTTAAATAAATTATCCTTATTCGAAAAAGGAAAACGCAGAAAATGATTCCATTTAATATTTAAAAATTTCATTAGCCTATTTCTCCTTAAACTGTTCCAACAATGCAATCGTTTGAGACGAAATTGTGCCGGCTCCCAAACAAACAACGGCATCAGCCGATGTTAAACCATGTGTAATGGTAACCAAATCCTCTAACATCGGTAAATAAACAGCTTTTGAATGTGTTAAACCTAAAACACGGGCAAAAGCCGGAGCTGTGATACCTTCCAAGGGTTCTTCTCCGGCACTGTAAACATCACAAACATAAACTTCATCCGCTTCATCAAAACAAGTCAAAAAACCATCCCACAAATCTTGTAATCGAGAATACCTGTGCGGTTGGAAAACGGCAATAACCTTTCCTTTTATATGTTCTCGAATCCCTTGCAATGTGGCTTTAATTTCAGTCGGATGGTGACCGTAATCATCATAAACCGGAACACTATTCAATGTTCCCCGATATGTCAAACGCCGTTGTATCCCTTCAAATGATGCCAACGCTTTTTGAATAATATCATCCGAAATACCCAAATATAATCCGACACAAACAGCACCCAAGGCATTTAAAATATTATGGCGACCAATCATAGACAAACAAACATCTTTAATGTACCGAACACCGTCATCCGTTCTAATACGAATATCAAATACCTGTACCGATGATACCAATCGAATGTTACGTGCCTGTACATCGGCTTCTTCTTTGGTACCAAAAGTGATACATCTGCGATTATCAACCCGTTCGACAACTTCTCGAACAATATCATGATCAATACAGGCAATACAAACCCCATAAAAAGCCGTACTTTTCATAAAATGTGTATAAGCATTCTTAACCGTTTCAAACGTTTTATAAAAATCCATATGTTCCGGTTCAATATTCGTTACAATGGAAATACTGGTCGGTAATTTTAAAAAAGAACCATCCGATTCATCAGCTTCAACAACAACATAATCCCCCTTCCCCAATCGAGCATTTGACCGTTCGGAATTTAATATACCGCCGATAACAAAACTCGGGTCCAATCCGGCTGACATCAGCACATGAGCAACCAATGAAGAAGTTGTTGTTTTACCATGCGTACCTGAAACGCAAATACTTTGTTTATAATGTAAAATTTCAGCTAACATTTCAGAACGATGCCCAATTGGTAATCGGCGAAGACGAGCTTCGGCTAATTCCGGATTCTTTTCCGTGATGGCACTGGAAATCACAACAGCATCTACATCTACGATATGAGACGCATCATGGCCGATAAAAACAGGAATACCGTTCTGACGCAATCGCTGTGTATTTGCACTTTCTTTTGCATCGGAACCTTGAACGGCAAATCCCAAATCCAATAACATTTCGGCAATAGCACTCATTCCAATACCACCGATACCGATAAAATGTATTTTTTGAAGCGGACATGTGAGAATCATTCTTTTACTTTCCTTTTAAAATATGTGTAACATGAGCAACAACTTCCAATGCTGCTTTAGGACAAGCACGTTGATAGGCTCTTTCAGCGGCAACTTTTAATTCATCGGGCGTTCGCATTAACTCTAACAAACGTTGAGCCACTTGCTCCGCATTAAATTCTTTTTCATTAACAAGCCAACCGGCACCGGAATCACAAAACTGACGAGCATTTTCCATTTGATGATTATCTGCCGCTGTCGGTAACGGAACAAGAATAGCCGGACGTCCGATAACTTCCAATTCCGTAATGGTAGAAGCACCACTTCGGGCAATAACAAGATGAGATTCTTTAATCAAAGTCGGCATATCATCAAAAAATGATTGAATAGTTACATTTTCAAAACCGTGTTGTTTATAAAAACGGATTAAATCTTCTTTATCTTCCGGTCGTGCCTGTTGCGTAATAATCAGTTTTCGTTGATATTCTGTCGGTAATTTTGCCAAAACCTCCGGAAAACATTGGCTGAAAAATGTTGCCCCTTGACTGCCTCCGAAAATCAACAAATGAAAATTTTTCTTATCACTCGGAAAAGGAGATTTTTCCAATGCCAAAACGGCCGGACGAGCCGGCATACCGACACGGACCTGTTTGATACCATGAGGAACCATATACGTTGGATCGAATGAAGTTGCTATTAAACGAGCCCCGCCCGCTAACGTTCTGTTAGCCCGACCTAAAACAGCATTTTGTTCATGCAAAACAGTCGGAATACGACAAACCTGTGCGGCAATAACCGTAGGGAAAGAGGCATATCCGCCAACACCGATAACCAATGCCGGTTTTAAACGCATTAAAAGCCAAACAGCCTGAATAGCCCCATATACCAATTTGATACCGGCTGTTATTTTTTGAAAAAATGTTCGGCGAGCGACCGATTCAGCGGACAAATAATATGTTTGAACATTTTTTAATGAACGAAACGCACTGCCTCTTTTATCTGTCACAAAGGCAACACGATACCCTTTTTTCAATAATGCACCCGTTATTGCTTCGGCCGGAAAAACATGTCCGCCACTTCCCCCTGTTGTCACAATGATTAACGGAGATTCTTTGGTCATTGTTTGTACCTTTTTTTGTTTTTTGTCTTGCTTCATTTAACAACTCCTTATTATTCAAGACCCCGACTAAGCGTGTGGCGTTTTGTTAATCCCAATATAATACCAAAAGCAAAACCAATTGATACAAGCGATGAGCCTCCATATGAAATAAACGGCAACGTCATACCTTTGGTTGGTAATATATTCAGTGTTGACCCCATATTGACAATAGCCTGAATTGCAATTTGTGTCAATAATCCACCAACGGCAATTTGGCAAAAATGGTTATTTTCTTGTCGCATAAGAAAAAATCCACGTAATACGATATAAGCAAAAACCGCAATTAAAAAAACCGTTAAAATAAACCCAAATTCTTCGGCAGCAACCGCCATGATAAAATCTGTATGAGCATCAGGTAATTCATATTTAACAATACCTTCCCCCGGTCCTTTTCCGAACCAACCGGCATTTTTCAATGTTTCCAAAGATTTTTCAACCTGATATGCCGTTCCTTGTTCCGGAAACAAAAAACGATTAACCCGCTGATGGACATGGTCAAAAACAAAATAGGCCATAAATCCCATCCCGACAAAAAATGTTGCTATTGTTCCGACAACAACCAAAGAAATACCCGATAAAAAAAGTTCTAATCCAAAAATACATGATACCGTTAAAAACATACCGACATCCGGTTGCAACAATAATAATCCGGCAATGATAATGTATAAACAAATTGCCAACGTATATCCGGGAAATTGCTTAATCAATCGTCCTGAGGCCAACAACCACGCACAAACAACGGCAAATGCCGGTTTTGCAAATTCAGACGGCTGTAATCCGATTCCCAAAAAATACATCCATCGTTTTGCACCTTGAATTTCCGTTCCGAACAAAACAACCCATATCATGCAAATAATGGCTCCAATCAACACCAATCCACTGATACGGCGAATTTGCTGAAATGATAAGAAAGACGTTACAAATAAAACACCGACTGCCGGTACTAAAAATATCAACTGTCTATAAATAAAATAAAACGTTTCACGATGCGTCCGTTCAGCAACACCCGGACCGGCTGCAAAAATCAAAAAAATACCATAGAGTATTAAAACAAAAGCCCCATATAACAAACCTCTGTCTAAACTACGATAATTATCAATGATAAAACTTTGTATTTTTTGAATAAATTTAGCCATAGAATGCCCTTTTATCGAATCTTTAATGTTGAAAGTGCCAATAATGCCAATAAAATTGAAATAATCCAAAAACGAACAACAATCGTTGTTTCATTCCAACCTTTTTTTTCAAAATGATGGTGTATCGGAGCCATTAAGAAAACACGTTTCCCTCTTAACTTATAAGAACCGACCTGTATAATGTCACTTAATGCTTCCATAACAAAAACACCTCCGGCAATAGCCAATAAAAATTCTTGTTTGGTGGCAACTGATAAAGCCCCTAAAATACCACCCAAAGCCAACGAACCGGTATCACCCATAAAAACTTGTGCCGGATGTGCATTAAACCATAAAAATCCCAACATAGCCCCGATAACAGCACAACAAAAAACAGCCATTTCACCGGCACCGACAACATGATGAAGATTCAAATAAGAAGCATAATCAACCCGTCCGACCAAATAAGATACAACAGCAAATACAAAACAACATGTGATAACGGGCATACTGACTAAACCATCCAATCCGTCCGTCAAATTAACGGCATTAGAACTACCGACCATAACAAATAAAACAAACGGAATATAAAAATAACTCAAATCAATCAAGACGTCTTTAAAAAACGGGATTGTTAAAGTTGTACCCATCGGCCCGCTTTCTAAACAAATCAACCATAAACAGGCAACTAAACTAATCAAAAACTGTAAAAACAATTTGTGTCGTCCGGATATACCTTTGGAACTGTGTTGCGTTAATTTCTTATAATCATCGAATAAACCTGCCAAGCCAAAACCGAACATAACAAAAATCATAATCCAAATATAGGGATTAAATAATTGTGCCCATAATATAGTTGCAACAAAAACAGCTGTTAAAATCAAAACACCGCCCATGCAAGGCGTTCCTTTTTTGGCAAAATGCGTTTCAGGTCCTTCCTTACGAATCGGTTGACCTTCTCCTTGTTTACTTTTAAGCCAAGCAATAAATCGGGGACCAAACAACATCATAATCACAAATGCCGTGACCAAAGCCCCGCCACTTCTAAACGTCAAATATTTAAAAATGTTTAAAAAACCAATATCTGATGAAAAAAATGACATCCAATATAACATTTATTTTTCCCCTTTCAATACGGCAATAATCTTTTTTAAATTCATGCTGTTTGATGCTTTAACCAATACCACATCATTTTGATACAACCGAGACATTAAAACCGGTAAAATTTCATCTGCCGTCAAGGCATATCCGCCCCGTTTTTCAACCGGTAAAACATTATAAAGTTCTTTCATAAGCGTACCGACACAAAAAACAATATCGATTTGATTTGTTTGAATGGCATTTAATAATTCACGATGATAAAAAACAGCTTCGTCTCCTAATTCCAACATATCACCCAAAACAGCAATACGTCTGTAATTGCGATAGGCACCCAACGTACTTAAAGAAGCTTCAACGGATTTCGGATTAGCATTGTACGCATCGTCAATTAAAATGATTTTTTGACCGGTCGGCAACCCAATTTCAGCGGGCAAACCACGTCCCTGAACAGGTTTTGTTTCAGCTAAAGTGTTCATCGCTAAATCAACACTTGCCCCGACAGCATCAACCATTGCTAAAACAGCCAATGAATTCAAAGCAAAATGGCGACCTGTAAAACCGATTTCATAATGGTAATTTAATCCATGCCAACGCATATGAACAATTGTTTTATTCGGCTCGGTATAATACGAAACCAATTCAAAATCAGCTCCCTTTTTTTCACCAAACGTAACAATATGCCGAATACCGCATTGACGGGCTTCTTCTGACAAATAATGGTATTGAGGCGATTCACTATTCAAAACAGCTGTTCCCCGAGAATCCGCATATTCAAAAATTTCACCTTTGGCAACGGCAATATCATCATCACTTTTAAAATAAGCCCGATGAGCCGACCCTGTCATTGTAATCAAAGTATGATTTGGACGAACCAACTCTGATAAAAAGGCCATTTCGCCGAAATGATTCATACCCATTTCTATAATAGCATATTCCGTATCTAACGGCATTTGAGATAACATTAACGGAACACCGATTTGATTGTTGAAATTGCCGGAAGTAGCAAAAACCCGTCCTTGTTTTTCTAAAACAGTACGAAGCATTTCTTTTGTAGTTGTTTTTCCGGAACTACCCGTTACACCGATAAAAACAGCTTCACTTCTCATACGGGCAAATCGAGCCAATGATTCCAAGGCAACCAATGTATCTGATACAATAATTTGTTTACCGGCAGGGATACCTTCCACGACATGATCAACAATACAGGCACAAGCTCCTTTATCAATAGCCGTTCCCACGTAATCATGCCCGTCTAATCTGTCTCCTTTTAAAGCAACAAACAAATCACCATACGTTAAAGTACGTGTATCAATCGACACACCGGTAGCACAAACATACGGGGAAACAGTTGTATTTAATGCCATGCTTAATTCTGTACTTCGCCATAAAATATCTTTTTTATACATAGCCGTTAAGGATAAAATTTCCGTTTTGTCATTAAACCGATAAACCGTTGTCCCAATTGTTTGTCCTGTTTCATGACCTTTTCCGCAAACAACCAAAACATCTCCGTCTTCTAATTCACATAATGCTTCATACAATGCTTCTAAACGGCCGTCAATATCAATCCCTTTCGGACAGGCTTCCTTAATAGCATGACGAATTAAAGCGGCGTCCTCTAAACGAGGATTATCATCCGTAATATAAACAACATCAGCTAATCGATTTGCAATTTCTCCCATTTGAGAACGCTTACCCGTATCTCGGTTACCACCACATCCGAACACACAAATCAAACGCCGTGTTGCATGCGGTCTTAATGAAATTAAAACACGTTCCAACGCATCCGGTGTATGAGCATAATCAACAAAAACAGATGCTCCGTTTACCATATCAACCCGTTCCATCCGACCATCCGGTGCTTTTAGTGATGGTAAAACATTCATAATATCAGATATATCAGCCCCAACACCCATACATAATCCAACCGCACATAATACATTCATAACCTGAAAATCACCATATAAATTTAAATGAAATGAATATGTTTCTTTATCGGTTTTAACAATAACATCTTGACCGGTTGATGTGGGAATACGAGAAATCAATTTTAACGTTGTGGCATTTGCTCCATATGTATAAACACGCAACCCTCTTTGCGTTATTTCTTGCAACATATCGTTAAATTCAGGTATATCCGCATTTAAAACAACAACACCGTCTGATGATGTGCGTTCCAAAAACAATTTCATTTTGGCTTGCAAATAAGACGCCATCGTTTTATGATAATCCAAATGGTCCCGTGTTAAGTTTGTAAATCCCGTTGCTTGAAAATCAATCGCTCCAACCCGATTTTGATCTAAACCATGGCTGGATGCTTCCAATGCAACATGTGTAACTCCCAATTGGCTCAAATGAGATAATGACTGATGTAATGTAACACTATCCGGCGTTGTCATAGAACCGTCTTGCTGATAAACAGGAGATTGTATCCCGATTGTCCCTAAACTGGCGGCTGATTTTCCGAGGGCATTTAAAATTTGTTGCACAAAATAAGAAACACTTGTTTTTCCGTTTGTTCCCGTAACGGCAATTTTTGTCATTTGAGGAGTCGGATATAAAATATCGGCTGTTTTGGCAATCATTTGACGTAAATCAGATACAACAATAACAGGAACGGTTGTTTGAATTTCTCTGTCAGCTAACAAAAAACCGACTTTACGTTCAAGAGCAATATCCAAAAAATCCATACCATCAAATTTTTCGCCTTTAACAACGGGAAAAATATTCCCTTCTTGAATTTTATCGGCACACAAACATATTCCCGTTACATCCTTTTCCTGATAATCTGATAAGGAACTCCCTTGCGGTAAACGTATATTTTGTTCAGTCATTCCCATTTTTGTCATCAATGTTGCAAAACGCATATTACCATCCTCTTTTATTTGCTTGTAAAGACGCATCAATTGCCCGTTGCATATAAGCCGGTTGAGCCCATGGTTCTTCCGGTGCAATCCCCAAATACGGAGCAATTTGTTCAATAATTTTTAATCCTGTTGGTTTGGCATTCCAACCGGCTGTATTAAAATTAAATGTTTCTTTTAATTTCTTCGGATTTTCTAACGTAACCAAAACCGCATACTTCGGATCACTCATCGGAAAGGCCGCCACAAACGTTGTACGGGATTTTCCTTCAACATACTTTCCGTTTTGAATTAAGTTAGCTGTTCCCGTTTTACCCCCAACAGCATATCCATATCCTAAATCTTTGGGTTTGATACGCCAATTGATAACCCCCCACATCATATGTCGCATGATATCCGATGTTTTTTCAGATATAACTTGATATTCCGGTTGTCCTTTATTACCTTCTTTTAAAAACGTCGGCACACGATAATATCCACCGTTTACCAATGCTGAAACAGCACTGATTAAATGGAGTGGTGAAACAGAAATACCATATCCGAAAGAAATATTGGCAGATGTAATTTCCGCCCACTTATTAGAACGAGGATACTGTGTTCGTGTTCGTTCCGGTAATGAAATAGGCAATGGTTCATAAAAACCGAATCGTTTTAAAAATTCCCGTTGTTTTTGATAACCGGCTTTTAAAGCAATGCGAACTGATCCTAAATTCGATGAGTGAATTAAAATTTCAGGAACAAGTAACGGTCTGTTTTGTCCACGCCAATCCGTCAGTTTTTTACGACCGATTTGTATGGCTTGACTGGCATCATAGCTGTCTGTCGGTTTAATAACCCCCATATCCAAACCCATAGCCGTATTAAATAACTTAAAAACAGAACCAAATTCATAAGCCCCTAACGTGGCTTTATTAAATAATTTATCTTTATCTTTGCTGTCTAACGGTAAATTAGGATTATAATCAGGCAATGACACACTGGCTAAAATTTCACCTGTATTCACATCCATAACAATACCTAAACCACCATCTGCTTTGAAATGCTTTACTTCTTCTGATAATGTTTTTCGGACAATTTCTTGAACGGATAAATCCAATGATAATGTTAAATTTTGTTGCAAAAGCGTTTTTTCATATGCCTTTTCCAAACCGGCCGTACCGTGATTATCAATATCAACTCGCCCTAATAAATGCGAAAATAAATTACCCTGCGGATATACTCGTTTTTCACCGTCTGTTTCCTGTAAAAAATAATATCCAAGCCAATTGATAGCATTTTGTTCGGTTGGTGTAATATTTCTTTTAATATAACGAAAGTTTGTATTTTCATTAAGTTTTTCAAGAATTTCTTTTTCCGTTACATCCGGTAAAACTTTTGCCAATTCTCGGGCAACATTTAATCGTTCAGATGATTTAACCTTTTTAGGATTAACGGATAAATCCTTTGTCGGTACACTGGTTGCCAAAATCATACCGTTTCTATCCAAAATATTGTATCTGGTAAAATCAACATCTGTTTTCAAAACAGACGGTATAAACTGACGAGCATGATAATTCATAACGCTTAACTGAAATAAACGAGCCGTAATTATCAAAAAACAAACTGCAAAAA
Source organism: Alphaproteobacteria bacterium (assembly GCA_017467335.1). Classification (GTDB taxonomy): domain Bacteria; phylum Pseudomonadota; class Alphaproteobacteria; order CAAHEQ01; family UBA3637; genus RGIG4140. The sequence continues at coordinate 30,870 of JAFTSJ010000026.1, forward strand.
CAACCATAACAAAGGTTATACGTCCTCGTGCTTTTTCAAGGACACCCCGTGTTGTCGCATCTAAACACTTATATCGATCCATGGATGTCTGGGGAACCTCCATTCCGACATAATAAAAAACTTCTTTTTTTCGCTTAAAAAACATCAGGGATCTTTCCTCCCTTTCTTATCTTTATTGCTCCACACGTAATCAGCCTGCGAATGCCCTTTTAAACGGCTTTTTGTTTCATCTGATTTTTGAGAAACAGATTTAGCACTTTGTGCCAATGAATCCAGATTCGGTTTTGCTTTAACAGACATCTTTTTTGATACGGATAAAAATTCCTTTTGCGTTGATTTAGATTTTTTTTGTTCTTTTTCTTTGTTTAATTTGTCATCTTCCGTTTCAATAACTTCAACAAGACCTTCATCTTCACGAGGACGCATCGGAATATCCGTTAATGTAACCAATTGTTCCGGTTCAATCATAGCCCAATTTGTCTGTGTTTTTACCAATTCTTTAAGTCGAGCCGGTGAATTAAAATAAGCCCATTCTGCTTCTAACATATGAATTTCACGCTTATTTTGTAAAATTTCACGATGTATCTGATGCAAATGACGTTCTTCGGCTTTAACCTGATATTTCAACACAAACAATGAAACACCCGATAATAAAGCAATAAACAAAAAAAACGCATTGATAATAATTTTTTTCATCTATCCTCCAATCGAACGGCACATCTCAACTTGGCGGAATGAGAACGAGGATTGGCATTTAATTCTGTTTCATCGGCAACAATCGGTTTACGTGTGATAACCTGAAATATATCTTTTTTAACAGGCATATTGTTCGTGATACAATATCTGTTTTCGTTCGGACGTAATGCAGAATTTTGAATCATAAAATTCTTAACGATTCGATCTTCTAATGAATGAAACGTAACAACAACCAAACGCCCACCGGTTTTTAATAATCGTATTGAAGAATCAAGAGCTCGTTCCAATTCACCTAATTCATCATTCACGTATATCCGTAAAGCCTGAAATGACCGCATGGCACTATCTGACCCATCTTTAGGTTTCGACATAACACGATGAATAATGTCCGTTAAATCTGCCGTTGTTTCAATAACCTTATGTGAACGAAACTGACAGATTGCCCGAGCGATACGCCGAGAAGACCGTTCTTCCCCATACAAAAACAAAATATCAGCCAATTGTTTTTCAGATAAAGAGTTGACAACTTCCTTGGCCGTTATTCCTTCACATGACATACGCATATCCAACGGTCCGTCAAATCGAAAAGAAAAACCTCTATCCGGTTGATCGATTTGCATAGATGAAACACCTAAATCTAAAACAATTCCATCCACTTGCTGTGTTATACGTTTTTCCATATTGCCGAAACAATCAAAAATAAATTTAAACCGAGACCCAAATTCATTTTGAAATTGTTCAACTGTCGGCAAAACAGTCGGATCCCGATCAAAGGCAAATACATCATTTTCAGGATGAGCATTTAAAATGGCTCGTGTATAACCACCGGCTCCAAATGTTCCATCAACAAAACATCCGCCGTTTTGACATGCCATATGTGTTAAAACCGGCTTCAATAAAACAGGAATATGTGGTATGTTTTGTTGCATGGTAACGTTTCTTTGTCGCTAAATAATGTATTTCGGTTTATAATATATGAGCATTCTACCCCTTTTTACCACAAAAAGCCGTGTATAAACAGCACGGCTTTTTGTATTGCATGAAAAGCCGTTATTTAACCGACAATTTCATTAACACTAAACCATTGAGCAATTTCACGAGCAGCTGATTCCGGAGAATCTGATCCATGAACGGAATTACATCCTTTACTTTCAGCAAATTCAGCCCGAATTGTGCCGGGTTGTGCTTCCGCCGGATCTGTTTTACCCATGACCTGACGATAAGCTGAAATTGCATTTTCTCCTTCCAAAACCTGAACAACAACGGGAGCAGATGTCATAAATTCAACCAGCCCGTCAAAGAACGGTTTTCCCATATGTTCAGCATAAAAACGTTCAGCTTGTTCACGGGTCATTCGAACACGTTTTTGAGCAACAATCCGTAAGCCGGCCGATTCAATTTTTGCATTGATAGCCCCTGTTAAATTACGAACCGTTGCATCCGGTTTAATAATCGAAAATGTTCTTTCTATTGTCATTTTTATCTCCTTTAACACAACAATTTTAAAGATGGGCATACGGTAACATGAAACACATCTTTTTGTCAAGGCGGATTAAACATTTTTCCCGATATTTTCATCAATTCCTATATTCAAAAAAAATAATCTTCGTTTCGCAACGAAGATTATTCATCAAAAGACCAGACATACGCCTGTATTTCTTTTGCTTAAAGAACTATTTTTTTGTTCCGCAACCACAGCCCGGCATGTATATCCCCTCCTTTCCGAACATCATCGTATCTCACAAAGATTATGTAATTTGCAAAATAGCACTTGTCAACCCATATAAGATTTGCTATGATACAAAACATGAAAAAATATTTATGCTTACTTTTTGTTTTTCTGTTGACCGGTTGTGCAACATCCAATCCGTTGACAGACTTTCGTTTTCAGACACAAACCGTACCACCTTATATTGTCGCAAGTTGGCATCAAATCAATCAGGTCGGAAAACCTATCCGAATTTATATTGAAGGTGATGGTAACGCCTTTGATGCTCACGGCTATCCAACAGATAACCCAACACCGAATAGTGATTTTTTGCGTCAAATTGCCGCTCGTGATCCTAATCCGAACGTTGCTTATTTAGGCAGACCGTGTCAATATATGTTAGCAGGCGACTGTTCTGTAAAAGATTGGACAACTGGACGTTTTTCACCACAAATCGTCAGCAGCATGAATCAAGCAATCAATGCTCTGATGAAAAAAGCCCAAACAAATAAGGCTGTTCTCATCGGTTATTCAGGCGGAGCACAAATTGCCGGTTTAATTGCTATTCAAAATCCTCGTATTAGTGAAGTTATCACAATTGCCGGTGTATTAGATGTGGATGAATGGGCTTCTTATCATCATGATACACCGCTATCGGATTCATTAAATCTGTATGATTACAAAAAATCGTTTGATAAAATAAAACAACGCCATTATGTCGGTGGCAAGGATACGGTTGTTCCACCTCAATTAACACAAAAATTTGTTTCAAACCCATCAACCGTTATCATTGTCCCCAAAGCAACACATAATAAAGGATATGAATCCATATATAATGAACTGTATCAAGATAAATAGGTGAAGCATGTCAAAAACCGTTTGGATTTTAGCAGATGATCGTGCCGGTAATGTTAATCAATTATTGGGGGTTGCCAGTGCATTGGATTGGGAAACGAAACGCATTGATATTCGCTATACTGATTTTGTTAAATTACCAAACATTATTCGGGATAAAACACTCATCGGTTTAACAAAAAAAAGCCGTTCCCTTTTACAACAACCCTATCCTGATATTGTATTAAGTGCCGGTCGCCGATCGTTTCCCATAGCCCGTTGGATACAAAAAAAATCACATAATAAAACAAAAATCATTCAATTGATGAATCCCGGTTACAAAGGATTTTGTGAAACGGATTTAATTATTTTACCCACACATGACCAATATAAAAAACAACAAAAAAATGTTTTCATCGTCACGGGAACACCCCATCAATTAACATCAGAAAGATTACAAACGGAACGACAAAACTGGGAACCTTTTTTCAAAAAATATCCACACAAACGATTGTCATTGATTGTTGGTGGGGCGACAAAAAACAATCCGTTCACACTTGAAATGGCGAAACAATTATTATCTGCCGTTCAAAAATTAAATCCGGCTTCCGTTTTGGTAACAACTTCACGACGAACACCGCCTGAAATTGTTTCTTTTTTGCAAAGTCACTTACCACCTCAAACAACTTATTTTTATACATTCGGTTGTGCGGATAAAAATCCGTATTTTGGTTTAATTTCTTGTGCAGATATGATTATGGTAACGGGTGATTCAATGTCAATGTGTTCCGAATGTTGTTCAACAACTGTTCCTGTTTTTATTTTTGCCCCCGATGAAATGATAAGCGAAAAACATAAACGTTTTCATCAATCACTTTATGCGGACGGATTTGCCTTACCGGCCGGCTCTGATATTCAAGCAGTTAAAGGCAATTTCAATCCTGCCCAACAAATTGCTGAAAAAATAAAAGAATTATTTAAATAAAAACATAATATAACAATTTTATCCCATGTGTAAAAAAAAGACGATACTATAACATATCGTCTTTTAGTTATTTTTTATTCTTCAATACATTATTTTTTTGTTTTTCAAAAAACGTAACCATTACGAAAAAAAGCCTCAAAAAAGGAACGTTTTTTTTAACGTTTTTGAAGGAGATTATTCGAATCTGTACAGTCTATAAATAAAAAGAATATTATTATAAAAGATGAGCCAAAACCGACTCATCTTTTATCTTATCAAAGCCGAATATAAATCTATTGACGGCACATAATTTTATCTTCTATTGTTTCGACATAACGATCACTGCATTGTGTACATAAATTTCGGGCATCTTGCGAATCGGGAATTTCAGTGTCATTAGCCGTACACGAAACCCGTTGACCTGATAGGTTGATAAAATGCTGTGTCGGTGTTGCTGTTTGCGAACAATACCAATCCGTTACACCGTTATTTTGTTTTGAAAAGGCAACACGACCACTTTCTCGACATAAGGTTTTAGATTGTTCA
>JAFTSJ010000005.1 GCA_017467335.1 Alphaproteobacteria bacterium
AATTGCCGATGAAGCAGATTCAAAACAATTATGTACAGCGTGTGGTAATCGCCGAATTATGCAAATTGACGATAAAACATATGCTTGTGCTTTAATATGCGGAGAAGATGAATGGCAAACCATCAAAGGTGAATGCCGTGTAGGGGTATCTGATATTGATAATGAAATCGGCATTGATTCGGTTTCTGTTCATATGTGTCAAAATGCTGATGGGCAAGTGTTGGACAAAGACGGTAAAAAATATTGTGTCCCGAAATAAAAATTGTTTTTGCGATAAAATATTTGACGGTTTAGGTTTTTAAATGATAGTATCAAAATGGTCAAAGGAATATAAATGTTAAAAATAGGCATTCAATATACTCAAGAATTACTGGTCACACATGATAAAACAGCAAAAGCCGTTCGAAGTGGTGGGTTAGATGTGTTGGCGACCCCGATTCTGATTGCTTTAATGGAAACATGTGCTTGGCAAAGTGTTTTATCTGAACTGGAAAGAGGGTATGATACAGTCGGTATATCGGTTGATATGCAACACATGGCTCCCACGCCTGTCGGTATGATGATACGTTGTACAAGTACATTGATTGCTATTCATGACAGAGAACTCACATTTCAAATTGAAGCATTTGATGATGATGGGAGAATTGCTCAAGCGTGCCATAAACGCTTTATTATCAATATTGAAAAATTTCAAAATAAAGCCGATTCTAAAAAGGAAAAATAATGCAAATCCGAATTAAAGATGATGATGAAATGGTTTAAACAAACATTATTTAACTGAATAGATATGTCAAATTGACGATTGGATTGAATGGGTTTTGTTTTTTATTGATAGCGATAGTATTATTTTATACAATAAAAGCCCTGAAAAACAGGGCTTTTGTCGAATAAATTTTTGTGTTTACATTTCTTTAAACATCGATAACCCTTTAAACATACGGGTTGATTGTGCTTCCATCAGTGTACCCAAACTGATACGACCTTCACGAATCGCATTACGCAATTGATCCGGTGCCAATGGATTCGGATTGGCAAAAACCGTTTGAATCACCGGATGTAATGTTGTTGTACCAACTAATTTTTGGTGAACAACAGCCAAGACACCTCGGGCAAGCAAGTCAGTAACCAATTTTTCATCAAGACCGGCACCCATGGCGTATTTAATCATGGATGTTAAAGCGTCTTCTACACTGGTAGCGTGAATGGTTGATAAAACCAAGTGTCCGGAAGTTGCCGCACGCAATGTTTGTGAAGCAACTTCGGGAGAACGAATTTCCCCGACCAAAATATAACGTGGTTTTGAACGAAGTGCAGATTTCAAACCGTCTTCCCAGTGTTCGTTTTCAACCGGACATTGTTTACACAATCCCAATGCCCCGTTGCGAGCATGATATAAACCGTCCAATGGCATTTCAGGTGGGTCTTCAACCGTATATAAGAAACCACCGTGTTCTTCTAAAAATTCCTTCATCAATGCCGAAGCTGTTGTGGTTTTACCCATACCAGTCGGACCTCCGAATAAAATTAAACCCGATTCGGGAGCAAGAGTTGCCAGATATTTTGTAATCGGATCCGGAATACCCAATTTATACAGATTGGGTGTGGACGTTGGCATTTTACGACAGTTATATTGAACACCGGTTGTGGTAACAACCCGTTCAACACGGTACGATTCACCAGCAAACCGTAACGCATAACTGGACGAACCGGTATAGCCTTGTTCCAAAGCACGTAAAAATTCGTCTTGATCTTCTGTTTCAAAAGGAATTAAAGCAAATTTTGTGGTTTTATCACGAATATAGTTAATACCTTCCGGTGTAAACCAACAGTCAGCAAATTTAACACTGGAAACAGATTTGGCAACAAAAACACGCCGTCCGTCCGGTCGTGTTTCGGTATGGGGTTCTGATTCGAGAGCCTTGGCTTCAACAGTGGCTTGTTCAGTTTTGATTTCTTGCTGTTGTTGACGATGTTCCGGAGGTGGAGCATACTGACTGTAATCCTTGGGGGGGTGTTGTGATGAAACCGATTGGTTATTTTCGGTTATTGCTGCCAAAGATGGTTGTGTTGCTGATGGTGGTAACGGTGCGTTTGTGACCGAAGCCGGAGAAGGCATAGCCGGTGTTGTTCGAGGCATAGGCATAGCCGGTGCCTGTGGTTTTAATGGCGTGGTCATTATTGGTGTCGGTGCCTGTGGTTTCGGTGAAGCAGATGTTACCGGTACCGGTGCTTCTTTCTTTTTTAGTGAAAACATATTTTCCCCCTTAAAACATAAAACTGTTTGTATGTTGGCACAAAAAATAATTTTGTGCAACCGATTTTCGCTGATTTATGTTTTTTTTGTGCTTTTTTGCAAAAAAGACTTGTATTTTTTTTAAATGTGTATATAATGTGATCATATTCTCATAATTTATCGAGGGTAGGTCGTAAAAGACCTGCCTTTTTTAGTAGAAAGAGGACAATATGGAAATTTGTACAAAACTTGAAGAAATGGCTACGCCGTCATTGACAAATTTGGGATATGAAATTGTTCGTATTACGTTGCAAGGCGGGGATGTCAAAACCGTTCAAATTATGGCAGAGCGGATAGACAGAGCCAATATGACATTGGGCGATTGTGAAACAATCAGCCGTACGGTATCGGCTTTATTAGATATCGAAGACCCGTTTCAAGGAAAATATATGTTAGAAGTTTCATCTCCCGGAATTGACAGACCGTTGGTTCGTCCGGCAGATTATGTTCGTTTTAAAGGATTTAATGCTAAAATTGAAACCGTTTGTAATATTGATGGACGGAAGCGTTTTAAAGGTTGTTTGAAATCATTTGATGAAGCAACGCAAACGGTTATATTTCAATTTGAAGACAAGGAATTAAACATTCCGTTCGGTGAAATTGCAAAAGCTAAATTGCTTTTGACGGATGACAGTATTCAAAAACAACCGAAAAAAAAGATTAACTAAATTAAGAAAGGAAACACAATGCAAATTGCAACACTTCCAAGACCGGAACTTATTCAAATGGCTGATGCGTTGGCTCGGGAAAAAGATATTACAAAAGCAGATGTATTAGAAGCAATGGAACAAGGTATTTCAAAAGCCGGTCGGTCGAAATATGGTCCGGAATATGATATTCGTACAAAAATTGATCCGAATACCGGAGCAATTAAAATGGCTCGTTATTTAACGGTTGTTGAAAATGTGGAAGATGAATTTACACAAATTTCAGTCAGTGATGCTCATCGTAAGGATAAATCTTTAAAAATCGGTGATGAAATTGTTGATATGTTACCTCCGATGGATTTTGGTCGTATTGCTGCTCAAACAGCCAAGCAAGTTATTACACAAAAAGTTCGTGAAGCCGAACGTATGCGTCAATATAATGAAATGAAGGATAAAAAAGGCGAAATCGTTAACGGTATTGTTAAACGGGTTGAAGGCGGTAATTTAATTTTGGAAATCGGTCGTGTTGAAGCCTTGTTACGCCGGGATGAATTGATTCCACGTGAAATGTATCGTATCGGTGACAGATTGCGTGCCTATGTGTTGGACGTACGTCCGGAAATTAAAGGTCCGCAAGTGTTTTTATCTCGGTCACATCCGCAATTTTTGGCTAAATTGTTCGTTGCGGAAGTACCTGAAATTTACGATGGCACAATTGAAATTAAAGCGGTTTCCCGTGATCCGGGTTCTCGGGCAAAAATTGCCGTTTGGTCAAAAGACAATACATTGGATGCCCGTGGTGCTTGTATCGGTATGCGTGGCGTTCGTGTACAGGCTATTGTTCAAGAATTACAAGGTGAAAAAATTGATGTTGTTCAATGGTCATCTGAACCGGCTACCTTTATTGTCAATGCGTTGGCTCCGAATGAAGTATTAAAAATCGTTATTGATGAAGAATCACGCAATGTAGAAGTTGTATTAAGTGAAGAACAATTATCATTAGCAATCGGACGGAGAGGGCAAAACATTAAATTGGTCAGTCAATTGACGGGATGGCATATTGATATGATGAATGAAGCCCAAGAATCAGAACATCGTATTAACGAAACAAAAGAACGTGTTGAATTGTTTATGCGGGCATTAGATGTTGATGACATGATGGCTCATTTATTGATTCAGGAAGGTTTTTCAAAGGTTGAAGATATTGCTTATATCTCGTTAGATGAATTGGCCGGTATTGAAGGTTTTGATGAAGCTATTGCCGAAGAATTACAAAATCGTGCCAAGGCTCATTTAATTGTCAAGCAAGATACGATGGAAAAACAAGTGAAAGAATTAAATATTTCATCTGATTTAGAAAAATTTGATGGTTTAACACTTGAAATGCTGGTTAAATTAGGTGAAAAAGGTATTAAAACATTAGATGATTTGGCTGATTTGGCAGGCGATGAATTGGTTGAAATTTTAGGTCAGGATTTGTTGAATGAAGATGAAGCAAATGCGTTAATTATGAAAGCACGGGAACATTGGTTTGCAAACGAAAAATAGACAACAAAGACGCAAACGTGCCGATATAGGAATGAAGGTATGTTGTGTGACAAAAAAAACGGCTCAAAGGGAAGAAATGTTACGGTTTGTCATTTCTCCCGATGAGACGGTCGTTTTTGATGTTAATGAAAAATTGCCCGGAGCCGGCATATGGATAACAGCGGATAAGTCAGTTGTTCAAAAAGCAATTGATAAAAAACTGTTTCATAAAGTTGCCGGTAAAACGGTTGCGGTTCCTTTGAATTTGGTTGAAAATGTGGCTGATTTAATTAAACAACGGTGTTTGTTGCTGTTGGGATTGGCTCGTAAAGCCGGTTATTTGGTTTTCGGATTTGAAGGGGTTAAAAAAGCCTTGGGAACGGGTCAAACCGTTATTGCTTTTGCGGCAGAAGATGCGGCTGAAAACGGTAAAAATAAACTTTATCACTCAGACGATAAAATTCATTTTTTTGAATTTTTAACACGAGAAGAATTGGGACAGATAACAGGGCAAGACAGTCAAGTTCATGTTGCCGTCTTACGCAGTTCGGTTGCCGATGAAATATTACGCAGTGCGACAAAATTAGATTTATACCTTAATAAAAGAAAGGATTAACAATGGCAGAAGAAAAGAAACCTCTTACTTTATCGGGCAAGACATTGGAATTGAAAAAAACAACGCTTTCTTTGAACGGACGTGTCCGTCAAAATGTCGGTTCCGGTAAAACAAACATGGTTCAGGTGGAAGTTCGTAAAAAACGGGTTGTAACACCGGAAGCAAAAATCGGTACAATGTCTCAGGATACGGTTCAAAAACTGAAATTACTTCAAGAAGCCAAACAACGGGAAGCTGAAAAAGCTGCTGCATTAGCGGAACAACAACGAATTGAAGTAGAAAAATTGGCTCAGGAAAAAGCCCGTCAGATTGAAGAAGAACGGGTTAAAGAACAACAAGTTGTTGAACAAACACCTCCGGAAAATGATTTTGTTCAACCGCCCGTTGAGCCGGATAAAAAAACATCGGAAAGCAAAAAATTCGATAAAAAATCACATGATGATGACGAAATGAACTACACCCGTAAAAAAAGTCGGGAAATGGCCGATGAAGAAAGAACAAATCGCAGTAATCGAGGGTCATACGAAGAAAAACGCAACGGCAAAATGAATATGAATGCGTATCGTAATGTTCGTGTTGATGTTGATTCTGATGATGATATGGAAGATGGCGGTCATCGTCAACGCCGTTCGTTAGCTTCTATTAAACGGTCTCGTGAAAAGGAACGGTTGAAACACTTGGAACAATTAAAATCAGCAGAAAAAATTGTTCGTGAAGTTGTGATTCCGGAAACAATTACCGTTCAGGAATTGGCTAACCGGATGAGTGAAAAAGGGGCAACGGTTGTTAAAATTTTAATGAAATTAGGCATGATGGTTACCATTACGCAAACAATTGATGCTGATACGGCTGAATTGGTTGTTGAAGAATTGGGACATAAATGCAAACGGGTTGCTGAATCCGATGTTGAAGAAATTTTGAAAAAAGAAGCTGATAATCCGGAATGTATGGTGACTCGTCCGCCGGTTGTAACGGTTATGGGGCACGTTGACCATGGTAAAACGTCATTGCTTGACGCTTTACGTTCGGCTCATGTTGCTGATGGAGAATCCGGTGGTATTACGCAACATATCGGGGCTTATCAAGTTACGTTGCCCAACAAACAAAAGGTTACGTTTATTGATACGCCGGGGCATGCTGCTTTTACGGCTATGCGTGCTCGTGGGGCAAAAGTAACGGACTTGGTTGTTTTGGTTGTTGCCGCCAATGACAGCGTTATGCCTCAAACAATTGAAGCCATCCATCATGCCAAAGCGGCTGGTGTTCCAATTGTTGTAGCTATTAACAAAATTGATGTACCGGGGGCAAATCCGCAACGTGTTCGTACAGATTTGTTACAACATGAAGTTGTTGTTGAATCGATGGGTGGAGATGTATTGGATGTTGAAGTTTCGGCTAAAAAACGCATGAATTTAGATAAGTTGATTGAAACAATTTTGTTACAAGCCGAAGTATTGGATTTGAAAGCCGATCCGAACAGAATAGCCGAAGGGGTTGTTGTTGAAGCACGTATGGATAAAGGTCGTGGTTCGGTTGCAACTGTTCTTATTCAGAAAGGAACATTAAAAGTCGGCGACATTTTTGTTTCAGGTCAGGAATGGGGTCGTGTTCGTTCTTTGTTCAATGATAAAGGGCAACGTGTTTTGCAAGCTTTACCATCTGAACCGGTTGAAGTTATCGGTTTGCAAGGTACACCGGCGGCCGGTGATGATTTTGTTGTCGTTGATTCAGAAAATCGGGCTCGTGAAATTTCAGCTTATCGTCAACGTAAGGCTCGTGAAATTTTACAAGTTAAAACAATGAGTACGGCAGAACACCTGTTAGCCAAGATTAAAGCCGGCGAAATTAAAGAATTGCCTGTTCTGATTAAAGGGGATGTTCAAGGTTCTGTTGAAGCATTGAACGGTATTCTTTCCAAAATTGCCAATAATGAAGTTAAAGTTCACGTTTTACATAGTGCGGTTGGGGCTATCAATGAATCGGATATTACCTTGGCTCGTGCTTCAAAGGCAATTATTATCGGCTTTAATGTTCGGGCAAATCCATCAGCCCGTGAAATGGCCAAACGAGATGGTGTCGATATTCGATATTATTCCATTGTTTATGATGTTGCCGATGATATGAAAAAAGCAGTCGAAGGATTATTAGCCCCTGAATTAAAAGAAAAAATCTTGGGTTACGCCGAAGTTCGTCAAGTCATTAACATTTCAAAGGTTGGTAAAATTGCCGGCTGTATGGTTAAGGAAGGTCTTGTCAAGCGTGGAGCCAAAGTTCGTTTGTTGCGAGATGGTGTTGTTATTTACACCGGTCCGTTGGCTCAGTTGAAACGGTTTAAAGACGATGTCAAAGAAGTTAAAGAAGGGTTCGATTGCGGTATCAGTTTTGAACATTACGATGATATTAAAATTAACGATATGATTGAATGTTTTGAAATAGAAGAAATTGCCGTTAAATTAAATATCGATGTTTAATTTAGGAGGAGTATCTATGCCGACAATAGGAAAAGGACAAGCTAATCAACGTTCGCAACGTCAATTACGCGTTGCGGAAGAAATACGTCATACATTGGCAAAGATGTTAATGGAAGATAATTTGTTTATTGAAGGATTTAAACCGTCATATATTATGATAACGGAAGTTGCCGTATCGCCGGATTTGTCTTATGCAACCGCTTATGTGCAAGGTATCGGAAATATTGACACGGATGAACAAATTGATTTATTAAATAAGCATAAAGGGGCTTTTCGGTATCGAATTGGTAAATCCGTTCGGTTAAGAATTGTACCTGATATTGTGTTCCGTTCGGATTCGGGTTTTGAAACATCTCGTTACATCGATGAATTGCTTAATTCACCTCGTGTCAAAGCTGATCTTGAAAAAGAACCGGATGATATGGATTAAATATGTTGATATAAAAACATCTGCTTGATTAGATGAAGCAGATGTTTTTGTATATGAAAAAACGCCCCATTGATTAAATGGAGCGTTTTTCAATTATCATCCGTTAAAACTGAACCTTAGGAGCTTTTTTAGCAGCTTCACGTTCGCTATCTTCCAATTCAAAGAAACGTTCTTCCGAAATACCAAACATTTGAGCAATAAAATTGCTGGGAAATACACGAATGCGTTGATTCAAATCAGAAACGACCGAGTTGTAACCTTCACGGGCATTTTGAATACGACTTTCTGTTTCCGCAATTTCTGTTTGTAATTGTAAGAAAGATTGATTTGCTTTCAAATCAGGATAACTTTCCGTAACGGCAAATAAAGATTTCAATGCGCCGGTTAACATATTTTCATATTGTTCTTTTTGAACGGTTTGAGCCGGTGCGTTCATCGCCATATTACGAGCTGAAATAACGGCTGTTAATGTTTTTTCTTCGTGTTTTGCATACCCTTTAACGGTTTCAACCAAATTCGGAATTAAATCATACCGCCGTTTTAAATGGGTTTCAACACCACTCCAAGATTCTTTTGTTCGAACCTGTAAACTAACTAATGCGTTGTAAACCGAAATGACATACAAAGCGATTAACACCAATAAGCCAAGAAAAATTCCTATACCCGTCATATTTGTCTCCTTTCTTTTGGGTTTATGGATGCATTTTAACAGAAAAAAAAAGAAAAACAAACCTTTTTTATAATATTTTGTTAAAAAGAAGTCTTTTGTCTTGACAAAACTAATCCGAATGATAAAGTACAATATTATATTAGTTAGAAAGGAAAATAAGATGCATCCTTGGCACCAAGTGCAACATTATTCGGAATTTCCGAAATTAGTTCCGGCCATTATTGAAGTTCCAAAAGGCTCGCAAATCAAGTATGAATTAGATAAACAAAGCGGTTTAGTTTGTGTTGACCGTATTTTGTACAGTGCTGTTCATTATCCGGCTAATTACGGTTTTATTCCACAGACATATGGGGATGATAATGACCCATTGGATATTTTAGTTTTAAGTCAGTTTCCGGTGTGTCCGCTATGTATCATGCGTGCCCGTCCCATTGGTGTTATGAAAATGGTTGACGGGGGTGAATCGGATGATAAAATTATTGCTGTTCACGAAGACGATCCGCTTTATAATTGTTATGACCATATTGACCAATTACCGCCTCACATGCTTAAAACGTTGCAACGTTTTTTTGAAGATTATAAGGTGTTGGAACAAAAGGAAGTTCGGATTGAAAAATTTTTAGGTCCACGTGAAGCCCTTAAATTGATTGAGGAAGCTCGTATTTATTACGAACAAAAGAAAACACAATTAACGGGCTATGAATAAGAACAAAAGGAACGTTGATTGTTAACACAGATAGATAGTATTTTTGATATACCGAATGTTAAAAATTATTTTTTTGACATGTATGGTGTCTTATGGAATGGCAAACAGTTGTACGATGGTGTTGCCGATGTTTTAATGACTTTACGTCAACAAGAAAAAAAAGTTTTTATTTTGACCAATCAAACAGCATTACGACAAACATTTATTGAAACACGTCAAAATCAAGGATTGATTTATCAAATTCATTATGACGATGTTATTACGTCAGGAGATGTTTGCTTGCAGGCTTTTCAAAGTGGTATTTGTGAACAGGCAACCGGTAAAACAGATTATCGTTTGTTCGTATTGGGATTAGCAAATCCGGCGTTAACAAATGAAATTCAATCACATTTAACAAACAATGCGGATGAAGCTGATATTTTCTACATCAGTTCATTATATGGGGATACATTTCAAACATTGGAAGATGTTTTTATTCCCATTATGCAAAAAGGATTGTTAAAAAATATACCGGCGGTTTGTGCTAATCCGGATGTATTTGTTATGCACGGTTCTGATAAGATTTTGGCTCAAGGGGCAGCTGCAAAATGGTATCGGGAACATGGTGGAAAAGTTTATTTTTTCGGAAAACCGGAAAGTATTACATTTCAATACGCATTGAAACGAACACAATCAACCGTTACCGACAGTGTCATGGTTGGCGATATGTTGATGACAGACATACTCGGGGCAAACGGTATAGGTATGCCAACGGTTTTGGTAACGCAAACGGGTATGACCGGTTATGATATGTGTCGGCAAAAAATATCATTGACGGATTTTATTACGCAACAGGCTCAACAAGAAAAAATACCTGTTTCATCATTAACGCCAACATATTTATTACCTCAAATCGGTTTGGCGATACAAAAATAATTTTAACGGAAAGGAAACATTATGTTTGAATTACATCAGGCCCTTCAAAAAAAAGATTTTGTCTGTGATTTACCGTTTTGCACGGTTTTATTTGAAGATAACGCATTGTGCCCATGGATATTTTTAGTTCCACGCAAAGAAAATGTTCGTAATATGCTTGATTTGACAACGCAGGAACGCCTTGATTTGATGTGTGAAATTGAAACGGCAGAACGTGTCATGACAAAATTATTTAAACCGACTCAAACGAATGTTGCCATGATTGGTAATTTAACCCCTCAATTACATGTTCACGTTATTTGTCGTTATGAAACAGATCCGTATTGGCCGGGAACGGTATGGAATCAACCGGCAAAACCATATCCGGCAACTGCTAAAACAGAAATTATCAATCGCATTAGAAAGGAATTTGAAACATGTCAAAAGTAGCCGTTTTAATACCCACTCGATTAAAATCAACTCGATTACCGAACAAACCGTTATCTGTTATTAACGGTAAAACCTTGATACAGCATGTTTACGAACATGCTATTGCCGTACATCCTGAAGAAGATGTTTATATTGCGGCAGGGGATCAGGAAATTATTGATGTAGCCACACAATTTGGTGCAAAATGTATTTTGACAGATCCTTCGCTTCCATCCGGAACGGATAGAATTGCTGCGGCCTTAAAAGAAATTGATCCGGATGGGACAAAATATGATATTGCTATCAGTTTTCAAGGTGACGGTATCAATGTTGATCCGAAATTGAATCTGCAATTGGTTGATGTTATGGAAAAAACAGGAGCAGATATTGTAACTGTTGGGATGAAAATAACGAATAAAGATGAGATACAAGATCCGTCTCATGTTAAAATTGCTATGGGATTACGTTCAGGAGAAGATTTTGGGCGGGCACTTTATTTTTCTCGTTCTCCCATTCCGTATAATCGAGATGCCGTTGCTGACTATGATTTTGCGTATTGGCATATCGGTATTTATGTTTATCGTGCAAAAGCTCTGCAAGAAATTATTTCCTATCCGGTCGGTGTTTTAGAAAATATTGAAAAATTGGAACAATTGCGTGCCCTAGAAAATGGTATGAGTATTTATGCCTTAGTTGTTCCATCTGTTAAATTGATTGAAGATGCTCCGGCAGACATCAATACGCCGGAAGAATTAGCAGAAGCACAAAAATTTTTATTCTAAAATATTTTGTTTAACTTCTTCCTCATCACTGAAAGGAGTACCACGTCCTGATGATAGGGTGTGATATTCCTTTTATGTTATATTGAGGCATGTTTCTTTTATCATTGCAGAAGTATTAAATCTCTGATTGAGTTATTGTAGGGGAGAGATGACAGATACTGCTAAACCGTCAAAAGACCCTGAACTCAATTCAGGGTGACGTATTTTTTCTTATAGATAAATTTACAAAAACGAATCGGGAAAAATATTCTTAAAATCCCTTAAAAAAACCATCAAAAAACCGTTTGGAATTTTTTCAAATAGCGAAAATAAAAAGATAGTTAAATCAATACATTAACTCGAAAAAATGTGTCAAAAAAACGTCCCTTTTTTTGACATAATATTTTAGATTTATTTCATTGTCAACTAAAATTTGTAATTATTTGATTTTTCGTGATTTTTTTGTTTTTAAAAAAGTGTAACCCCTACCAAAAAAAAGCGTTCAAAAAAGGGACGTTTTTTTGACACATTTTTGAAAAATAACTGTCTGATTTTGTTAATTTTTGCAGTGAGGGCTTTATGAATATTTTAAACTCTTTTTTTAACGGATATTTTAAACAAAAAACAGCTGAAACCGGACGCAGTATGGTGGAAATTTTGGGCGTTTTGGCGATTATTGGCGTTCTTTCAATTGGTGGGATTTATGGCTATTCTTTTGCCATGGACAAATATCGGGCAAACGATATTATCTATGAAGTGAACTTACGGAATCGGGATACTTGGAATAAATATCAAGATAAAGATTTACCTGAAGCCGAAGAACT
>JAFTSJ010000027.1 GCA_017467335.1 Alphaproteobacteria bacterium
TGAACAATCTAAAACCTTATGTCGAGAAAGTGGTCGTGTTGCCTTTTCAAAACAAAATAACGGTGTAACGGATTGGTATTGTTCGCAAACAGCAACACCGACACAGCATTTTATCAACCTATCAGGTCAACGGGTTTCGTGCACGGCTAATGACACTGAAATTCCCGACTCGCAAGATGCCCGTAATTTGTGTACACAATGCAGTGATCGTTATGTCGAAACAACAGGAGATCAAATTATGTGCCGTCAATAAGGTTATATAAAAAACACTCAAAAAAAGATGAATCAATCAAATGATTCATCTTTTTTGTTTTTATGAAAGGCGTTCTTTGACGATAAAACGGTGTTATTATTTAAAATTATTTTCAGCCGTTTTGCTTTAAAAATCCAAATCAGCGTAATTAGCGGATGGTAATATCCCTGTCAATTTGTCATTTAAAAGTGTATTAAAAGAAGGACGGGATTTCATTTTAGCATACCATATTTTAGCATCAGGATAGGCATTCCAATCAATTTCTCCCAGATAATCCAATATGGATATGTGAGCAGCAATTCCCAAATCAGCCATAGATAAATTACGTCCGCCCAGATAACTTCTGCGAGCAGCTAACCAATCAATATATCCCATATATCGGTTCAAATTTGCTCGGCCGATTCTTATCAGTCCCGATTCAGGAGCCCCATTTTTTCGGATAGCTTTAAAAACACGTTCTCCGACCAACGGTTTAAATACATCCATATAAAAAGACGTATCAAATAAATTGGTCAATCGTCTGATTTCAGCCCGTCCTCGAGGTGTTTCTCCCAATAAATTCGGCAAGGTTTTAATTTCATTTATATATTCACAAATCGCCACATGGTCACTTAAAATATGACCATCCGGTTCAATTAAAACAGGGACTTCGCCAAACGGATTTAATTTCAAAAATTCCGGACGCCGTAACCACGGTGTTTCAAAAATCATACCGTAAGGTAACCCTTTTTCAAATAAAAGCAAACGTACTTTGCGTGAAAAAGGACATAATGTATAATGATATAAAGTTCTACGCTCTGCCATTTTTTTCTACCATTTCTATCATTTTTAATGCTATTTTTTCCGATGGTGTTGTACCCGACCCAATACCAAAACAAGAAAGGGCTTGTGTTGTGTCTTGTTGCCCAGTTTGAATCAAATTTTCAGTTGTTTCAAGTATTTTTTCGACTGTACAATCTTCTTGTAATAATTCAGGAATAATTTCTTTGTCCATTTGTAAGTTGATTAAGTTGACATATTTTATTTTTAACAGTTTCCGAGCTAACCAACCGGATAATTTTGACACTTTATAGGCTATCAGATGAGGAACACCGGCTAACGCTAATTCTAAACTAACCGTTCCTGAAGCGGCAATAGCCATTTGTGCGGCTGCAAATGAATCGTAACGTTCTTTTTCGCCTTGAACAATGATATACGGAACATGCCAAGCAGAAAAATAGGTTTTAAGTTTATCGGCAACCGTATCTACCGTGGGGATAATAACAACCAAATTAGGATATTTTTGATACAACCGTTCAACAACCGATTTAAAAATAGGAACAAGATATTTAATTTCGTTTTTGCGACTCCCGGGGAGCAAACATAAAACATTTTTATCATCCGAAATATTATATTTTTGTCGAAATAAATGAGCGTTTCCTTTGTCTGCCCCCCCTTCAATAACAGGATGACCGACAAATTCAGCCGTTAATCCGTAAGGTGTAAAATAAGCCGGTTCAGACGGAAGCAAACAAAACAGATGTTGCACATACTGTCCCAGTGTTTTGGCTCGTTCCTTTTTCCATGCCCAAACTTGTGGGGCAACACAGTGGATATGAGGGATATCTATACCGTTTTTTTTTAATTTTTGATGGACCCGAATAGAAAAACTAAAACTGTCAATTGTCATGATAATATCGGGTTTTTTTTGACGAATATCTGTTATAATTTCGTTTAAGTGCTTTAAAATACGGGGAATGCTCGGCAACACTTCAACAAATCCCATGACAGCTAAATCTTTAATATCAAAAAGACTCGATAACCCTTCTTTTGTCATGGTTTCTCCGCCGACTCCTTCAAAACAAACGGCGTTGTTCGTTTGTTTTTTCAAGGCACGCATAATGCGAGAACCCAATAAATCTCCGGACGGTTCTCCGGCAATTAAATAAATACATAATGGTTTATTCATGACTGCCTTTCGATTTTTGCGTTGTTTGGTTAATATGGATTGAAAATTGATTGATCTGTTCACGTATAGTCGGATCAATTAAATCACACGATTGAACACCGATAACAAAAATGCCCAGTTTATCAGCTGTTTTGACAACTTGTTCAATGTTTGTAATTAAAACTTTTCCTGCTTCAATCGCAATTCCTTTTAATTTAGCATCATAGACAGATTGAATTGTTTCAGGTCCGATTGTCGGCATGTCAACCCGTATATCTTGCATCGGCTTGATGGTTTTTACCAATACCCCGCCGTTTCCTTTGCGTTTAAGTGTTTTTGTTCGTTCAATTAAAGCTTTTGTCCCTTCTATTCCTTCTACGGACAGAACAAGTCCGTTTTGTACAGCAACAGATTGTCCGACATCTGCTAAGCCCAGTAATTGAGCAACAAAAAATCCACGTTCAATGTCATTTTTATCCGTACCGGAAGGCTCACATTTTGTTAAAGTACCCAGTGGAGCTAACAAATTCGGCAAAAATTCATGAATACCTTTGACGTGAAATCCCAATGTTTCAATTTCCCGAATAACATCCCTGAGTAAGCCGTCATCCCCTTTTTTATTTAATCCGATACGAGCCAATAATTGTAACCCTTTGGCATCCGGTAATAATTCCATAACGGATGGACGGCGAACATGACCAATCATAACAATATCCGTCACATTATTTTGCTTTAATAATTTTATGGCTTTTCCGATTGACCCGATACGAATCCACGCAATATCACAATTTGTCGGTAATAATTGAGGTTGAGCATGATTTTTAAGGGCTAACACAAAAAAAGGCAGATTTGTTTGACGACAAAATTCAACCAATGTAGCCGGTAACGTACCACCACCGGCAATAATTCCTAATTTACGTTGTGTTGTTTTGGTCATCAAACAATAATCCTATTCTTCCGGTTGTAAAATATTATTTTTAGACGGATGTGAAACAAAATCAACTAATTTTGCAATTAAAGGATTGGCCATCATTTCTGCATGAGATGATAATTCGGACAATCTGTCAGCAAAAGTGTTATCTGCTTCTTTTGAAAATAACGTTTTATAGGCTTTTTGTAATTCCAAAATGCGTGATTTTTCGAATCCCATACGTTGCAAGCCGATGAGATTTAAACCGGCAACACCGCTACGTGCTCCACCCATAACAATTCCGTATGGAATTAAATCACGTGTAACACCACACATCCCACCAATCATGGCACCGTCACCAATACGGGTAAATTGTAAAACAGCTGATAATCCGCCAATTGTTACATTATTACCGACTTGTACATGACCGGCTAAGGTGGCATTATTACTCATCACAATATCGTTTCCCAAAATACAGTCATGTGCAATGTGACTGGCAACCAAAAAGAGATTTCGATCCCCAATACGGGTTATTTTATTATCTACTTCGGAACCGACATGAGCCGTTACATGTTCTCGAAATGTATTATCATTTCCGATAATCAATAACGCATCAGGGGCATTAGACCGTTTATGTTGGGCAAGCATACCTAATGTTGCAAAGGGATAAACCGTATTTCTTTCTCCCATTGTTGTATAACCATCGACAACAACATGTGATATTAAACGGCAACCGGCTCCCATTTTGACATGTGCTCCAACCGTGCAATAAGGACCAATTTCAACGTCATCAGCCAATTCGGCTTGTGAATCAACAACGGCAGTCGGATGAATTTTAACCATGATGATACTCCTTTATGGTAAAATAAGAAAAAATACTATGATTTTTTAAAGACCATAGCACTGAATAATGCTTGCGAAACAACTTTTCCGTCAACCCGAGCTTCCCCTCTGAACTTAAAGACATTTCGGACGGATTGTTCCTTTTTAACGGTAAATTCAATCACATCCCCCGGTAAAATCGGTTTGCGGAATTTAACTTCATCAACTGTCATAAAATAAACACTGTTACCGCCTCGTTCTTCTTCGGGGAAGGACATTAAAACAATAATACCGGCTGTTTGAGCCATGGCTTCGATTTGTAATACCCCCGGCATAACCGGATTTTCAGGAAAATGACCCATAAAAAACGGTTCATTCATCGTAACATTTTTAATCCCGATACCGGATTCCCCCGGAATAACGTTTTTCATTTTATCAACCAGTAAAAACGGATAACGGTGTGGTAATAATTTTAAAATTTGATGAATGTTAATTTCTTCTACAAAATTATCCGGTTTTGTTTCTTGCATTTCTTCTGTCATAATTAACCCTTTCTTTTCGTATTTATAATTTTATTTCTTTTTCTTTGATAATTGACGCAAAGCAATCACTTGTCGCATATATTCCGTGCGGGGAACAGCCGGAGAACCCATTAAAATCGAACCGGCAGGAACATCTTCCATTAAGCCGGATTGAGCCGCAATCTGAGCACCTGTTCCGATTTTTAAGTGACCGGCAAAACCAACTTGACCGCCGGCAACAACAAAATCTCCAAATTCACAACTACCGGCAATGCCGACCTGTGATACCATTACACAACAGCGACCTAATTTTACGTTGTGAGCAACTTGTACTAAATTATCAATGCGTGAACCTGAGCCGATAACCGTGTCACCCATAGCCCCTCTGTCAACGGTTGTTGATGAACCGATTTCAACGTCATCGCCAATAATAACCCGCCCCAATTGAGGAACCTTGACCGGTCCCTTGGCGGACATGGCAAATCCAAAACCATCTTGTCCGATATGAGCTCCGGGATAAATATACACTTTGTGACCGGCAATGCAATGAGAAACAGTTGCATTTGCACCAACCGTACAATCATCTCCCATTTGAACACCATCATCAATAACAGCATTTGCTTTAATATGACAACGGTTCCCTAAAACAACATGTTTACCGATATAAGCACCGGCTTCAACACAACATCCTTCTCCTAAAATGGCTGTTTCATCAATATTGGCTCGAGGCGAAATAACCCCTTCAACCACGCGTGGATAAAAAGCAGAAGCAATTAACCCATAGGAACGATGTGCATCTTGAGAAATTAACGCAATAACACCGTTTGGTACATATTCCAAAAATTTTTCAGGGACGATAACAGCTCCGGCTTTTGTCTTTTTTAAAGTTTCTCGCACAGCGGGTATGAATGCCCAACTAATATCATTTTCAGTTGCTGAATCAAGAGCCGCAACATCTGTAAAAATGCATGTTTCATCAACACCTTCGGGTAATGTTACTTCACCGATTTGAGCGATTTCAGCCAATGTAAGTTGTTCTTTTTTATGAAAAAAACGTGTGTCAGCCATTTGATATCCTTATTTTTTGGTTGTTTTTTCTTTTTGTTGTGGTTTTATTTCTTCTTTGGGTTGAGCCTGTTGTTTTTCAGGTTCTTGTTTTTGTGTTTCAAGTGTTTGTTGTGTTTTTGCTTGTGCAACCAACTGGGCCGGATTCGGGAATGAAATGTTTATTTTTTTCGAATCTAAACGGCGAATAAATTCAGCTGTGATGTCTGTATGAGAAGCACTGTACATTGTTGTTTTTTTCGGTAAAATGACTTGGTAGCCCGTTTTTCCTATTTCATTTAATACTTCTTGAACAACCGGATCCAATTGTTGACGGGCAATACCGCTGGCTTTCGCAATTAAAGCCTTTTGTAATTGATATGTTTGATTGTAAAAGGCAACTTTTTGTTGAAATTCGGAAACTTCTTTTTGGAAAGCTTCAGGTTTTTTACCTGAATCTTGAATTTTTTTCTGTAAGGCAGCTAATTCGGCTTGTAACATCTTTTCATCTTCTGCCTGACGAGCCGTTAACGCATTCAAGTATTTTTGTTCTTCGCCAATAATAGCACGAAATGGAGAAGCTGTCATTAAAACTTTATCATTATCCAAGATACCGATTTGTTCTTTTTCTTCGCATGTTAACCCCATTCCTAAACTAATGAAGGCAACACCTAAGGCCAATAATCCGCTATATTTCAAAATTTTATCCATGATTAAAATCCTTTTCCAAAGTTTAAACGAAAGATTTGAGTTTTATCACCGGTTTCTTTAACAACCGGAGCAGCAAAGTCTAAGTTAATCATTCCCATCGGCGATTGCCATAACACACCGGTACCGACAGATAACCGAATTGAATTTTTGTATTCCATTGTTCTGGAATCATAACCATCCGGTTTACCGATGTAACCTGCATCAGAGAATAATTTTCCCTTAATTCCTAACTCTTTGGGTAATCCGACCGGAAAGACAACTTCCGTTGAAGCCGTAGCATACCAGTTACCACCCAATGAGTCATCCGTATAACGGTCCCGAGCACCGACACCGCCATATTCAAACCCACGCAAAGAAGCATCACCTAAAAA
Source organism: Alphaproteobacteria bacterium (assembly GCA_017467335.1). Classification (GTDB taxonomy): domain Bacteria; phylum Pseudomonadota; class Alphaproteobacteria; order CAAHEQ01; family UBA3637; genus RGIG4140. The sequence continues at coordinate 6,560 of JAFTSJ010000027.1, forward strand.
GTAGCGATTGTTAATACGAACATCTTCTCCGCCCAGACCCCAGATACGACCGGCATCACCTCGAACAGATAAAACAACTTCATCAGCAACAGGGAAATATTGGATACCGGTTAAGTTGGCTCTGAAAAATTTTGTATCGCCCCCCAAACCGGCAATATCTGCCCCGAAAGACAAATAATATCCTTCGGTTGGATTGATACGACTGTCTCGTCTGTCGTAAACAAAATCTTGACCAATCATAGATACATTTGTTTTACCTTCTTGTTCTTTAATGTAAATAGAGGCATCATCATCAATATCCGTAACATCATCTTGACGTAACGTATAACGAACTGTTTGACGTAATCTGTCCGTGTAATCCCAGCCAAAACGGACAGCTCCACCGGTTGATGTTGAACTGTATGAACTGTAATCACTGTTATCACGAGTTGTTCGGAAAATTTCAAGACCAGCCAACAATGGCATATCCATAAAATACGGATTTGTAAATCCGGCTGTATATTGTGTTTCCCGTTGTGAAATTAAAGCATTCAAATTGACGATATTACCCGTTCCCAAGATATTACGTTCCGTGATACCCGTTTCAAATAATAATCCGTCATATGATGACCAACCGACACCGATATTAAATGAACCGGTTGATTTTTCAGATACTTGAACATCAACATCTGTTTTAGATGAATCACCGTAAAGGGGAATTGTTTTAAAATCAACTTTATCAAAGTAGTCCAAGTTTTCAATCCGTTGTTTAGAACGGCGTAATTTAGCCGCATTAAAGGCATCGCCTTCCTTTAAACGAAATTCACGCCGAATAACCGTATCTTTTGTTCGGGAATTACCATGAATGTTGATTTTGTTAATTTTAACTTTAGCACCTTCCTGAACACGGAAAACAACCCGAACCGTTTTTTTATCTGTATCTTTAAAAAATTCAGGTGTAACTTCGGCAAAAGCGTAGCCGGCATCTAAAAATTCATCTGTTAAATTTTCAATGGTTTTATCAATCAATTCCGAATTAAATCGATCACCGGCTTTAAATTCAAAAAATTCTTTTAAGTTTGTTTTTGATTTTTTTTGATATTCCGGTAAAGAAACAACAATTTCAGGTTGGGCAAAACGGTAACGGTTCCCTTCATCAACTTCAATCGTCAAAACAAAACCCGATTTATCCGGTAATAATTCAGCAACAGCATTTTTAACTTCAAAATCAACATATCCTTCTTGCAAATAAAACCGTCTTAACATTTCCTGATCATAATTTAATCGATCCGGATCATACGTATCCGTGCTGGCAAAAAAACGGTACCACGCATTTTCTTTGGTAATCATGACATCTTTCAAATCATCAGCCGAAAAATGTTGATTGCCGATAAAATTGATTTTTTCAATAACGGTTTTAGCCCCTTCATCAATTTCAAAAACAACATCAACTCGGTTTTGGTCTTTTTGAATGATTTTTGGTGTAACCGTTGCCCCAAATCGACCGCTTCTTTTATAAACATCCAACAATCTGTCGGCATCGGATTGAGCTTTATTTTTTGTATAGACAGAACGAGGCTTTAACATTATTTCCGTTTTTAAAACATCATCATCTAATTTATCATTTCCTTCAAAAAACACATCTCGAACAATGGGATTTTCTTCCAATTGAACAGACATTGTACCGCCGTTCATTTTAACCCGAACATCTGAAAACAAACCGGTGGCAAACAGTGTTTTTGTAGCTTTATCTAAATCAGCAGCAGTAATATTTTGTCCTTTTTTGACGTTTAAATAACTCATGATTGTACTGTCTTCAAGGCGTTGAGTCCCATTGACGGTAACGTCTTTTAAAACGGCAGCAGTAGCCGTTGTCGTTAAAAAAGAACCTAATAAAAGTAATCCGATTGTTTTTTTCATTTTTTATCCTCTAATATTCAAAATTAAACCGTCCTATCCAAATATCCGACCGATAATGCGAGGCACATCTAAAAACATGGTATATGCCAACAGTAAAAGCAATAACCCGATTCCCATGACTAAAAAGCCGTTTTGTGTTTTTTCGGAAAGAGGTTTTCCTCGAATGGCTTCCACGATGTAAAAAGCTAAATGTCCACCATCCAGAACAGGAACAGGTAATAAATTCATAAAACCGACAGCAATAGAAATTTGAACAATGAATCCCAACAATGATAAAAATCCGCCTTTCATGGCATCACCTGATGCTTCGGCAATACCCAAAGGTCCCCTCATATCTTTTGCGGACCGATTTGAAAACAAAACCTGTTTTAAATAGGTTAATGTATCTGCTGTCATTTGATAGGCTTCTTTAACCGCTAATGAAAAGGCCTTTACTATATTAACGTTCGTATTTGTCGAAATCAATTCGGCAGTCGGACGAATTCCGATGAGTGGAAATTCCGAACCATTGACAATGCGTGGTTTTAATGTAACTTCTTTTTGTGTACCTTGTCTTTCTAAAACAATAGATAATGGTTTTTCAAATTCCGTCAAGCGAACAATTCGTTGAATATCTGCAAACCCGGTAATAGACAGTCCGTTAATCGTGAGTAATTTATCCCCTTTTTCTAGTCCGGCTTCCGAAGCTGCCGAATTAGGAATAACTTCACCAATAATGGCCGGTATGGTTACTTCACCGAATTTAAAAATAATTCCTGTCAATAAAATAATAGCGAATATATAGTTCATAGCAGGACCGGCAAAAATAATAGCCGCCCTTTTCCATAACGGTTGTGCTAAAAATGTATATTTAACCATATCTTCGGCAACTTTTTGCGTGGAAGATTTAGCACTGGCTGCATCTTCATCACCCAACATTTTAACATAACCGCCTAACGGAATTAAGCAAATTTTCCACCGTGTTCCTTTTTTATCAACCCGATGCCATAGTTCTTTTCCAAAACCGATTGAAAAATCAGTTACATGAACCCCACATAACCGAGCAACGTAAAAATGCCCTCCTTCATGGATAACAACAACCAAAGAAAGAACAAAAACAAATGCAAAAATATAAATGAACGATGATAACATTAGAATAAAACGCCCCCATCGTTAAAATAACATATTATCAAAGCCGTAACAACTGAAGCAAACAATAATCCGTCAACCCGATCAAACAATCCGCCATGTCCGGGTATTAAATTGCTGGAATCTTTTAGATTTAAACGCCGTTTGATGTAAGATTCGAAAAAGTCTCCGATTTGTGAGACAATAGCTAAGATTCCGGCTGATGAAACCAAAACGAATACCAGTTGGTTAAACGTAACGGTACTTTCCGGTAATAAATAATTGTATGCTTTCAGATAAAGAGCAAATCCATAAGCAACTAACATTGCAAATAAGATGGCACCGGCCAGACCGGACCACGTTTTTTTGGCACTGATTTTAGGAGCCAGTTTAGGGCCTTTGACTGTTTTCCCGACTACATATCCGCCAATATCCGTAGCCCATACAACGAAAAATAACCATAAAACAATTTCACGGCTGATTCCTTCGTTAACATAATAAATATAACCCAGTGACAAAATGGGCAAACAAATATAAAGTGTTCCCAATGAAAAAGCCAACCGACCATCTGTTTTCCAATATACAATAGTTAAGCCCAGTAAGGACAACCATAAAGCAAATCCCGGATTGCCTTCTGTCAAAAAAGCAACCAAACAGGCAAACAATGCCATAATAACGGTATTTGATGTCACTTTTTTATCAAACATAATGCTCCATTCCCAAGCAAGACCAACGCCGAATGTAGCTAATAGAATTGTATATAGCGGGATGGAATAAATTTCATAGAAAAATTTTCCGAACCAAATACTTCCCAAAACCAACGGAGCTAATACAACCGCTGATATTGTTCTTAAAAACAAATTTGAATGCATGTGTTAATCCTTTCATCAGTTGCACTCAATATTGCAGATTTTAGTGTTCCTGTCAAGCCTTTATTCATCTTTTAAAACAGGAAAAGAATATTTTTAACCACTTGATTTTTATTGTTAATTATTTGTTTACTTTTAACCATAATAAAATATTCATTTTTTTTATTGTTTTGATTTCAAGGTTAAAATCGTATTGTAAAAAACGGATTTCGGATAATCGAAGGGGCTTTTTTTAAAAATAACTTGACGAGAAAGAAAAGAAAACGTACACTATTTTGCAGAAAGTGTTTTATTCATAAAGAGGATATGCTTTATGCAGTCAACATCAACAACCTTTAATCGAACCGTTACGGCTCAAAAAGCCGTTTCGGAACAATTATTAAAAGGTGTTCGAAAAGAAGTTCGTAAATCGGATGTTGCAACGGAAAATAAACTCAATAAGATTGTTTCTGAAATTGTTCATATATTAAAAGTTGATGTTTGCTCTTGTTATATTGTTCGCCCCGGTGATGTATTGGAGTTATATGCAACAAAGGGATTAAACGATAAATCCGTGCATGATACTTTTTTGCGTGTTGGGGAAGGGTTGGTTGGAGAAATTGCTCTTAAAAGAAAACCGCAATCTTTTAATAATATATGGGAACATGCTAGTTTTGTTTATAAACCTGAAACGGGTGAAACTCATTTTAATTCTTTGGCCGGTGTTCCGATTTTGCATGAAAACGTACTGTTGGGAGTATTATGTGTTCAAACGGTTGAACCGGCTATATATACCAATGAAACGTTGGATTTGTTACAAATTATTGCGATGGCCTTGTCGGGTATTTTATCCGGAATAGCCATTGGAAGTGTTGAAAAGAAAATCGGTGTTGGTCGTCAGCATAAAAAATTTGAAGTTGATAAGATTATTTCCGGTATAGCATTGGGGCGTGCATTTGTGCATAAGCGGCTTGTATTGGGGAAGGTTATAGCCGGTAGCGTTACGAAGGAAATTAAACGTCTTGATACGGCTATGAAGGCTGTTGAAACAGAAATCAATCAAATGTTGTCAAAGCCGAATATGTCAGAAGAACAAACGGGTATTTTAGAAACCTATTTAATGTTTGTTCGTGATAAGGGATGGCATAACAAGATACTTAAATCGATTCATGACGGCTTAACGGCGGAAGCATCTGTACAACGTTCTTGTGGTGAAATGACGGAACGTATGCGTCTGATTACAGATACGTATATTCGGGAACGCATACATGATTTTCAAGATTTAACCAATCGACTGATGCGTCATTTGCAAGGAGAACAGGTATCAGTTGTTAAAAAACTGCCTAAAAATACGATTTTGGTTGCTGAAAGTTTAGGGCCTGCTGAATTGTTGGATTATGATATTTCTCGCATAAAGGCAATTGTTTTGGAAGAAGGGTCGCAAACAATGCACGTTGTTATTGTTGCCCGTTCATTTAATATACCGGTTGTTGCCGGTGTTAAAAATATATCTTCCATCGTTTTAAATGATGATGTTTTGGCAGTTGATGCAGATGATGGCTTCTTATATTTGAATCCGTCTGATGAAGTTTTAGATGAATTTGAATCAAAAATTAAAATTCATCGCCGATTGCAAAATCGATTAGAACAGTTAAGCGGATTACCGGCCATTACCTTGGATGGAGTTGATATTTCTCTTAATATCAATGCCGGTTTACCCAGTGATTTGATTAAGGCTAAATCCGCTATGTTTGACGGCATTGGTTTATATCGGACGGAATTGCCATTCATGTCTTCGGAACAATTGCCGGATGTTAAAGAACAAACGGCTATTTATCAGCGAGTTACCCAAGAAATGAAAGATAAGCCGGTTGTGTTTCGGACGCTGGATATTGGTTCAGATAAGGTTTTACCTTATTTTGAAAACAAAGGTGAAAAAAATCCGGCGATGGGATGGCGTTCTATTCGGATTACTTTGGATAGGCGGGCTATTTTGCGTGGGCAATTAAGAGCTTTTATTCGGGCATGTGCCGGTAAGAAATTGCATGTTATGTTCCCGATGATAACGACCATAGAAGAGTTTCGTCAGGCAAAAGAGGCTTTAAATATTGAATTGTGCCGAGAACGTGAAAAAGGTAAACCGTTGCCGAAAGAAGTGCAAATCGGGACAATGTTGGAAGTACCGTCTTTGTTATTTCAGATGGAATCGCTTGTGAAAGAAGTTGATTTTGTATCAATCGGAACAAATGATTTAGCTCAGTTTTTATTTGCAACCGATAGAAGCAATTCAATGATATGGACACGATATGACACCTTATCACCGGCTTTTTTGAAAATGTTAAGATATGTTAATACAACCTGTCAGCAGGCCGGTATTTCGTGTTGTGTGTGTGGTGAAATGGCCTCTCGTCCGTTAGAGTGTATGGCTTTGATTGGATTGGGATTTAAAAAAGTTTCCATGAATCCTGGAGCATTGGGGCGTATTAAGGCACTTGTTCGAACGGTTAATCAATCGCAGTTGGAATCGTTTATTGTGCGTCATTTGTCGGATACAACGGAAACGTTAAGACCGCTTTTGCAATCGTATGCAATTGATCATGATATATTTATATGAGGAAAAAATGAAAATAAAAGCAATTATATTAGGGGCAGGCATGGGAACAAGAATGGGTTCCCCGATACCGAAGGTATTGAATACTATTTGTAATCGTCCGATGATTAACATTTTATTAGATACGGTAAAAGAAAGTAAGATTGATGATGTAACGGTTGTGATTGGACCGGATATGGATAATGTTAAAAAGGCTGTTCAACCGCATAAAACGGTTGTGCAACAGGAACGATTAGGGACGGCTCATGCCGTATTGGCAGCTGAAACGGAAATTGCTCCTTTTAACGGCTGTGTTTTAATTTTATTTGGCGATCAACCTTTATTCACACCGCCGACATTACAAAAAATGTGTGATAAATGTATGACCGGTTCGGATGTGGTTGTTTTGGGATTTATTCCGACTGATGCTCGACGTTACGGTCGTTTGGTTATGGGAGAAGATGGTTTGGATGCTATTGTCGAATATAAAGATGCGACTGATGCCCAACGAGCGATTAAATTATGTAATTCGGGTGTTATGTGTGTTAATGGTCAATATTTGTTATCCCTTTTGAAAAAAATTAAAAATGAAAATGCCGCTCATGAATATTATTTGACGGACATTGTTGCGTTGGCGAAAGAGCAGGGATTGAAACGGGATGTTGTCATTGGTGATTCAGATGAATTGCATGGCGTCAATACGCCTGAAGAATTAGAATTAGCGGAAGCCATCTATAAAAAAAGGATGAATGTATGTTAAAATTGATATGGGTTACTTTTTGGCTCATTTTGATTTTGGCGGCATTTACGTTATTGGTTGGTTTTTTTTCGAATGACAGCGTGGCTCAAAAATGCAGTCAATCATTGTCGGATTGTTTAACAAAAACATCCGAATATGACGGTTGGCGAAAATATATTCAAGGAATAAATTGTTTGGGGTTAAATGCTGTTTGTATTGTACAACAGATAAAAGAGGTGTTTTAATGTCGGTTTTTTTATTAACAGATATTGGTGGTACGCATGTTCGGTTTTCTGTATATGACGGGGAAAAAGCATCAAAACCGGAACGTTATGCAACTCAGGATTTTTTAACATTTGAAGATGCTGTTCGTCACTATATGCAGACAAAGGACGTTGTTTTGTCCGGTATGGTTATCGGAGCGGCCGGTATGCGTCAAAATAATTGTGTTCGTTTGACAAATTGTCCATGGGTTATCAATACGGAAACATTGCAGACACAATTTCGCTTAAATCGAGTCATTTTGTTGAATGATTTTGCTTTGCAGGGGTTAGGCGTATTGCATTGTGAAACATCGGATTATATTTTGATTGGAGAAACGGAAACATTACCGATTGGACCGAAAGCAATTATCGGAGCCGGAACCGGTTTAGGGGTTTGTTTTTTAACATCTGATACAAATAATCGGTATCAGGTTTTTGAATCGGAAGGCGGGCATTCGACTGTTGGAGGTGTTACACCGATAATGCGTATGATAATACAAAAAGCAAATGAAAAATTGCCTCATGTATCTTATGAACGATTTATATCCGGGCCGGGATTGATGTTTTTGTATCAAATCATGGGTGAAAATTATCAAGAATGGTCTCATCATTTATTATCTGATGAAATTATGAACATGCAACGAGCATGGTCTTTTGTACCGATTTCTTCGGAAAATGATAAATGGCAAGCTGTTTCAACGCCCCCTGAAATTACACAACTGGCAGAGCAAGGTAATGAAATTGCTTTAATGACCTGGTGGTTGTTTTTTGAATTTTTAGGTGTTTTTTGTGCTGATATGGCATTAACCCTTAAAACGACAGGAGGTGTTTATTTGGTTGGAGATTTATTGAAACAACCGTTTATAGCCAAAATGTTGCAACGGTCATATTTAAGAAAGATGTTTGAAACAAAAGGACGTTTTTCAAAATTTACGAAACAAATACCACTCATGTTGGTTACAAAAAATGATATACCACTTTGTGGATTGACACATATTGCCAAAAACGTTTGGAAATAAAGTTTTTGAAGTTGGATAGTTTTCTATGGAGAGAATGATTAGAGTATTCTTTTGTGTTTTTTGCATATGAATATTCTTTTAAAATAAATGGGTTGTAAAAAAAATACAAAAAATACAAAAAAAGTTCTTGCAATTTGAAAAGAAATCTGATAGAAATACATTCATACCCGATGGGGGTGTAGCTCAGCTGGTTAGAGCGCCTGCCTGTCACGCAGGAGGCCGAGGGTTCGAGTCCCTTCACTCCCGCCATTAAAAAACCACCGTGAAGGTGGTTTTTTTTATGTTCGAGTTTCAGAATTCTCACCCTATGGGTTCTCGTCTAATTCCACCATCTGTTCAACAAAGGCTTTTGGGTTGCAGGTGTATGTTTGAATGAGTGGAATTTGACTAGATGGTTTAACTCCTACGATTGGGAGATAATATTGTATTAAATGACCGTACTGCTTTTATTTGTTTTTTCACCTTCAAATATCTGTTAAAGATTATTAGTGAAAGTAAAAAGAAGTTGACACCTAAACCTAAAACAGGTATTAACCTATATATTGCACGTAAGGGGAGAACAGAAAAATTGATGTCAGAACAACATCATTCCCCTCTCATCATTTGTTTGTGCATTAAATGAGGGAAATAAAATGAAAAAGATATTATTTGTTATTTGTTTGATAATTAGTTCATCTGTTTTTGCCCAAGAACAAATTATGTTTGCAAGTTGTCCGGATTCGTATGTTATGGACGAACAAGGAAAGTGTCGTCCTTGTTCTGAATTGATGAAATTTAAGACCTTGAAAAATGCTGATTGTTCTCAAAAGTGTCGAACAAAAGATGGGCAATATATCAGAAAAATCGGTCGTTGGGGGTGTGAATTGGTTGCATGTCCCAATGGTTCATTTGATAGTTTTGGCAACTGTCAGGTTGCAAAAACAACAACGTGTCCATCAGATCGCCCTTTACTGGATAAGGAAGGTAAATGTCATCCATGTGATGAATTATCTAGAATTAAATTAAAAAATAAGGATGATTGTGAAGCCCTTTGTCAGATTGACGGAAAGTCATTAAGACACGATACATTTTGGGGATGTTCTTTAAAGGAGTGTCCCCCAAACGCTCAAAAAGACAATTTTGAAAATTGCCATATATTCCCCAGCAAGTGTCCGGCAACACATCCGTTACGTGAAAAAAATTATTGTTTTGATTGCGCATATGAAGGGGTTGTCGATTTAGATGAGAAAAATGTTCATTTGTGTTCACAAATGTGTCAAGACAGCCAAGGTAATCCGACACGACAATTATTTCAAAATGCCGGTTGTGGGTTAATCACTTGTCCAACAGATAAACCGTTAAGAAGTAATGGAAGTTGTGTATCTTGTGATAGTGAAATGTCTTATCCGACAAATAAATGTGATATATGTCCTCAAAGAACAATTGTTAATTTTGATAATCAGGAATGGTGTGCTTTAAAAACATGTCCGACAGACAAACCGTTACGGGGATTGTATGGTGATTGTTATTCTTGTGATGATGACGAGGAAGTTTATGTTGAACAGCAAGTTTGTTTATCAAGTTGTCCTAATCGACAGGTTGAAAAAGTAGATTTGTCTGATATCGGTATATATGATAAAAGTGTTCAATCGATAGAAGCCTGTCTTTTGAAAAAATCAAAGAAAACAAGTAAAAATATTGATTTTTCATCGATGAGTAGAAACAGGACTGTTTTGAAACCTAAATTTGAAACAAGTCATTGTCCGGAAGATAAACCGTTAATGGATTATAATGGAGAATGTTATACATGCGATGATCCCGGATTGATTACTTTAGAATTAGAAGATTTATGTTCAAAATGTCCGAATAGAGTATATACGGATTTGTTCCATTATACAGAGGAAGGTGTTTCATATCGGTACATTTGTAAAATTGCCGAGGAAAAGGATATCCGACTTCGTCGTGAAGGAAACAGTTTTTACTATTATGACCAAAACAATCAATTAGTTGAAGAAAAACATCTGTTATCGGATAATCCTGAATCGGATACGTTATACAAATATTACAAAAACGGCGTTTTGTGGCGTGTTCAATATCAGCTGAATTATCGAAGAAACGGTATTGAACAACGATATGATGCTAATGGAAAATTAGAATCAGAAATACCTTATAAAAATAATAAAATGGATGGGATTGTGAAAAACTTTTTTCCGGACGGAAAGATAAAATCTGAAATTCCGTATCAAAACAATAAAAAATCCGGTTTGGGGAAATGGTACCATCCTAACGGTGTGTTGTCATCAACCGGATACTATAAAAATGATGTTTTCGAGGGGGAATATAAACTGTTTAATCAACAAGGAGAAGTGATTGAAGTTGGTGTTTATAAAAATGGAAAAATAATCAATCGCCAAAAATTAAAATAGTATTCCTATATTTTTAAAATTGCAAAAACGTCCGTTTGATATATCAAAATGTATTCAGACGGCGTTTTTTTAGGGACAAAAAATAGAGTTGTTTTTAAGATAAAAATATGATAAATTATATAGGAATGTGTCATGGATGATTGAGGAGAAAAATATGCTTGTTACCGAAATGAAGCAGAGAATGCGTGCAGATTTTGAAGATAAATTCCGAATTTTAACCGGTACAGCGGAACAAGAACAACAATGGCAAGATTATTTTCAAGGAATTTGCCAACGTTTGTTAGGACCTCAAATTAATCTTGAAGAACATCCCATTCGCTTTTGCGTTTCTGATAGAAATAGTGTTAATGCGTTTTATCTGCCTCCACAAAAACCTCTTCCCAACAAATTTTATTTACCGGAAGAATTGGAAGAATTTGAACATCAAATTCCGTGTATTATTATTTATAAAGGTATGTTAGAGGCTGTTCAAAATGAAGATCAACTGGCTTTCTTTTTAGGACATGAATTGGGACACTGGAAGACGGATGTATTTGATACAAAAGATACAGAAACACATGAAAATACAAAACTTGAAGAAGAAACTGCTGATATTCAGTCACTACAGATGATGGCTGATAGTGGTTACAATATCAATGAAGCATATAAAATCAGTGAAGGTTTCTTACATTCGGAAAAATTGAATAATGCGGATGAAATAATTACCCGTTCATTGGATCATCATTTGAATAATGAAGACCGATTATTGGCAATCGGGACGACTATTCGACAGTTGGATGTTGAATATGCCGTTAAGGGGATTGATTTGGATTCTTATTCAACTCATGATATCCCGTTGGAATTTCGGGAGGAAATTAAGCAAAAACATCATGTTTCTCAAATTAAAAAAGATTTGCGTTCTTTGGGATATTATGATGTGTCTCTGGCTGAAAAACAAGATATTTTATTCAATTATTTAAATACGGTTTTAGCTAGTCGTGATATAGATGAAGGTTGGTATCTTTCTTTATTAAAAGACGTGTTACAAGAACATATTTTAGAACTGATGCATAATATTCCCAGAACAATTGTTCGTCAAAGCGATTATAATCTTTTGACACAACGTTTGTCAAAAGATGAATTGCAAAAATTAAAACCCTTATGGCAACAAATTGTTGGGAAACAATATGATTATGAATTTAATTCCTTTTACCGAAAAGATGTGTTGGATGCTTTTCCGTATAAAGTTGTTCCGGATGATGTGTACGAGCAAGAACACGCCGAGCAGGAAGAAAAACGCAAGCTGTTTTATCGACAAATTGATTCGGAACAAAATTTAAATGTATTATTTTGGAATCAACTAATGGATTGGGCTGCTCATGGTTATGCAAAAGATTTGTTTCTTTCATGTGCGGGATTACCTTTATCGGTTGTTCCTCAAATTGATTTAACAAAAACATCTTTTGGGCGTTGGACCAATTCATTTTTTAATGAAGATCAACGTGTTTTTGTTGAGTTGATGTCTTACTCAATACACAGTATTCGTGAAAGTGATTTTTCATTGTTGCCGACAGAATTTTTACCTTTTGAGATTCAAAATCCTTATCATTGCCTACAACATATTTTTTATCGATTTACCCCTAATTCATTTCCTGAATTAGATTTGGAAATGAGTGAAAATGATTGTCAAAAGTCTATGCCTCGGTGCTGTTTTGTATCTTACTTATCAGACTCATTCGGTGTCAGAGAAATTAACTATAGCGGACCATCTACAATTGTATCATATGTTCCTCATAATCGTGACCCGTTTAACAGAAAAAACGCCGAGTGGTGTTATGTTATTGAAAATGGTAAAATTGTTGATTCATTTCCTTATCAGAATAAAGAAAAAACTTGGGAACGTGTTCGTAGCAGACACAAATATCAATTTCAAAAAGCAGTTGCCGATCATATCAAAGATGTGTATGGTATGCTTATGAAAATAAAAGAAAATTATCAAACTCACGGATTAAACGCTCATCAATTAAGATTGGTAAAATCGTTCACATCTCCGGGGGCGTTTTTTAAAATTTCGTCATCAGCGGCTCAACGATATTTTGATACATTAAACGATGAACAAAACGTATCTTATACAGGACGGGATCGAAAAAAACAAATAATGGCTTTTTTCCGTTCACAAGGTAATATCGGTTATCTTTTTGATTTTGAAACTTTCTACGATGAAGATTTGTTAAAAACATTTTTAACGGAAGAAGAAAGAGCCTTTTTCTTTGACGGATATAATGCTGATAATGACAACCTTGTTTTTCAAGCACTTCGAGCCGGTCATTTTGAAAATCCGGAAGAATTTAAGTGGTTGTTGGCGTGTGGAGATAATTTTTGTTGGTTTTCAGAATATGTTGAGATAGAGAACGGATATGACCACTTGCATACGAATCGGCAAGTTTTACAATATTTACATGATTATTTGAACCAGTTGTCAACGGATGAAATCCAGAAACAGACACAATTACAACAAAGAGTTTTTGATGTTGAATGGAGAAATTTACATTATTTTGTGGAAAAACAATTAGAGGAAAATCCGCAACTGACAGGAGCTGATGTTGATTTTTCGTCTTATTCTTATTTGATATTGGATGAAATGGCTGAAAAATTGGGTGTTCCCATTCATTTTTCGGATTACAGTATTGCCGAACATGGCATTCATAAAGGAAAAGTTGATTTTAGATGGAATAATCGTATTGCTGAAATTTTGAAAAAAAATAAAATTGCTGATAAGGGTATGAATATAAATCGTTATAATATACAGTCGTTTATGCTTATCATGTATATTTTAACTGATGAAACACATACATTGCCGTTAGGTGAAATTTTTATTGATCAAGATATCATCTATTCATTACTTCCTTATCCGTGTTTGGAAGAAAAATTATTACCATTTTTGTATCGCCGCAAAAATTACCCGACTGATTCGGTTGAAGCGTTGAAAACTTTTAGTAATATTATTCGACCGTTAAGAAAAAGTACGGCTCCTATATTTAATGTCGCATTGGATATTGTGCTTGATGAAAAGGATATTCAAAAATCACTGGAAGCGGCTGTTTTATTTGCTCAGTCACTTCAATATTATCCGGACATTCGATTGGTTAATCCGTTAAAAGATAAATTATGTGCGAATTTAGCTGTTTTTCAGAAAGATGTTCCTTTAGAAATTCGTATTGATGCTTATTTAAGACTCAATGCAGAAAAAGGTTTTTCAGATGATTATGTTATTCAAAATCAGTTGTTGAACAGCTTTTTAGATGAAATACAAAAAATCGATAATCCACAAATAAGAAATCAATTTTATACACACTTCATTTTATTAAAAAATCGTATTGTTGACCCTGATATAAGAAGAACATATCAAAAAAGATGGGTAGAGAGTGTTTTCGAAGTTTGTGGGTCTCGAATCGATGATAACAGTTCAAAATTACATGAAAAAATATCCGGTTATCTATCTGTTTTACATGGAAAAACAACAACTAAAAAATATGAAGACAACGGATTAGATGTTAATTTTGATGAAAACAATGTTGCCGTTGCCGATCAATATGAAATTGCTCGATTATTGGCGGATAAATTTGTATCTCAAGAAGAATTATCATTTATGATTGAACCGCAAGTGTCCAATCCTTTGACACAAAGCAAAGGCAGTTTAAAACAAGAACATTATCAGATTGTTGCATGGGATACTGTAAAATACACGATATCACACAATCCCTCAGAAGCGAAATTATTGATGGATTTTTTGTTGTCAGACGGTACATTAGCTGCGTGTGAGGCATATCGAACACATTTAGAAAGCATTGTTCTTTATCCGCCATCTTCGAAATCTTTTCAGGTGTTTTATCGGGAATTTTGGCAATATCCGTTAGAAGTTCGTTCTGTTTTGTTATGTAGTATATTGGGTAGTGCTTCCCGTACGGAAGATGTTGACAATTCTAACAGATGGGAAGCCATGTTTAATATTGTCGCCCCCCGTATTTTTTCAAATTCGGAAAATCCGTTGCATCAATCGGCACGGTCATTTTTGTATTCCTATATAAAATCCAGAAAACCTAATGAAAGAGGATTGTATTTAGCGGCCATGTTGGTTGCGGCAAACGGCAATAAAAATATAGCTGATCCGGATAAGTGTATGGCTGTTGGTATTCGGTTATTTTTGGAAAATTCAGGACCGGCGGCTATTAAACTGGGTCAAGCGATGGCTTCTTGTCCGGAAGTGCCTCGCTTTATTCGGGAGGAATTAGATTGTTTGAAATCGCAAGCGGCTCGACCGGCACGCTGGGAATTGTATAAATGGTTGCGTGAATATCAACAAAACGGGGACGATACGTTAGATTTTGGTCCGTCCGTTTGGTTAGGGAATATTTTAGGGGCGGCATCTTATTTTGTTACATTGGAACAAGGGCAAATGGATGATGAAAATCACGCACAAACAAGTGACAAGGTTATTAAAATATTGCGAGGAGGGGCTCAGGAATTAGCCAAAGAAGAATTTGGCATTTTTGAATCAACTTTGATAGATTTAGCTCAGAAAAATTTCTTTTCGGACAATTTAGATACGTTTATTCGACTTGTTCAACAAGCTAAAGAGTCATCACACATCGAAACAAATTTAGATATCGGGTATGCACAACTTGAAACAGCACAAAATTTGTATGAAGGTCGTCAAATAGCCGTTGATGGACATATCTTTGATTTACATGTTTGTGATTGGACAAAGCGGGGTAAAAACTGGGCTGTTTTAGAACGAGCAAACGGAACGGATTTAAAGAAAATAACGGATTTAGCATATAAACAATCTGTTTCTAAAGCCTATTTTACGGTTGAATTGATGAATATTTTATCCGGTTCACGATTTGACCATGATAGACACGGGGAACAGTTGAAAATTAACACTGAAACAAATACGGTTCAATTGTTTGATACCGGTGCGATGGCGGTTGTTGATCCGACACCGCAAGACAAGCAGGTTTTAGGTCGGGTTGTTTATCGAATTATGCAACGAAGTATTGATGAACAAACCGAACAATTAGCCATCGGGAATGTTGCTAAAATTTTAGTGGAAGAAATTGACAAGGTTTATAAAACAGGTGAAATTATCGGACCATATTTAACGGAATTTCAACGTGGATTATTGGCATTAAAAGATTTTTACAATAATTTAACACCCAATGATATTATCGCCTGTTTTAATACGGCGTTAAATCAAGATGATATGCCTGTTGATAAGAATATTCTTGCCGGTTTTGTGCGTGAAGGTATTCGTTCTATCGGTATTTTTGAAACGTCTTATCCGTTATTATCGGAAGAAAACAAAGAAATACTCGGACGAGTTCTTTTTACAGCTTCGGCAATCGGTATGAGTTCTGACAAACATAGTATTCAAGATGTTTTGAATTTTGCGGTTTGTCGTATGAAAGAACAGCATGGTGAACATCCCTTATTGAACATTATTTCTACAAAAATTTCTCAAGATAATCACATTGTCGGATTAGATTTACCCAAAGAATTGATACCAACGATTCAGGAAATGATATCTGATGAATCTTATTTAGATACATCGATTTTGAAGGGGGCTGTTAAAGAAATTATTGAAACAGTCAACCTACAAGAACAAAAGGATAATTATTCTTCGGAAGACAGACAAGCGTTTGGTCGTTTGTTGTATGATGCGTATTTGTTAACACAGAATAATACATCTGTTAATTTGACAGAAGCATTTTTGCAGGCACAAAAATCAGGTCAACATCGAACAGAGTTAGGTTGTAAAATGGCAGCAATTGTTCGTATTATTCAATCATTTGCTGATAATGATACAACAAATGGTATTCGGACAGAAGATATTGTCAGAGCCACATTATTATCGGGTCATATGGATACGGAAATTACAAAAGGGATTGTTGAACAATTTGAAAAAACAAGTACCGGCAATCAATTTAAGCGTTCTTTAACAGCCAAGGGTTTACAATGGTTTCTAAGTCAGGAAAAGAAAGAAATGGGTTTTGTTAAAAGAATGTTAAGATGGAAATTGGGTGTTAAGAAAGAAGCCTTAATGTCGGCGGAAGATATGATTATGGAAAAATTAGCTAATCGAGATTTACAACGCAGTTTGACAGAATCTGTTAAAAAAATCATTTGTGATTTTGTTGGTGATTTTATGCCGAAAGGTCTTGTGACAGATAATACGGTAGCAATAACACCGATGGAAAATCCACAAACGGACATTGTTTCGGGGCAATCACATCCCCCGAAAAAAACAAGAAAATTTTTGACGCTTTTTTCTCAAGGTCGCAAATAATGATTTGAGATGATAAAAATAAATATACCCTCTGTGTTTGAGAGGGTATATTTTTAAGATAGGTTGTATAAAGTGCATTGGAAAAATTTATCCGAGCAAAACATTTTGAGATGTTAATACATGTTGTTGTATCAGCATGTTTTTAGCAATTGCGACTTTTTCACATAACGGATTGTGAGGTGTTTCATGGTTGCCGTTGATAAATTGGGCGTAAGCCGAAACAAACATATTTAATAAGTCATCATATTGGTCTTGTGTATTTTGATTGTCAATACATTGTAAAACGGATTGTAATTCTTCTATGTTCATCGGGTGAACGGCATTATCACGAATAATCAAAAATGACGGTTTTTCTTCATCAATTTTTATACGGTAAAATTGGCCATCCAGATGTCCCAAAATAACGGTCGCATTTTCAATATTAAAAATGACAGGATTTTGTTTCGTTTCGTCTGATAAAACCATTTGTGTATATAACCGTTCTTCTGATTGCAACAACTTTAACGATCGTTGCTTTCGGATTCGTTTTTGGGCTTCTTCCTGTTCTTGTCGCATACGTTCTTCATGGGCAAGGCGTTTAGCTTCCTTTTCGGCCTGTTGTTGGGCAATTCGAGCCTGTCTGCGTTCTTCTTTGGCTTGTTTGGTATTTTGACCTTGCTCACTTTTTGTTAATGCGTCTTGTTTGATGCGTTCAACTTCTTTACGGGCTTTACGTCTTCGTTCTTCGGCTAATCGTTGACGAATGGAATCAGCTTCTTGCGGATTACAACATCCCACTCTTGAATAAATGGAAAAATTTTGGTTTTTGGCACGGATGATTTGAAGTTGATTGATAATCGAACGAGTCGTATCGTTTTCTTCTATATGGCTTAAAACCAGGTTGATTAACTTTTCTGCACGAATACCGGTTACAAGCGGGGTCGGTTCCAATTGAGAACGCTTGTGCCACTTAATATTGATGGCAACTTCATTCGGTGTTTCCAACTGAATTAAAAAATATTTTCCGGATAAAAAACCATGGCAAAAAATACCGTTGACTTTAATACTTTCTTGACAAAAACGCCATAATTCAATTGTTTTATTCGTGTCAGACATGCAAACCTCCCATATAATGAAGGCAGTATATCATAAAAAAATCTTTTTGTAAATATTTTTCGATAATATTTTTGGTGTAAAAATTAAACAAAATAATTTGGAAAATAATAAAATAAAATGATGAAAAGTTTTTTGTTATAAATCAATAGGTAAATAAACGCTAAATGTTGTGCCTCGGGTCGGAGAACTATGTATGTCAATTAAACCGTCATGTTCCATTACAATTTGTTGTGCAATACCCAAACCCAATCCGGTTCCTTCAATGGATTTTGTTCGAACAGTATCAACACGATAAAATCGTTCAAATAATCGATTGATATTATGCGGTGCAATCGGATTGCCCGTATTATGTACTCCTACCATGACAACCTGACGCATATCAGTCAGATATTTATCTGATTTTTGAGGGAAACCGTTGCATAATTTGGCCGAAACGGTAATTGTACTTTGAGGTGCTCCGTATTTAATGGCATTATCTATTAAATTTTGAAAAACTTGAACCAATTGATTTTGATTGCCTTTAATACGAGGAATATCGTGTATAAGTTTTAATTTTATTTCTTTTTGGTATTGTTTTGCTTTTAAACTTAAATCCTCAATAACCCCTTTAAGTATTTCATTAAGTAAAATAACATCTGTTTGTTGGTTTTTTTGTCCCATTTGCAGTTTTGATAATTCAAGCAAATCTTGAACCAATTGGGTCATGCGTTTTGTTTGTTCTGCCATTAGATTTAAAAATTTTTCTTGGGCAACAACATCATCTTTGGCTGGTCCTTGTAATGTTTCAATAAAGCCGGAAATAATGGTTAAGGGTGTTTTTAATTCATGACTGGCATTTGCAAAAAAGTCGGCTTGTTGTTGTTTAAATAATTTCAATTGTGTTATATCGTGTAAAACGATAACAATTGTTGCTCCGTTTTTAGCCGGAGCAGGTAATCGTTCAATCCGAACCTGAAAAGCATACATTTGAGAGTCTTCATATTGAAATTCAAACCATTCTCTTGTTGATTGTGTTTGAATGATTTTGTCAAATGAACGAACAAAAATTTCATCATTGAAAATTTGAGTAACAGATTTATGTAAAACATCTCCGAAAAAATGACAGGCAGATTGATTGGCAAATACAATTTGATTTTGGTTATTTGTCATTAACAACGGATCAGGCAGATTATCCAAAATGCGTGCATCGGAAAGTGTTTGTTGTGACCATAAATTTTTAACGGATAAAAAAGCATCAATTAACCGAAATGAACCAAAAATCCCCTTGTGGAAACGAGGTGTTTCCGTATTATCATCTTGTGCTAATGACCGTAAATAAACAATAAATTTTTCCGTTTCATGAAAAGCTAATGCTGTAATAACCAATGTAACGGAAAAAACACTGATGAAGATGCCCCATGCTCCGGAATAAGTAATCCGATGAAAGACAGCTAATAACAATAACACCGCTAAAATGGGCAAATCTAAAATAAAAGCCCTCGCAAAGATACGAAAAACGGCTAAAAATATTTTTTGTGCTTTCTTTTTTGACATAATACGATTATAATACAAAAAAAAGAAAAAGGACAGAAAAAAATGACAACACCTACCGTTGAAGAATTAGAAAATGCCGGAATTAAAATTCCGCCCATGATGAAACAGTATTTACGAACGAAACAAGAGTATATGGATTGCCTGTTATTTTATCGTATGGGTGATTTTTATGAACTTTTTTTTGATGATGCCGAAATTGCTTCATCCGTACTTGATATTGTTTTGACATATCGGGGAAAGCTCGGTTCTGATAAAATTAAAATGTGTGGCGTTCCGTTTCATGCGTACGAAAGTTATTTGACACGGTTGGTTAAGGCCGGCTATAAAGTAGCTATTTGTGAACAGACCGAAGATCCGGCAGAAGCTAAAAAACGGGGCAGTTCAGCGGTTGTTAATCGTGAAGTTATTCGCATTGTAACGGCTGGAACATTAACGGAAGATGCGTTATTAAACAGTCGCCGTCATAATTTTTTAATGTCCATTGTTGCCGGTGCCACGGAGTATGGTATTGCGTGGACGGATATGTCAACCGGTGATTTTTATACACAAACAGCTACGGATGAAACAATTTATTCTGTATTGGCACGATTGGAAGCATCGGAAGTATTGGTTTTTGAAGATTGGTACGATTTACATCCGAATATTTTACAACATGTTGAACATGTAACGACTTTACCGCTCGAACGATTCGAATATATGAATAATAAAGAAGAATTATGTCGTTTTTTTAATTTAGCGGATATTGGTGTTTTATCGGGTTTAACCAAAAGTGAACAGGTAGCAGCCGGTGTCATTGTCGGATATGTTTTACAAACTCAAAAGGGAGAATGTCCGAATTTTAACTTGCCGACCAAATTGAATAGTAATTCATTTATGGAAATTGATGTTGCTACACGAAAAAGTTTGGAATTAACAACGTCTTTATCCGGTGATAAGAATGCAACGTCTTTACTGAAAAATATTGATTATACAGTTACGGGGCTTGGTGCTCGTATGTTGTCAGTTCAAATGTCTGCTCCGTTGCTTGATGTTGATGCCATGAATCAACGCTATGATAAAATTGATTATTTTTTACAAAATGCTTCAATACGGGAAAATGTGCGTCATATTTTAAAAGAAATCGGTGATATTGAACGGGCTGTTTCCAGATTATCTGTCGGACGAGGTGGTCCTCGAGATATGCTGTCTGTTGGTTTGGGATTATCTAAAATACCGGAATTAAGGCAAGAAATTACGGGAGCATTTATTCCTGAATCGCTTCTGTTCGATTTAAAGCAACTGGGTGAACATTCTGAATTGGTTGAAGAAATTTTAAATGCCTTGCCCAATGATGCAACAGACTTACCGTTGTTGGCTCGAGATGGTGGTTTCATTCGGTATGGTTATCATGCCGGATTAGATGAATTATTGGATATTAAAACCAATTCTCATAGAATTTTGGCTGATTTGCAATATAAATATGCTCATGAAACGGGTATCAGTAATTTAAAAATACAATACAACAATATTATCGGTCACTATATTGAGGTAACGGCTAAACAGGCTGACCCATTACTTGTCAATAAAGAATTGGGATTTATTCATCGCCAAACGATGGTTAATAATGTTCGGTTTACAACAGTTGAATTAACAGAATTGGAAGAAAAAATTCTTCATGCTAACGAAGTTGTTAAGTCAATGGAATTAGACTTGTTTGAACAATTAAAGCAAATGGTAATGGCTCATAATAACGAAATATTGACAGCGTGTCATGCCATTGCCCGTATTGATATTGCAACATCTATTGCATTAGGAGCCGAACGTCATCATTGGGTTCGTCCGATTATGACAAATGATACATCATTTGATATTCAAGGAGGACGTCATATTGTTGTGGAACGGGCTTTATCTAAAGAACGTGTTTCGTTTGTGCCGAATGACTGTCAAATGGATGGGGATAAAAATCGTTTGTGGATTTTAACCGGTCCGAATATGGCTGGTAAAAGTACATTTTTAAGACAAAATGCGTTAATGGCAATTTTGGCGCAGATGGGATGTTTTGTTCCGGCAGAGTATGCCAAAATCGGTGTTGTTGATAAATTATTTTCTCGTGTTGGAGCAAGTGATGATTTGGCACGGGGACGGTCAACATTTATGGTTGAAATGGTTGAAGTTGCCTCTATTTTGAAAGGAGCAACGGAAAAATCGCTTGTTATTTTAGATGAAGTCGGACGAGGAACGGCGACATATGATGGGTTATCAATTGCATGGGCGGTTGTGGAATATTTACATGATACTTGTCGTTGTCGGGGATTGTTCGCAACGCACTATCATGAATTAACGGCTTTGGTTAATCGGTTGACCCATATTTCATTGCACACGATGCGGGTTAAAGAGTGGAAGGGGGAAATTGTTTTTATGCACGAAATAGCTCAAGGGGCAGTTGACCGATCCTATGGGATACATGTTGGTAAATTAGCCGGTTTACCGACAAGTGTTGTGCATAGAGCTG
Organism: Alphaproteobacteria bacterium; assembly: GCA_017467335.1. Lineage (GTDB taxonomy): Bacteria > Pseudomonadota > Alphaproteobacteria > CAAHEQ01 > UBA3637 > RGIG4140. Next base: position 28,874 of record JAFTSJ010000027.1, read on the forward strand.
AACAAATTTTGGAACAATTGGAAGAAAAACGTCAAGAACAAAAACCGTTATTTGATGATTTGCCCTTGTTTTCACAAATAAGTCAAACTACATCTATACATAAGGAAAGTGCCGTGGAAAAACAACTCAAATCAATAGATATTGATTTGTTGTCTCCACGAGAGGCTTTGGATTTGATTTATCGTTTAAAAGAATTAACGGAGGTAGAGTAATGGGTTTGTTTCCAAGCATTATCAGTGTCATTTTTTCGGCCGGTTTTCTGATTTTATTGCTTTTGTTTGCTTGGTATGTTGCATTGCCGATCATTTTTTTGTTTTTGATTTTCGGATTATTTAATTTTTTCCGAGGAAAACCTGTATTTGGAAATGTACCTCAATATGTTCGGACGTTTTCATATCCTCATCAGCAAAAAACATCCTCAACAAAGAAAAACGAAAAAATTATTGATGTTGAATATACGGAAGTTCCGTAATTTTTGTTTTTTAATACAAACTTTCGAATATAATTTTATCAAAATAGTTGAGTTTTAATTGAACAAGCTTATTTGTATAAGGTGTTTAATTAAAAAAAGGAGAATTTGATGGATATTTTGGTAAAAATTTTATCTGCACTTTGTTTAATCGGAGCTTTAAACTGGGGATTGATTGGGTTTTTCGGATTAGATCTTGTTGCTTTGTTGTTTGGTCCGATGACATTTGTGTCCAGATTGATTTATGCGTTAGTCGGATTAAGTGCCGTTGGTTTGATTGTTCTATCTTTTCGTAATTTGAAACAATAGTTGTTTTGAAACTAAAAAACAGTCAATGAACAGAAGTCGTTTATTGACTGTTTTATTGTTTTGTATTGAGAAAGAAAGGATATTGCTGTTTCTTTCTTTTTCATTTTTTTACAGAAAATATTATATAAGTATTAAAATCAAATAGATACAAAAATCCCCTGTTTACTTTTAGAATAAAGATAACAGGGGATAAATATTATTTTGTTCGTGTGTTCTGATAATCAAGCGGTCGTGATTTCGGATGAGATGTATTATCAATTTTAAACGGTTTATTGGGTGTTGTTTGTTTTTGATAATCATTATAAATATAGACACCGCCGGCTGAAGCTGTTGCAACAAAAGCGAATGATACCGCAAATAAAATAGCTTGTCTTATTTTACCGGCTCGTGTTAAGCGTGTTGTTCGAGGAGAAGATAATTCTTTTTGTACTTGAACAGATACACCATCATCGTTTAAGTGTAGAGCATGTACATTTTGGGCACTTCTTTCCGGACGTCCGTTTTTATTATATAATGTCCAACGGGATTGTTGTTTTTGTTCATCATAATGACAAACGGCTATATAATCGTAAAAATCTTCGTAATCATGGCCGACAGCAAATGTTTTGCCGGTTTTGTTTGATTGGACAACATATTGTAAGCGACCGTCATATTCTTCCAATTGAACAGTAAAAAATTGTGTGCAACGGTACGGATGAGCATAATCAACACCATCAGCTGTATAAATTGTATCATAAATATCAATTTTTTGACAGCCGTTTTCAGTGCCGGATAAAGGTTGCCCGTCTGTATTATATAAATATAAACGGCCGTTCTTTTCAACTTGTACACAGGGTAAATCATCAAATAATTCCCAATCATCAACCTGCTGTAAATCAACAACTAATAAACCGTCTTTATTATAAATACCATCTTTTTTCTTGCGACTGAAATTGACAACATCAAAAAAATCATTCTTCATCGGTCTATACAAATATGTACTGGTGTAATCAAACATAAACTTGTCTCCAAACACTTAAAATAAATCACATCGATAGAATATATGATTTTTGTTTGTTTGTCAATATTTATTTCAATATTTTTAAGAAGAAGCGTTAAAAAAGTACAATGATATGAATTTTTTTAGTTAATTGGCTTTAAAAACATAAGCATTTTCATCGCAATTATCAATTTTAGGACACATTAAACAGTCTCCGAATACCTTATGTGGTAACGATTCCCGTTCAACATATTTAAAACCGCACCTTTCAAAGAACGCTTTTTGATAAGTTAATGTAAAAAATTCATAAATACCGATCATTTTACCTTCTTCAATGATTTTTTGTACCAATAAACGCCCGATACCTTGTCTTTTGAAGTCGGGTGATACGGCTAAAGATGAAACCTCCGCCAAATTTTTCCAAATAACATTCAGTCGGCAACAACCAACAACTTGTTGATTTAACTCACACACATAAAAACTTTGAATGTTGCGATAAATTTGATAAGGTGTTTTCATCAACATCAATCCGTCTTTGGCATAATTGTTTACCAAGGATAAAATGGTAGGAACGTCATCCATAACGGCTTTTCGAATAATCATGTAATATCTCCTTTGTCTGATAATGCAAAAGTGTATCAAAAATCGAATAATTTTTCAAGGGGAAAGGAGTTTATAAGGCGTTGTTTTTTGCTTGCATTTGAAAAATGAAGTGCTTATAATGGTAAAAAACATCAAAGGAGCCTTTAATGAATAAGAAATATATTGAAGAAATTGACGACCTGAACGCTAATGAACAAATTCACGAACCCTCTGTTAAGAAGCCTAAAAATATACGGCGAATCATGCGAACGTTTTTTATCGGATTTTTGTCTGTTTTGTGTCTTGTTGGGATTGTGTTGATTCATAAACTACATAAGGATTCTCAAAAACATCCTTCAACAGGGGTGACCCACTTCAATCGAATTGTCAATACAAAATTGCCGGTTTTGGCTCAACCGATAAAAAGTATATCATCATCGGTTAAGTCTTTGGAAACGGTTAATCAGCCGGCTTTTCCCGTTACACAAGAACCGGCTTTTCTTTCACCAACGCCATCAGCCCCATCATCAGATAATATATCGGAATTGACAACACCGACCGATACACCGGCCGTTGCGTTGCCTGTATCTGACAAAACAGACGCAAAACAGGTTGCCATACCTGTAAAAAAAACAGATTATACGTTACAAAGTGCTTTGATTTTTAAAGAACATTTTTTAAAGGGTCTTCCTTGTGTTCAAGATTATCAACGTCTTTTATCGGCTCAGTATAAAACACCTGAAATGATGACGGTTTTGAATAATTTATCTCCGTATTGTGCCAGTGAAACAGGTGTTCGGCAAAATATCAAAGATATTTTTTTGAAAGAAAAGAAACGTTCTTTAATTGCCGGTTATGAAATGAAAAATGCAAAGTGGTTGGCGTATGTTAAAGCATTGGTTGTTTCCGTCATTGAAATTCGTAAACTGAATCCGACAACGTCTAAGCCAAAAGATATTATTTATCAAGCTCAAAATGAATTATACCACCAAAATATTCGTCAAGCCGTTGCTTTATTGAAAACATTACCGCCTCATATGCAAGATGCCATGAGTCACTTTTTTCGAGAAGCAGATATTTACATTCGGGCGGATGACAGTTTGAATAAATTGATTTTATCTTTTGAACATGCAGGAGAATAAATATGCTTAAATTGATTATTATCTTTGCTTCATTATTTTTTGTCGGTTATCTGATTGTAAATGATTATTGGACCATTACGGTTACAGGTTTTGGGTATGAAGTGACTGTATCAACTGTTTTGCTTTTGGTTGTCGGTGTTTTATTGGCTTATTTGGTACATGTTATCAAAAAACCGTTTCGGGTATTAGGTCGTTTTCGTGGGCGAAGAACATTATCGCAACAAAATAAACGGGAAACATATTTTTTTGATATTATCAAAACCGTATTGGAAGATAGTCCGGCTCAACGACACCTTCTTTTTAAACAGGCCGGTCAATTTGTCGATAAAAAAACATATCGATATGATTTGATTGAAGCTCTTTTAAAACCAAATAAGGCTGTTTTTGAAAAATTGACACAGCAATCAGAAACACGATTAGCCGGTTTACATGGATTGTATGAAGAACAATCCCGTAAAGGAAATATGAAAGAAATGGGGCATATTTTAGATAAGGCATTAGTTCATCATGCTGATGTTCCATGGGTTATTCAAGCTAAATTCAATTTGTTATTACAAGAAAGTGATTGGGAAAATGCGGCACACTATTTGGAAATTTTAAAGAAAAACAATTTAATTTCCAAAGAAGAATATCAAAAAGGTTATGCCGGATTACTTTATAAAAATAATAAAATAAAGGCGGCTTATGAAGCCGATAAATCAAACCCGACATTTGCAATTGCATATGCACGAGAAAATCCGGCAAAAGCGGCAGATATTTTATATACCTCCTGGCAATTAACACCGTGTTGGGAAACATACTGTCATTATATGGATGTTTATAAAGATGAAACGCCGACAAAACAGATGAAAGCGTTGAAACGGTTAACGGCTAAAAATCCGACAAGTCGTTTGTCGTTGTTAATTGCTGTTGACACATCCATTCGTTTGGAATTATGGCGGGATGCCAAAGAAACAATGGAAGTTTATATGCAAACATATCCGTTGACAAAACAGGCAGCTGATTTGATGGCTACTATTGTTCGTAAAGGATGGCATCACGAAGAAGAAGCCCGAGAATGGGAACAAAAAACCGTTGAAACAGATGATAAACATGGTTGGACATGTAGCCATTGTCATCAAGAAACATATGGTTGGGACATGCTTTGTCCGCACTGTAATCGGTTTGGTACAGTTATATATAACAGGTAATCAAGATGACACAACAAAATTTTCCACGTGTAACAATTGTAACGGTTGTTCTTAATTTAATTCAAAATAATCGAGAAGATATGTTTCGCAGATGTGTTCAAAGTATTCGTCAACAAACGTATCCTCATATTGAACATATTGTTATTGATGGAGCCTCTACGGACGGAACGGTTGAATTACTTCAATCAATGGGGTTAACTTTTTTTTCAGAGAAAGATACCGGCATCTATGATGCGATGAATAAAGGGATTTTAAAAGCAACAGGTCAATATATTGCTTTTATGAATTCTGATGATTACTATGCTTCGCCGACAGCCGTTGCTTCCATGGTACAAAAAATGGTTGAAACGAATGCAGACGGAGCCTATGGTCGAGCCTACATTGTTGGTCGTCCCGGAAAAAAAGATTTATTGAAATCATATTGGATAGGACAGGCTTTTTATCGTATGCCGGTTTGTCATCAAGCCTTTTTTTGTACGGTTGCTTCGCTAAAAGAACAAGGATTATTTGATACATCATTTCGAATAGCCGGCGATTATAATTCTATTTATAAAATGGTTATGAACGGTAAGTTAATTGTTCCCGTGCAGGAAAAAATTGCCTGTTTTGTTTTAGGTGGTATTTCAACTCAACTTATTCAAAAATCCAAGGATGAAAGTATTCGAGTTATTGAAAATAATTTAAATATACCTTTATCGGTGGCTCAAACAATTGCTCAAAACAAATATGTGCCGTTTCGGTTATATCGACAGTTAAGAAAACGGCTTCATCCCAAAATGGTATCAGCATTTGACTATGTCTTTTTAAAACAACTTTTGTATCGATTTATTCATTCTGTGGCAACCATTCATTTAAGAAAAGGATCACGATACATTCAATTGTTTGGAATACGTATTATCGGTCAAAATAACCCAACAACTCGGATTGAAAAGGAATAGTATGTCTGATTGGTTGGAAGATAATTTGGCAGAAGAAACAGAACGGAATGATTTTGCCGGTCCAATTATGACGCCGAAAGTTGTATCGGAATGGGCTAATCAACGGTTAGATAAATATTTAGTCAATGTGATGAAGGGATATTCCCGTAATCAGATTATTCGTTTTATTGAAACAGATTGTGTGAAACATCACTCAACAGACACTTTTATTAACGAACCTGATTATCGTACGAAAACAGATGATGTTTATGTTATTACTTTACCCCAAGCCCAACCGGCTGAGCCGAAAGCAGAAAAAATTTCATTAGATATTTTATATGAAGACAATGATGTTATCGTTGTGAATAAACCGGCCGGTATGGTTGTTCATCCGGGGGCGGGTAATTATACGGGAACGCTTGTTAATGCTTTATTATATCATGCGGCGGATTCGTTATCCGGTATAGGAGGCGTTAAACGTCCGGGAATTGTTCATCGTATTGATAAAGATACCAGTGGAATATTGGTTGTTGCTAAAAATGATTATGCTCATATCCGATTATCAGAACAATTTTCAGCTCATACCATTGAACGGGTTTACCAAGCTTTTGTATGGGGGTTTGTCCAACAAAAAACGGGTACTATATCTGGCAATATCGGTCGTAGTCCGACAAATCGCCAAAAGATGGCTATTGTTAAAAATGCCGGTAAACCGGCAACAACGCATTATGAACGATTGGCTTCCTATCAACAGTTAGCTTCCCATGTTCAATGTGTATTGGAAACGGGTCGAACACATCAAATTCGTGTTCATATGGGTTCAATCGGTCATTCGTTAATCGGCGATTCGGTTTATGGTGTTGTTCCCAAACAGGCTCCTCATTTTTTACGGTTTTTCCCACGTCAGGCATTGCATGCCGGTTCGTTAGCCTTTATTCATCCGAAAACGGGAAAACGATTGTATTTTGAAACACCTTTACCATCAGATTTGATTGAGTTAAAATCATTTTTAGAACAAATGTCATAAAAAATGCGTGGTGCCCAAGGAAAAACACCACGCACGCCTCTATATTTTTAAGAGAATGTCTTAAAAATAGTATCGAGCAGTTAATTTGACATCGTTTGAACGAACGTCTTGTTTTGTTTTTCCGGTATAACCTTCACGTGTTTTAACACGGGCTTGACCTAAATCCGTATAACGGTAACCTAAGTCCAAAGACAGACAGTTATTAACCATATAGTCTAAACCGACACCGGCAGTCCAAGCAAAGTTTGTTTTTGTTGCACCTTTGGCATCCGGCATATCATCCGTTACGTTCCATGCCATACCCAAACCACCCATACCATAGACGCTTAAGTTGTGGTTTAACGGCATTGTTGCATAGATATTTGCTAAAACCGGAACAGACCACATATCTGTTTTTCTTTTACCGACAGTTGTTTTCATATCAACATCGCTCCAACCACGATAACCGACTGTTAAATCGGAACGAAGGTATTCGTTAACATGGTAACCCATACCGATACCTAAAATACCGGCATCGCCTGTATCTTTGATACCGAATGAATAACCGGCTTCACCCAGTACGTAAGGTTTGCTGAAATCAACGGCATGAGCATTGCTTGTTGCCATCAATAAACCGGCAATTGCCAAACCTGATAATAAATACTTCTTCATTTTATATTCTCCTTTCTTAAAAATATTACGAAGCAATTTAAAACTAGGGTCAGAAAGTTATCTTGTCTAGCGAAAATAATCAAAATAGATAAAATAAATAGGACTGTATGTAAAAATCATAAACCTATATGTTTCAAATGGTTATTTTAATTTATAAAAAACTTGTGTCTGACTAAAAAATGTGTTAAACTGTAAAAAAACAGGAAAGGCGATTCGGTCAGAGGAGTTTATATGCGTATCAATGATAAAATCATATCAAACATGATTGGCAAAGATGAAAAATTTATTTGGGAAGTAACCGGTTCGATTGCTGATGTGTTATATAATCCTCTTTTTTGGATTTTAACGGTTCTAACATGTGGTATTTTTATTATTGTGTTGTACTATAATAGGATTTATCACAGTTACGTTTTAACAACACAACGGTTGATTATTATTTCCGGTATTTGGACAAAAGACGTTGATGAAATTGAATTGTTTCGTATTGTTGACAGTTCGTCATCACAATCAATGATTGATTTATGGTCGGACTTGGGGGATATTTTCATCAATTCAACAGATAAAACGGGTTATTTGAAAATGCACAAAATTCGCAATCCGCACGCTGTTCGTGATTCGTTGCGTTATCAATATATGGCTTCTCGTCAAAAAAAAGGGACGGTTGTCTTGGAAAACATTTCTCGTTAATCTGTTCAGGAAATTATTGTATAGGCGAGCCGGTATTGGCTCGCCTTCTTGACGAATCGATGTGTATTTTGTGTATCAATTGATATAAGTACGATATAAAACCGTTTTATCATATTTTCCTGCCAAAAAAATGCTTCCGCTGGTTACCGCTTTTTACCGTTTTTTACCTAACATTTCCGATAAATACCTGAATTTTCTTATTTTAATTGTTTATATGAGAGGTAAAATTTCTTATACTGTCAAAAGGGAATAATCCCGATAATCATATTTTTTAAAGGAGAAAAAAATGCCATTTGACAGTGAAGGAAATTTTACACGGATTCACAGTTGGGAAGATGACCGTGTAAACGGAATTGAAATTGTAACGGAAAGACATGATGAAGAAGACGATAATTTTGCCGCCGGATTTAATGAAACATTTTTGCGAGATGGTCGTGTTGCCATGACCGGTGTTATAGATATGGGTGGTTATAAAATTCAAAATTGTGGAAAAGGTGTTATTGGTACAGATTTAATTACCAAAGACCAGTTAACGGATAATGTGATAACAACAACCAATAATTTGATGTTAGTTGGTGATATAAAGGCATCTGTTATTCCATATAACCATTCATGTTGGTTATTGTGTAACGGGCAAGCTGTTTCAAGAACGGAATACAGTGAATTATTTTCTTTGATTGGAACAACATTTGGAGCCGGTGATGGTGTTACAACATTTAATATTCCGAATTATCAAGGAAAATTTTTGCGAGGATTGGGAGGGGATAGTGCAGGCAGTATTGCAGAAACCCAACAAGAAGGATTACCGAACATTTACGGACGAGCCGGTATCGGTATTCAAGAAAATTTGGCACCTTTTGATATTTCGGCAGCAAACGGTTCATTTTACAATGCCGGTGTTACAGGTGTTAATAAAGCCCATTATCCGGATTGGCAGGTTCAATCATATTATCTTGATTTTGATGCATCTCGTGTCAGTCATATTTACGGGGCCAGCACGCATGTTACACCGGTCAATCAAGCTGTTTACTATTTTATAAAAGCCAAAAATTTATAGGAGGAAATATGACAAGTCGTATTACATCTACATCAATTACTGTAACACAGGGTGATTCTTTACCGATTTTATTAACTTTTAACCAAGATATTACCGGTGCTGTTATTACAATGCAAGTTCGCAATGATGACGATAAGCTGATATTAAGTAAAACAGTGACGGAACATTTAAATCCACTCAAAGGAGAAACACTTTTAAATTTAACGCCTAAAGAAACATCTGTTCCTGTTGGTATATATCGAACGGATATGGAAATTACGTTTTCAGATGGAGCTAAATATACCTTTTATCCGCCTCAAATCGGTAAAACGGCCTGTTTTCATGTGACAACGCAAATTACACGAGAGGATGGTTTAATATGATAAGATTAGCAAATGAAACAGATATTGTCCCCCAACATGAACTTGTCGTTGATATAAAACCACAAAATGAAGTTCATGTAACGGTTGGGGCACTTCATTGTGTTTTACAAACCGATGCGGTTTGGGTTCGTAATGGTGAAAAAGAAGTTCAATATTATGTTGATACGGTTGTTAAACCGGAATTGAATCAAATTATTACGCAAGGAAAAGATGATTTTCAGCATATTATTTCGGAAGAAACAGATGAATTAAATCAATTGCTTGTGGACAATAAAGAATCGTATCAATCTTTTACTGATGAACAAAAAGATTTTTTTAATGCAAATGTACAAGAACAAACATCACAATTTAATCAACATGTGATTTCTCAACAAAATATGTTAGATAATCATATTCTGGAAATTGAAGATACCTTTAATCAAAAACAATCTGATATAGAAGTATTGGCAGAACAAGTTGCTCAAAATACATCTGAAACGGCACAAAATACCGTTAAGACACAACAATATGTTGAACAATCTTCTCAATCGGCTCAAACAGCCCAAACAGCTGTTCAATCTGTTCAAGCAATACAAACCGATATTGGTCAAATCAAGAACGAAACAATATCTGTTTATGAACAGACCGTTGAACAGATTGATTTAGCCGCTGATTACACATTGAAAGCTCAACAATCAGCCCAAACGGCAACAGACAAATTAAACGAGGTTCAAACCTATGTTCAAGAAGCATCTCAATCAGCTCAAACAGCATTAACGGCTCAACAATCAGCTCAAGACAGTTTACAACAAATGCAAATGTTGATGGATGATACGGTTACGGTAAGTGGCAATCAAATAATTACAGGTCGTAAAACATTTATAACACCTCTTTATCGACAATCTGAAGAATTTGATTCAACTCAAAACAGCGTAGCGAACTACACTGCTGAGCCAATAGCCCAAGCAACGGACAAATCCGGTCGTTGTTTTATGAATTTGCAATATGGGAAAGAAACAAATGGAACATTGTTTGGACGATTGTCATTAAGTCGTTTAGTTAACGGTGCCACTCATGAACATTCTTTAAATATGGGGATTTCCAATGAGGGAATTGGTTTTATTCAGTGTCTATCACCTCAACCGGAAAGTAATTCAGCCGATATTGCCACAACACAATGGAGCAGGAATACCATTCGGGATATTACATTTCCTGATTGGGCAACATGTGTTGAAATTTCAGGAACGGGACAAAAATATGCCCCATATGACGGTGTTTTAATTGTCACACCGGAAGATCAAGGAGAATCTTGTTTTACAATGATAATCGGTGTTCATGAATATAATTTAGCTCAAGAATATTTTGGTGCAGACTATGGCCATACGGGGTATGGTTTTTTCCCAATGAGAGCAAATTTACCTTATTCAATTACGCATATGTTCGGTTGTTATTGTCGGTTTTTCCGTTATATAGGAGGATAAATGAAAAAAATTATTGTACATTATGATTTGGAAACAAAAACGTGTGATGTTGCAGACGTAACACCGCAAAATACATTGTTGTTTCCCGATAAACCAATTGTTGAATGTGGTCAAGATTGGCGAGGTTGGTGGTATAAAGAATCTGAAATACCATCAAAGCCTGTAACTGTTCTGGAAGAAGAAGTACGAAAAAAAAGAGATAATTATTTAAAAAAATATGTCGATTGTATTCAATTGGTATTACGATGGGAAACATTAACATCATCGGAACGCGAACAATATCGATTATATCGACAATATCTTTTGGATATTCCGCAACAAGCACAATTTCCGCAAATAACCGTTTTAACGTTTGACGAATGGTGTCAACATCCGTCAATTTGATACATTTTCCAAAAAAGAAGTTGTTTTTTGAAAAATTTTCCCTTGGTAAAAAGAATTGTGAAAAAACAAAAAAAATAAAAAATTATTAACTAATTTTTCATACTTTTTTGTGAGAATAAAAGCACTATTTGTCAAGAGGAAAAAATCGTGTTTAACATTGGAAAGATAAACCATAAATTTTTGATGATTGGTTTAGGACTTGTATGTCTGATAGGGGTTGGTTATTTCAGCCCCTCGTTGCGATTAGATACGATAACGCCCAATCATCATGAAAATTTTATTAAGCAAATTTCCAAACAGCATTTTTCGGATGCGGTTGTTTCCACTTTTCCGGATTATGATTATCATTTGTCTGAAATGGCTCAACGGGCATTAAGTGTCTATACCAATTCAGAAAATATCCATGTTATCGTTCGAACGGATTTGTCTGTCAGTCATGAAGATACGGTTCGCCGAGATGTTTTCCCTGAAACATCGGTGATTCGCCGTCAATTGACGACAACACAAGAAAATAATGTTGTGATTAAAGATGCGACATACGATTATTCTACCGTTACAACAAAAACGCAAGCCTATTATTATCATATTAAAAAGATGAATGTATTGATTTTTTTGACACAACATCAGCAATCATCGCTTGTCTTTGATAAATCTAAAATTCAAGAAATTATACAAACATCAATCGGATATGATATAAATCGAGGCGATTTGTTGCGGTTGATAGAAATACCGCATTCAATCAGTCATATGACCTTTACAAATAATCGTAACATACAAATTCGACAAATTTTTGCCATTATTTTTATGTGTTTGTTGGGTATTCTTATTGTTAGTGGTGTTTTGATACCGCTATGTATTTCATTGGGACGTAAGCAACCGGTTATGTGTCAAAAAGCATTTGCACAAAAAGATGGTTATCATCATCAAATCGTTGGACATATGGAAGAAAATTTAATTTTAAAAGCCCAAGATTTGTGCATGCGTATGCCCGAAGCAGCCGTTAATATCCTACGTAATTGGTTGTCATGGGAAAATCGTAAAAATAAAGAAAACGGCTCTTTTTCACCGGCTCAAAAGGCTGCCATTGTTTTACTGTGTTTGGGAGATAATTGCATTCGTCATTTGTTTAAAAAAATGACGGACACTGAAATTTTTTCTTTATCTCGTTTAATGGCTTCATTGGGTCAAGTTAAAGCCATAGAAATTCAACCGATTCTTTTATCTTTTTGTCATTCTATGAATGAACCGCAGGATATTCGAGAAACGAAACCGTTGATTGAAACAGTGATAAGAAATACGTTGCCGATTGATAAAGCGGCTGTTTTGTTAAAAGAATTGAAAATTCAAACGACACAAAAAACAATTTGGGATAAAGTTAATCAAGTACCGACTTCTCATTTAAGTTCTTTTTTATTGCAGGAATATCCGCAAACATCAGCTGTTATTTTGTATCACTTGACAACGGAAAAAGCCGCAGCGGTTTTGGCGGAAATGGATGCAAAAACAGGGGCTCAAATTTTATTAAGGTTAAGTTCTTTGCAATATATGGATAAAAATAATATTCATATGATTGAATTGAATTTAGAAAAACAAATAGATTCATTGATGAAGCGGGTCAATGGTGTCGGGGAGAAAAAAGCCTCGGCCATATTAAGTTTGCTTGACAAAAAAACACAAGGGCGTTATATATCGTCATTAGAACGATTATCTCCGCAAACAGTTGGTGTACTTGAAAAAAATATTTTGAATTTTGATGATTTGGCTCATTGGCATTCTAAGGATTTAATTATCTTATTAAAGCACATTGACAATCAAACATTGGTTTTGGCTTTATCGAATGCTCGTAATGCGACAAAAGAAGCGTTTTCTCGGGTTATTTCACCTCAAAAATGGAGTAAAATGCTAAATCAAATGCGACAAATGCCAATCGGTAAAATAGAAGATATTGATATGTCACAACGAGCCGTTATTCGTATTGCTCAACAATTGATAGAAAGTAAAAAATGTAAAGGAACAATAATATGAAACTGAAAACGTTTTTTGCAGATAGCATTCCTTCGGCCATGAGTGAAATTCGGCAAGTATTTGGTGAAAAGGCTGTTATTGTTTCTTCTTTTCGTACAAATGATAAAGGAGTGCGGTTAATTGTAGCGACTCAAGAACAAGACATGTTTTTTAACAGTCCCATTCAAGATGAAATGCACAAAAGCAAACAACGCCGGATATTTTTTAAAAATATCCTTTCTCATCGCCATTTGTCAGATGAATATATTGAACGGTTGGTTAATGCCGTAGCTCGTAAGAGCATTAAGACATCGGAAGACAAATTATTATCACGAGCATTATCGGAAATGTACACCTATAAATCAATTGAACCGTTAAAAAAAAACGGATTGTATGTTTTTATGGGTACAGCAGGATGTGGTAAAACAACAGTTGTATCTAAATTGGCTTTTCATGCAAAAATGCTTAAAATGAAAACCGCTCTCGTTACATTAGATACACACAAATCAATGCAATCAAATGAATTGATTCGATATGCCCGTTTAATGCAGATGCCTTGCAAAATTGTGCATGAATGGGATAAGTTAAATGAAACCGTAACGATGTTAAGATTAAATCATGATTTGATACTGATTGATACGCCATCATTTAATCCCTATCGTTCAGAAGATATGTTACGGATGAATGTGATAAAGACGCAATTATCTGATGCAGAATTAGTTTATGTTCAATCGGCCGGATTAGATTGTCATGAAGCTCAAGGACAAGGGGCTGTTTTTTCTCATAACGGTTGTACGGAAATGATTGTTACAAAAGTTGATATATCCGCCAGTTACGGTGGTTTTTTGCAAAGTGCTTTATTTAGTGCTTTTCGTTTGGGTGGTTTATCTACATCATCGCAAGTAACGGAATATATACAAGAAATAACACCGGATAAGTTGGCTTCTTTGTTAAAAAATGGTATTTCAGAAGGGGAAGATGAATGACACAGACAAATGATTTTAAAGGTGCCAAAGAAATTTATCAACGGCTTGACGGAAAAAACATGATTGCGATTGCTTCCGGCAAGGGTGGTGTCGGAAAAACATTTTTAGCAATAGCATTGGCTCAATCTTTTGCTGATAAAGGGCAACGGGTTTTGTTGTTTGATGGTGATTTAGGGTTAGCCAATGTGGATATACAGTTAGGGATTAACACAACGCATGATCTTCAACATGTTTTTCAAGGTAAAATGCCAATGAATCAAGCTGTGTTTCATGACGAAGCATTAGGATTTGATATTTTATCCGGTCATTCTGGCGTACAATCATTATGCGGTTTGACACATGGTCAATTACAATTATTACGGGATGATTTGTATATTTTGGCTCAACATTACGACAAAGTCATTATTGATTTGGGAACCGGAATTGATAAAACATTAACTTTTCTGGCCGGTTGTGGTGGTATTGTTTTAATTATGTGTAATGATGAACCAACATCATTAGCTGATGCGTATGCTTTTATTAAAATTCTTTCTGATTCTGAAAAATCTCCACAGATTAAAATTATTGTTAATGGAGCCAATACATTTAAAGAAGGTGAACGCACTTTTCAAACATTATCGAAGGCTTGCCAAAATTTTTTGAATGTTGAATTGGTGTTAGGCGGTGTTTTACATCAAGATTCACATGTTAAGGAAAGTATTAAAATGCAAACGCCGTTGTTGTCATCGTTTCCCCAATCCGTTGTTGCGGAAGATATTAAAAAATTGGTTGAAACTTTGGTTTAATATTTTAAAAAAAAGGATTATATGCCCACTGTAATAAAGCTTGTCGTTGTTTTAAACGACACGTGGTATCAAAAGGTAAACAATTATTCAAAATTTGTGCTTTATGTCGTTTAAACGCTTTCCAACGGCGAATTTGAATGGCATCAATATTGTGAAGACGTCTTCCCATATAATAGCGACAATACCATTGAAACCATCCCCGTACATCCGGTCCGATAATCCACCCTTTTTGTTGCCAGATTTGAAGAGATTGGCGGGATTTAATATGAAAACAATTACATTTAATATCCGGCTTATCGGATAATTTTGCATTTTGAAACCAATGCTGTGGAAATTCATGTTGGCAATCGGTCATATAATGTCCTTCAAAGATACCCATTGAAAGCATTTCTTGGGGCGTTAATTCAGGTTGAAAATCGGGGCTGAAATTTTGTCCGATTGGTTCAGAATAGTCATAAATATAATCTTGTTGCATTTTATCATGAACAATCATAAGTCCTCCTTTTTTAAGAAGATAGGTAAGACAAAGGATAAATAAAAGTCTTTTGTTGATTTTTGGTTATATTTTTATCATTATTTTTTATTTTAAGAGATACAACATGGGTAAAATAAATACCCCAAAAACCGTTTGAAATTTTTTAAAACGGGAAAAATAAAAAATAAATCAAATCAATATGTTAACTTGAAAAAATATGTCAAAAAAACGTCCCTTTTTTTGACATAATATTTCATATCATTTCGTTTGTCAACTAAAATTTGTAATTATTTGATTTTTAATTATTTTTTCATTTTTAAAAAAGTGTACCCCTTACCAAAAAAAAGCGTTCAAAAAAGGGACGTTTTTTTGACACATTTTTGAAAAATAACCGTCTGATTTTATTAACTTTTAAAATGGGGGTTCTATGGAAATTTTAAACGCTTTTTTAAACGGATATTTTAAACAAAAAAATGCTGAAACCGGACGCAGTATGGTGGAAATGCTGGGCGTTTTAGCAGTTATCGGTGTTCTTTCAATCGGCGGGATTTATGGTTACACCTTTGCGATGGATAAATATCGAGCAAACGATATTGTGTATGAAGTCAATCTGCGTGCCAATGATGTTTGGCATAAATATCAAGAACAACCCCTGCCTGATCCCAGTGAAGACGGCACGGATTTTGACGAATTTCCGGATACAACGGGAACGGGTTATCCGATTTACATGACATCACACCCCGATGTTGCTTTTAAAACATATGTTGAAGGTGTTTCTTCCCGTGTATGTAAAAATGTTGTGAACATGAACTTAAACGGTGTTATTCAAGGCATACAATTTGTGCAGGTTGCCCAAGGGGACGGGGATTTAGTCAAATATACAGGCAGTGCGTCGATTTGTGGGGAAGAAGAAACAGATAATACACTTGTTTTTACATCATTTTTGGATTCTGAAAGTAATGAAGGCGAAGGTCAAAGTGGTGACCCATGCGTTGAAGAAGAAGATTGTAATATGTTGTGTGCTCCCGTTACATGTGAAGACGATATGACATGTCATAACAGTTGTACAGGAACCTCAACACCATTTTGTTATGATAATGACAGTGGCGGTATTTGTGTTGAATGTTTAAGTAATAAAGATTGTCCAAATGAACAAATTTGTGATTTAACGAAACATGAATGTGTGGCATTGCCTGAATCATGTGGCGAGGGCGACCGCTATGGCAAAGAATATCGGGCAGCAAATGGATCGTGTGTCAGTTGTGATTATATGAGCGAAATTATCATCATGAACTCGGATGATAATGACGGTATTTTTGAAAAACAAGTTGGTAGTGTGTCTATTAAAGATACACATAGTGGAATAGAAATGTGTCAAGCGTGTGCTTCGATTCAACACCGGATTGAAGAAGCAGGGACGGGCGATAACATTAAAACCTATTGTGCCACCGGTTGTATTAAAGGCAATAGTTTTTTAAGTAAAACAAGTGGTTGTATTCCATGTAATTCTTTAACGGAGATAGCCATTCCGAATGAGGATCAAGCACGATTACAATGTACGGCTTGCACCAATCGGGTATGGTTTCGGGAAAATACGAGTCCTAGTGCGGATTATATCTGTGTTTTACGTACTTGTCCTGATGGTTATTTCAAAAATCATACCGGAAAATGCCGTAAATGTGTCATAAACGGTTGGCCAAGCGATCAGGATTTTTACAATGCCATTATATGGTTTTCTTATTTAGGTACGTCTGCCGGTAATTTGGCAGAAGAATGGTCTGAAGGGTGTTTGCAATGTGCTAATGCAACTGATCCAAAACTGCGTAAAAAATATCAAGTCGTAAAACAAGGTAGTTCTTATGTTTGTACAGATGTATGTGGTCCTAACCAATTCCAAGATTCAGCAGGAAATTGTTACGATTGTAATACGGAGGAAGCCCCCGGATTGGGAACATTTTCTGGGTGGGTAAGTGGTATGAAATCATGGTTAGTCAATTTATGCACATCCTGTACAACGGCAAAACGAGAAGTGCAAGATGGTAAATGTGTTAAAGTAGGTGATAGTGATTGTTCTTCAGAACCCGTGCCATCATTTATGGGAACAGATTATACATGTTATCCATGCACACACAATGCCCGTGTTCAGGTATTTACAGATGCCAACAAAGACGGTGTTGATGATTACGGTGGGTGTACTTCCGTTTGTGGTGAGGATAAGCGATTTATGCTAAATGGCTATTGTTATAAAAAATGTGATGCAAATCAGGTTATGAGTGTGTGGGGAGCCTGTCAAGACTGTTCTAAAATAGGATTGTCCTATAAGATTGGTGAAGGAAGTAATCCTCCTATTGTAGATGAATTATGCCGAACGGCTTGTGGTAAAGGCACTCATGATGTTTATTCATGTGATTATATCTATTGTGCCCCAACAGATTGTGGTGAGGGGCGATTACATACATTGTTAAATGATTATAATGGACCATGCGACAAGTGTCCGACAGCCAGTTCAAAATCAATTAACGTCAGATCAGATAATGCAACATTTAAAGCCGAATGTGAAGCCTGTGGAAATCATGCGTTTATCAATCAATATTGTGTTTATATGAATCCCAGTCAATCAGGCATTTGTAACAGTGATAGTCCAGATACAACCAAATGGTCGAATTATACAGCCGGTATCGGCGTCCTTTATCGGGATAATACAGGTGTTTGTCGTCGTTGTGATGATCAAAGTAATTCATATGCGTCAACACAAACAGAATGCGAAAGTTGTATTGTAAATGGTGTTCAAATTCGTCGTTGGGTTGGAGGCAGTTGTGTCTATGGCGGTTGCAGTGAAGGTGATACATTCAGAACAGCAAATGGGTGTACCAGTTGTACCACAAATGCCATCAAAGTTGCCACAACGGGACAAGATGCCGACTTGCTTTGTAATGCGTGCCATCGGCGAATTATGACAGATGTGAATGAAATAAAATATTGTGTTCAAAAATGCGATTCGGATGAATGGCAAGATATTAACGGCGACTGTTGGGGCGCAGAAACGGATGTCGGTAGTAATGAAATCGGTACGGATGAATTATCGGCTCAATTATGCCGAAATGTATCACGAACACCCAATAAAGATACCGCAACAGGAAAAGTGTATTGTCAACAATAATGTACATCCGGCGTATTTGTAAAAATACGCCGTTACCATATTCAAAATCGGTGCTGTATTTGTAAATAAATAATTGTATTTTATATCAAAAAAGGATATTCTTGACATTATAAACAAAATATGATAATAATCCTCTTTATATTTTTAATTAAGGAGAAAAAATGTTTAAATGGATGTTTCCCCATCTTTTACCGATAAAACAAACGGATACAAAGCGAATTGAACGATTGTTTTCATCAGAAGAATTGGCTCATGAATATATTACAGACAATCGTATAGAAGATAAAGATTTTAATATTCAAGATTCGAATGGTGATACGTTGCTTCATCGATATCCGACTTTGATTTTTGATTTGATACCTCGAGGAGCTAATCCGAATATTTGTAATCGGAAAGGTGATTCTCCCTTGATTATTGCTATGCGAGCCGGTGTATTTTCGATGTTTTTAGTTAATACCACGCATGCGGATTTGTTAAATAAGGTTTATTCTGACGGTCAAACAATTTTAACAACTGCCTTAAAGATGGATAGTGTTAATTTGCGTATTATAGCCAAATTATTGGAAAAGGGAGCCAATCCCCTTCAACCCAATCGATTGGGGCAAACACCATTTGATGTGAGTGCCATGTATCATCCGCATAATCAGGAATTACACCGATTATTACGCCGATATGTTCCAACACCTCAACAGATTAAACGGTCCCATCATTTATTGAAACAGGTCGTTGCCGGTAAGGTTGAAAGCAATATACATGACAAATGATGAAATCAGACAAATTGCGGCTTCGTTATTAGAAACGATTGATGGTAAATCTCAATCAGCGAATGAAATTATCAATGCTTATACAAAATCACATCGGTATATTGAAGCACAAGATCGTCAGATATTACTGGAAATGATCTGGCGTGTTATTCGGTTGAAAGCACGGCTGGGATATGTGTATCCGACAGCAAGTTGGTATGATAAAATTGCTTTATCCGAACAACCTTTACCGGATTTAACGCACGCCCCTGATTGGATACGCTGGGAAGTACCCGAATGGTTGATTGCACATATCCCCAATGCTGAAAATGAATTGCCGGCTTTGTTAGATACAGCCCCGATTGTTTTGCGAGCCAATGGGCCACGAGATAAAATTATCAAAATGCTTCAAGAAGAAGGATTGAAAGTACATGCTTGTCAGCATTCTCCCTTAGGTATTATGTTGGAGGAGTATGTTAATTTAACGGATGTTAAGGCATACAAAAAAGGACTGATTGAAGTGCAAGATGAAGGAGCTCAACTTTTATCCATTGATATAGGGGTTAAACCGCATAGTGATGTGTTTGATTTTTGTGCCGGAACGGGTGGTAAGTCATTGATTTTTGCCCAATTGATGAACAATAAAGGATTGATACAGGCATATGATATATCATATAAACGATTAAGTGAATTAGGAAAACGGGCACGGAGAGCCAATGCTTCTATTATTAAACCGGTTACACGGTTGCCCGAAACACATAAAAAATTTGATTTTGTTGTTGTAGATGCCCCATGTACGGGAATTGGTACATGGAGAAGAACTCCCGATATGCGTTGGAATATTACACAAAATCAAATTGAAAGCATTGTTCAGACACAATCTGAAATTTTGGATAAGGCATCTGATTACGTTAAAAACGGTAAATCTTTGGTTTATATAACATGTTCTTTATCACAAGATGAAAATGAATTACAAATTCAGCAGTTTTTACAATCTCATCCTCGGTTTGTATCTGTTTTTGAAAAACGATATTCGCCATATTTAACACAAACGGACGGTTTTTATTTGCATGTGATGCAAAAAAGATAAAAACATCTTGATTTATTTTTTTGTTTCTTTTATGCTAATTAAAAAGAGAAAGGGTAGGGTATGCGTATCATTAAAATCATTTCACTTATCAGTTTAGTTGTTTTTTTATCGGCTTGTCGGACGGAAAGTATTCAACCGTCATTCAAATCTGAAAATACGTTTGAAAACGGTGTTATGCAGTCAACACCGAATTTTGCTCAATTTCGGGAAATTCCCATTCCGGAAAATGCAACAATGGATTTAGAAAGAACGTTAATGTTCGGAAATGATCCGTTAGTAGGGCGTTTGGCGTTTAAAGTACCTTATAATCAAGCGAATATGTTTGATTTTTACATGCAGGAAATGCCTAAGTTCGGATGGAATGAGTTGACAAGTATTCGGGCTACGAACAGTTATTTAACGTATCAAAAAGATACACGTATGGCTACAATACAATTACGGTCAACTTCATTAAACGGGACAGAAGTTTTGTTTGATGTTTCTTTAACTAAAAATCCGATGTCTGCTTCATCCGGTAAAAGTTACTATTAACAGGAAATAAGAGGTGTAATATAAATGCGGTTTTTAAACTTTTTATTTGCATCTAAAAAAAGTGAGTCTCCCGATACGTTAGGGGCATATCCGGAAGGTATGCAGGTTCGGGCTTTACCGGAACGGCGTTATTTAAAAACATCTCGTTTCTTGGCTGTGATTATTTTGTTGACAACTGCCGTTATGATGGTTGTGGCCGGTTTTTTTGTATATGTTGCTCAACGCATTGATATTTCCATTGCCAACCGTCAAGTTGTTAATTTATACACGATCGATTCGGCCAGAAAAGTGATTGTTCCTGCAGAATATAAAGAAAAAGTTGTACGTGCAACGGATTTATATGTGGAATCGCTTTTACGTGATTATATTATCAAACGAAATGAAATTGTCTGGGATAATACCGAAATGAAATATCGGTGGGGTGATAACGGTCCGATAGCCGGTCTTTCGGATTATAAACGGGTTTATTCAGCGTTTCAATTGGAAGCTGATTTGATGTTTAGCGAATCCAGAGCAAACAATTTTGTGCGTGATGTTCACTTATACGACTTAAATCGTTTAACAGGAAGCGTTTGGGAAGGTGTGTTTGATACCTTTGATATGCCGATACCGGATTCGTATAAGCCGTTATGTCCTTGTAAGGATAATTCGAAAGCCTGTATTGAATGCAAACAAAAGCATGCAAGTCGTCATCAACGGTTTCGGGTTGTCATTCGTATTATAAGAGTTCCCGAAAAGCAGGTTAGTAATCCGTTGGGGTATCAAATTCGCAGTTATAATATTTTATATGTACCGATACACGAAGGTAAAAAATATTGGGATATTCCGGCAGATTTAAAGCCTGAATTATAATCTAAATAATAAAATACTTGAAAAAATAAGAAAAAGGGTGTAGGATTACGCTTACATTGTTTTAATAGAAAAAGAAAGGATTTTTTATGCGTTCAAGTCGCTTGGTGTCCAGAAAACACAAAGAAAAACCGGCAGAAGCTCAATTAACCAGTCATATATTTTTATTACGGGGTGGTTATGTGCGTCCGTTAGCAAATGGTATTTATTCATTGTTAATGCCGGCCAAACGGATACAACAAAAAATTATTCATATTATTCAAGAAGAAATGGATAAAATTGATGGACAAGAAATTCAAATGCCGATTGTTTTGCCTCGTGAATTATGGCAAGAATCCGGTCGTTGGGATTCGGTTGAATCTGAATTGTTACGTTTCAAGGATAGAGCCAGTCACGATATGTTGTTGGCAATGACGCATGAAGAAGCTGTTGTTGCGTTGGCTCGCACGGAAGTATCCAGTTATAAAGATTTTCCTTTCATGATGTATCAATTTCAAACCAAATTCCGTGATGAAGCCCGTTCTCGGGGTGGTTTAGTTCGTGTGCGTGAATTTATTATGAAAGATGCTTATTCATTTCATACCACGCAAGATGATTTAGATAATTATTATGATAAATGTGCTCAGGCTTACCACACTATTTTCAAAAGATGTGGTATTCCGGAAGTTGTTTCCATTCAATCAGACAGCGGTATGATGGGAGGAAAAGTAGCACATGAATATCAATTGCTTACAGATTCAGGTGAAGATAAAGTTGTTGTTTGTGAAAAATGTAATACGTATGCCAATGCAGAAGTTGCGACCGGTATTTATCAATCTCAACCGGAAGAAATGTTGGATTTTGAACAAATTGAAACACCAAATGTCAGAACAATTGATGAATTGGTTTCTTTTACGGGATTGCCGGAAGAAAAGATGGCGAAAACCGTTTTTTATACAACGGATAAAGGCGAAACGATTTGTGTGGTTGTTCGGGGTGATATTGAAGTCAATGAATGTAAATTACAAAAAATTGTACAGGCAACATTGGCTTTTGCGACTGATGAAGAAGTTTTAAAAACAGGGGCTGTCCCCGGATTTGCTTGTGCTGTCGGCTTAACGTGTCGTGTTTTTGTTGATTATTCCGTTGCCAAAGCCTACAATTTGATTTGTGGTGCTAATAAAGAAGGCTATCATATGAAAAACTTTAATGTTTCTCGTGACCTGCCTCATGCTGATATTGTTGATATTGCAACAGTTAAGACGGGCGATATATGTCCGAAATGTGGGGGAGAGTTAACCATTAAACGAGGTATTGAAGTTGGTAATATCTTTAAATTGGGTACTCGTTATACCGAATCAATGCGGATGGTCTTCACGGATGAAAACGGAAAAGATAAGTATCCGATTATGGGATGTTATGGTATTGGAATTGGTCGTTTGTTGGCTTCAATTTGTGAGGTTCGTCATGATGATTACGGACCGATATGGCCGTTGTCTGTTGCTCCGTGGCAAGTTCAAATTTGTGCCGTAAAAATGGATAAACAAAATGTTTTTGAAACCGCTGAAACGGTGTACCATGATTTGCAACAGGTTGGTGTGGAAGTTTTGTTTGATGATCGTAATTTGTCGGCCGGTGTTCAGTTCGCTGATGCAGATTTAACAGGTATTCCACTTCGGTTGATTGTTGCCCCTCGTGCTTTGGAACAAGGCATGATTGAATATAAAGTACGGGGTACCAATGAAAATGGTTTAATTCCTATTGATGAAATTGTTTCTTTTGTTCAAAATTGGATTACAAAAGAAATGGAAAAATATTAATTCAGATAAAAAAGTGTGCATTAAAGCACACTTTTTTACTGGGATTTCATTAGGCGAATTTTTTTTTGAAATTACCTGTATATCGATTTTTTAAGGATTGTCTGTTTTGAATTTTATGAATTAAATCATTCATTTGTCGGGCAGAATATTGTCGATGACAAAAATCCATTCTCAACCATGTAACCGGCAAATTATCAATCATATCTCCGATATAAAACGGTTCATTTTTAAAGACGGTTGTTAAACAATTTTGGGAAACAGCTTGTAATAAATCGTGACCGTTTGATAAGGTATATCGTTCTAATTGATGCGTGCAGGAAGCACAATCATTCGGACGGATACAGTTTGCTGATATAAATAACGGTGTATCTTGATACACAATCAATGTTGTATTTGATACGATATGCGTCAATTTATTGATGTTATCATATGTATCTTCAACACTCAATGTGATACCTGACGCATTATTTTCAAACATCATTGCGGCTGCCTGACTGTTTAAAACAGGGAGTGTGTAATCAAAATCAATATCTGCTTCTTTGGGTAAAAGATTTAATCCACTCCAATTGGTTATCTGCCATTTTGTATATCCTTCCTGCCAAAATGAATGAATAACCGTCTGAAAATTCATTTGACGCATAATGGTTGGAAACGCCAATCTGATTTTTGGAGTTGGTAACCCAATTAAATCTGCCGGCTTCATGAGTGTATTGATTTCAATAATAATTTCATCAATTGATGATAAATCCACCTCTTTTAAAACAGCAATATTATCTGTTTTTAAACGCCATTTAGGTATGATTTGATTCGTTTTAAAATGAACGGACGGTAACGGCGGTATGGTCTGATTGATTGTTTGTTGGGCTTTTTTTTCAAACAGTTGACGCCGTAATTCATTTAAAACAGATACGGGAATAAACAATTGATGCGGATTATGAATAATCAATGAATTGATTTGGAATTTTGTATCTCCTGTTTTTTCGAAACAATTTTGAATACTTTGTGATACCTTTTCAATTTGTCGGGCAGGAGAAAACGAATCGGTTAATGTTATTGATACATTACCGGAAACAGCCGTGACAGATGTCGGTTCAATATAAACATTGACATCAATCGGTAATCTGTTTTTATAAAGCCCTTTTTTGGGACGTGTATAAGCATAAGAACTTTTAACCCGTGTTGAAGATGCTAAATATACAGGGCTTCCTTTTTTGATGAAGGGAGCATTATCCGGTAAACAAACTGTAACAGATTGATGAGCTGAAACTTCAAATGTATGTTTTCCGTTGCTTGTCATTTTTTCAACCGAAAAACCAAAAGGTTTTTCCATGCCTGCAACATCGATTTGAAGACCGTCATAACGAGCCAAAGCCGATGTGGGTCGAAATGTTATTTGTTTGTTCGCTATTTTTTCAACTTGCCCGATAAGTAATCCTCTATGTCCGACAAAATCAGGTTCTATCACATCTTTGTTTTTTTTGTTAAAATGCAATTTAGTCCATGGTCGGGCAAAAATTTGTTTTAAATTGGCTGTTAAAGAGGTATCAATTTTTCCCGTATCTAAAATACGTCGATAATAATCTGTAACTGCCCCGACATAGAGTGCATTTTTTTTACGTCCTTCAATTTTAAGTGATAAACCGGTTAATTGACAGACGTCTTTTTCCAATGCAAAATCTTTCATTGAAAACGGGTGATATTGGTGATTATTTAATTTAAATACATTACGGCAGGAATAAACACATTTTCCACGATTAGCACTACGTGCCGTTGTCATTGATGAAAAATAACATAATCCGCTGTATGAATAACATAATGCCCCGTGAATAAATACTTCAACTTCTAATCCGGATTTTTGTTGAATGGTTTTAATTTCATTGAGTGATAATTCTCGTGCTAAAACAACCCGTTCAAAGCCTATTTTTTTCAAAGATAAGGCACCAGATAAATTATGAACAGCCATTTGTGTACTGGCATGTAATGTTAAGTTTGGAAATGTTTTTTTGATGATACGGGCAACCCCGATATCTTGTACAATCAACGCATCAACTTGACAATCAGAACAAACCTGTAAGTGAAACATCAATTCGGATAGTTCATTTTCCTGCATTAGCGTATTTAATGCAACATATACTTTTTTTTGATGTGCGTGTGCAAATGCCGTAATTTCATCTAATTCTTCCGGTGAAAAATTAACGGCTTCGGCACGAGCCGAAAAACGGTGTAATCCTAAATAGATAGCATCGGCTCCAAAATAAAAGGCACTGTATGCTGCTTCAATATCGCCGGCAGGGGCTAATAATTCCGTTTTCATGGTTATCCTTATATCGTATCAAAAATAAGTGTTCCTTTATTTGCGTCTAAACGGGCGTTGCAACCCAACGGAAAAACAATATGGTCTTGCGTGTGCCCATATGGAAAATGTGTAACAACCGGTATTTTTTTATTTCCGAAATAATCATTGAAAACATCAATGACCGTGCCATCCGCCGAATCTTTGGCTGTGCAGTCTGAACAATCGGCAATAATAACGCCAGCTAGTTGAGATAATGAACCGGCTAATCTTAATTGATTAAGCATACGATCAATACGATACGGTTCTTCATGTACGTCTTCAACAACTAAAATGGTATCTGTTAAGTTGGGCATATAAGATGTTCCCAGTAATCCGCATAACAGCGTTAATGTTCCACCCAAAACAGGAGCATATGCCGTGCCGGGGATAATATGTTTTAATCCGGTAACTGTCAGGGGTTCTCCACGCAGTGCTTTTAATAACGTTTTTTCCATTTCAGATCCCATTGGTTTTAAAATGAAGTTCGCATTAAATCCGGTGTAAGAAGGTAACTGAACCTGATGATAAAGTGCCATTTGTAAAGCCGTTAAATCACTAAAACCGATAAACGGCTTTTTATGTTGGCGTATCATTTTGTAATCTAATTTATCTAAAATACGAGGACTGCCGTATCCACCCCTTAAAGCAATGATAACATCGGTTTGATTATCGGCAAATGCTTTGTTTATATCTTCGGCACGGTTGATATCCGTTCCGGCTAAATAGCGGTTTTGTTCAAAACAATGGGGGGCAAATTGTGCTTGAAATCCATGAGCTGAAAACCAATTTAAAATTGTTTCTTTTTCTTGTTGGGTTATTTCAATCGGCGAAGATGGGGCTACAATCGTTACGTTGGTCATTTTTTTTCCTGTTATTCTATGAAAGAGTTGTTAATATGGTTTGAGCAAAATCACTTAATGTGTCATCACGTGCCCCCATAACAACGATTCTATCGGTCGGTTGCACATGGTGAATTAAAAATTGAAGTGTTTCTTGCCGTGTCGGTATGTAAAATGCTTGTTGATTACTTTGTGATACAGGGGCAATAACATCATTCGATGAAATATTTCGAACAACCGTTCCACCGGCATAAAATACGTCATTCATAATCCAAAATGTTCGGCTATCCAGTTGATTTTTTAATAATGTAATCAAATTGTCTTTCATCATACGCAACGGAGCAAATCCATGAGGTTGATAAACAACAAAAATCCGTCCTTTATGTAATTGCAACGCCTGTAATGCTGCTTTGATTTTTTCAGGATTATGTGCATAATCATCAATAACCGTTATGTTGTTGACAGAGCCGATGGTTTGCAGTCGCCGTTTTGTACCTAAAAAAGATTGCAAGGCAAAAATACTTTCTTCCACTGAAATTTCAATATGAAGGCAGGCACAAATAGCCGTTAACGCATTTTCAAGATTGTGTTTTCCGATAAACGGCAAATGATATGTTTTTCCTTGTAATTGAAAAGAAATACCCGTGTCATCGTATTGAATGTGTTGCGGACTGATAGTTGCTTCCTGTCCGGTAACGGAAAAAGAAACAATATTGGCATGAGTTAAATTAAGTTGAGCTGAATAGGGGCAGTCTTTATTGATAACACCGCCTTTTTCGGCTCGATTCAAAAAATCCGAAAACAAAGGTAATGTTTCTTCGATTGGTTTGTGGTCAAGCGAAATATTTGTTAATACGCTGATATACGGATTGTACAGAGCAATAGAACCGTCTGACTCATCGGCTTCAATAACACATAATTCACCTTGTCCGTAAATTAAATTAGATTTATCCTCTTTATGATAAGTATTCAGTCCGATACCACCGTTAATCATTGTCGGACTTTTTTTTAACACATATAAAATATGACCAATCATTGCCGTAACGGTTGTTTTACCGCTTGTGCCTCCGACCGCAATACCTTTGTGCATGTGAAAAATATCAGCCAATACTTCTGCTCGTTTGATGATTTTTAATCCTAAATCTTTGGCTTTTTTGACATCCGGAATAGATTCTTCAATTGCACTGGATACCACAAAAACATTTATGTCAGGTGTAACACCGCTTCCATCTTGAGGTACAAGTTGAATACCGTTTTTAAGCAATGTTTCATGAACGGCATTATGTTGTCGATTATCAAAAGACCTATCTGACCCGATAACACGATGTCCGTTTTTTTTCAGATAAAGTGCAATTGCACTCATCCCTATTCCGCCAATACCACAGAAAAAAAAGGTTGCCATTTTAAAATAATTCCTCTAAAATAGATAATATAACTTAGAGATTACTCTACACTTATTTTTTTTTAAAGTAAAGGGAGGTTTGCTGAAATGATTAAATTTTTGTGTTTGTTAGCGGTGTTTATGATTGCAACGCAGGCAACGGCTCAAAATACGGATGGATTGTTTCCTGAATTGGCTTCACGGAAACGACCTGTTCAAGAACAAAAACAAGATCAACCGGTTGTTTCGTCATTGTTTGATGAGGAAAGTGAGCAAGAAGCTGAAACACGGCAAAATGAAGCTATCCGTTCTGCATTAAGCGAACCGGATGGTAACTTTGATGATGCCTTACAACAAGGGGGGCAAAATCAAGCACCGACAGTCAGTAAAGCTGAACAAGGCTTTTTTATTTTTAAGCCCAGTAATGTTCAAATTGTGACACCGACAATTGCTCGCTTTCAATTTTGTACATCACATTTAACTTTATCAAATTATTCAGACGGTAATTTAAAAACATTAGGTGTTGTTTTTGAATATACGCCGATTGTCCTGCCATATACATACACCAATATCAATATGGGTGACCAAAAAACAAATGTCTTATCGTTAGGTGGGGAAGCATGTCAAATGTTACGGCGAATACCGAATATTAAGATAACGAAATGTGAAGCAACTCGTATCGTTGAAAAAAATGGTCAGAAGACGGAAGAACCTATTTCAGAAGAAGAATGCAAATCAAAAGTTAAATTCGTGATGAATTAACATGAAACGATTTTTGGTTTGGATATGTTGTTGTTTTGTTATGGTATGTGTGGTTTCTACGGAAGCCACATCTTCCGTTCAATTAAAGAAAACAGATGTTCAAATTCTTAAAAATGTTTTTTCATTACACCGTCAAGGGCAATATAAAAAAGCATCGGAACAAGCTAAAAAAATTCAAAATCCTGTTTTAAACGGGTATGTTTTGTTTCATAAATATATGAGTGCCCGATATAATACAAAAAAATCAGAAATTGAGCAGTGGCTGAAAAAATACGGTGATTTAGCTGTTGCTCCGGAATTATATGCGTTGGCAAAACGAAAAAACATGTCTTTAAAAACACCTAAACCCAAAGATGTTTTATATGGGGGGCAATCAAAGGCTTGTTCTTATATTCGTCGAGATGAACCCATTGATTTAATTCGTAAAAGAACTTTTTCAGAATTATCGGGTGAAAAGCAAAAAAAAGCCCGTCAATCTTTTAAAAAATTGCGACAATATATTGTAAAAGGCGAAACGTTGAATGCGAAAAAATTGATAGAAAGTCGTGATTTTCAGTCACTACACCAAGACAAAGACATGGCGTTGGCTCATACGGTGTTGGCTTTTTCGTATTTTTTAGATGGTCAGTTCGGATTATCTTTATCACAGGCTGAAAAAGCAATTGGGAGAGATGCCTTATCAACACCGTTGGCATATTGGACGGCCGGTTTGGCATCGTGGCAGTTGGAAAATTATCGAAAAGCAGCTCAATATTTTTCACAAACGGTATCTCATGCAGATATTTATCCTTTATTAAGAAGCAGTTCTGCTTTTTGGGCGGCTCGTTCTTTTTTAAAAACAGGGTCGTATGATAAAGTAGGGGATTTATTGGATATTGCTTCTCAACAGCCTGATACGCTTTATGGTATGTTGGCTATGCACATGTTGGGAATGCCCATCAGTTCGATTTGGAATCGTCATTTAATTATTCAAAAACAAAAAAGCATTCGTTTTTCACATCCGGCATTGAATCGTTTTTATACATTAAAACAAATAGGACAAGATGAATGGGCGACCAAAGAATTAACAAAATTGTATTTAGAATCTGAAGATAAAACAAAGAAAAAATTATTGCATATATCTCAAAAACACGGATTTGAAAATGAATTGATTGATTTAGCGGGTGTGTCCGGTCATAAAAACGAACGTTTCCCGTTACCTCAATGGAAACCGATAAACGGTTGGCAATTGGATAAAGCTTTGGTGTATGCTTATGTTCGTCAGGAATCATGTTTTAATCCGTCTGCCAAAAGTGCAGTCGGGGCTCGGGGTGTTATGCAGATAA
Organism: Alphaproteobacteria bacterium; assembly: GCA_017467335.1. GTDB lineage: Bacteria > Pseudomonadota > Alphaproteobacteria > CAAHEQ01 > UBA3637 > RGIG4140. The sequence continues at coordinate 59,154 of JAFTSJ010000027.1, forward strand.
TGCCGGCAACGGGGCAATATATGGCTCAAAAAAACAATATGAAGTGGAGTTTAAGCCGAATGGAAAACGTTTCATATAATTTATCATTGGGTCAATATTATTTAGAATATTTAATGAAATTACCGGTTGTTTCAGATAATTTGATTTATTTAGCCGTTGCTTATAACGGTGGTCCCGGTAATCTTACCAAATGGAAACGTCAAATTAAACAAACGACTGATCCATTGATGTTTATTGAAAGTATTCCATCTCGTGAAACACGCAGTTTTGTTGAACGAATTATGGTGAATTATTGGGTGTATCGTTCTTTAACGGGACAATCTTTTTCAACGATGGATGATATCATAGCCGGTCGTTGGCCATTGTACGTGCCGTAAAAGAATTTATTTTAAAAATGAATTGAGGATATCAATTGTTTCTTGCGTATGAGTTGTTGTAAAGGTTGTCATGCCTAGATGATGATAAATATCCGTGACGTCTTTTGCCTTGTCAATTAAAATACAATCTTGATACGTTAATTGATGTTTTTTCAGATAGGCAACAAAAAAAGGGTAATTGTTATTTTCATCTTGTTGTGTTTTTAAAAAGCCGACTTCGGCAGAAGAAATATAATCATCAAAATAATCTTCCAAATGAAGGTATGGATATAAATAATTACCGAAAATATCAACGTGATTTGTGGCGATAACCACTTTGTATCCGTACCGGCGTACTTGTTGAATAAGTGATAATAATTCCGCTTCAACGGTAATATTTGACATCCAATTCATTGTTTGTGTTTGAATGACTTCTTTGGGAATCCCATAGGTGTTTAAATGATGCCAAATATTACAAAACGATACACGTCCGGTTAACCAATCATTTTTCAAAGGTGTATCTAAAACATGTTCTTGTAAAAATTGAAATAACGAATGGTTTTGTGTTTCCAAATGATGCCATATCGGTTGATAGGAGAGCGTTTGAAACCAATTGATGAAAATAACTTTGTTCATAAGCCCTCCTTTTATATCTATATCCGTCCCATATTTTCAGTGTATCATACTTCCTTTAAAAGTCAAGGCGGATTATCATGTCGTTTTAATCAAGACGTATTGATTAGAGATTAGTTTTCATTTTTTATTTTAGCAAATATATTTAAATCACGGTACATACGAAATTGATTACTCCAACAGGAATGGCGTAGTGTTCCTTCTAATCGATAACCGCTTTTAATAGCTAAATTACGAGCACCGTAATTTTCAATATCACTGCGAATCATAATGCGTTCAAATTCTAAAAAGAAAAATTCTTTTTCAATCAAACGCAAAGCTTCACGCATAAATCCACGGCGAGAATAGTCTTTGGCAATCCAAAAACCAACTTCAACGCTTTTATGTTCCGGATAGGGTTGATAAACCCCGATAACGCCAATCAGTTTTGATGAACGTGTTTCGTAAATTAAATACTCAAACGCATATTGTGATTTCCATTTTTCAACCATGTTTGTTAAATGAACAAAAGCATCTTCCGGAGAACCGGTAATCATTTTATCTGCCATGTCAACCCACGGTAGTAAATATTTACGATTTTTATCAACTAACTGATATAAAGCATTGGCTGTTTCAAATGTTGCCATGGGCTTATGTAGTTGTATGCGGTCACTTTCTAAAACAGTTCTGGGTTCAAATAACATCTTTTCTCCTTTGGTTAGACAGGTTAAACAAACAAGGGATATATTCCTGTATGTGAATATAACTATATGTTATCTAAAAATCCAGTAAAAAAGTTAAAAATTTTAAAAAATATATATCATAAGTTGTTTTTTACAATTTTAAGTTGTTTAAAATATGGTAAAAAAAGCAATATATCAGGTTAATATCATATTTTTTTTACATCTGAAACATGCTATTGTAATCATAACAAATCAAATAATAAAAAACCACATCATTTTGGATATGATATGGTTTTTTTTATTTACATGTTTTTGTGTTTTTGGCTTCGTTCAATAATTGTCTGCACAAGTACATAAAGTAAAGGTATTAAAATCAATCCGATACATGTACCGACCAACATACCGTAAAAAACGGGAACACCGATTGCACGCCGACTGGCTGCACCGGCACCGGTTGCAACAATCATAGGGAAAACGCCCAAAATGAATGTAAATGCTGTCATTAAAACAGCTCTGAATCGAACGGTTAACCCTTTTAAAGCCGAATGAATAATATCCGTGCCTGTTTTTCGTTCCTCTTTGGCAAATTCGACAATTAAAATGGCGTTTTTCGCAGCTAACCCAATCAGCAAAATTAACCCCAATTGTGCATAAATACTTAAAGGTAATTCTGTTAACCACAGCCCGACTAAACCGCCGACAACGGCTACTACCACACTCAATAAAACGGAAATCGGAACTGTCCAACTTTCGTATTGAGCAACCAAAAATAAGTAACCGAATAAAACAGCCAATAAAATTAAGTAAAGGATTTGTCCTTCGTTTTTCTTTTCCTGAAAACTCATATCAGACCATTCATACGCATAATCTTTCGGTAATTGGGTTAAGGCTAATTGTTCAACCAAATTCATGACTTGACCTGAACTGGCATCAGCATTTGTCATAATTGTAACACCGGCAGCCGGATATTGGTTATAACGCAAAATTTGTCGAGGGGATAAAATTGGTTTTAAATCGACAAAAGTTGTTAACGGAACCATTTTCCCCGATTGACTGGGAACGTAAATATGACGCAAACTTTCTATATCTTTTCGATATTTCCAATCAGATTGAACAATAACTTGATTAACTTGTGTCCCAAAGTTAATATCATTGATATACCGTGAGCCTAAATAGCTTTCCAACGAGGCGAAAATATTAGCCAATGGAACTTGCATGGCTTCGGCTTTCAATCGGTCAATTTCTAAATAAATGTTCGGTGTTTTGGCTGTAAAATTTGAAAATGCATGCGAAACAGATTCATCCATCATTAAGCGTCCCATAAATGAACGGGTCGTATTGTCTAATCGTTCATAATTTGTATCATTTAATGATTGTATTTTCAATGATAACCCACCGGACATACCCAGTCCCGGAATAGATGGTAACTCCATCAATTGAAATTCTGCTTCCGGAAACGGAGCTAATTTTTCTTTAATGCGTTGCAAAATAGAACCGGAATGCAAATTTGTATCATTTCTGTCTTTCCAGTGAGCCAAAGAAATCATACCCATAGCCATATTTTCACCGCTACCGCCTGTCATACTATGACCGATAATCGTCATGACATCCGTTACTCCTTGTTCTTCTTGAAGCAAAGGCGTGACCCGTTTAACAATTTCTTCCGTTCGTTTAAAGGAAGCTCCTTCCGGCAACTGGATATTCATCAAAATTTTTCCTTGGTCTTCGTTTGGAATAAAGGATGTTTGTAAAGAAGACAGCATACCATAAGCTGTTGCCACAAATAAAATGAATATAATTCCGATAACGGTTAATTTACGAGCCAATTTTTCAACAATCCATCGATAGGCAGATGAAGATTTGTGAACCCCTTTATCAAACAAAACCAACCAACGCAAATGCAAAAGATTGTTTTTGCGGAGCATTGTTGAACAAATGGCCGGTGATAATGTCAAGGCATTTAATGTTGAAAAACAAACGGCACAAGAAATCGTAACGGCAAATTGTTGATAAATTTTTCCGGTTACACTTCCCATAAAAGCAATCGGGACAAAGATTGCCAATAAAACAAGCGTTGTTGCAATAAGAGCTCCCGAAATTTCTGACATGGTTTGAATGGTTGCTTCACGAGGTGATTTATTTTCGTTATTCATGAGGGTCATAACCCGTTCAACAACACAAATAGCGTCATCAACGACAACCCCGATAGCCAATACCAATCCAAACAACGTGAACATATTGATTGTATAATTTAAAACCAGCATAACGGCAAATGTTGCCAATAATGATACGGGAATGGTACATGTCGGCACAAGCGTTGCTCGCCAATCCTGTAAAAAAATAAAACAGACAAATACAACCAATATAAATGTTAAAATAAGTGTCCAAGCAACTTCGGATATTGATTCATTGATGTAATCGGTTGTATCCATGGCAACGGTATATTGAAAATCGGGAGGAAAAAATTGTTTTAAACGTTCCAATTCTTTTTCAACACCTTCCATTGTTGCTAAAGCATTAGCACCGGATGAAAGATTGATACCCATTGTAACGGAAGGTAATGTATTATATTCAGATTGATGTGAATAATTTTCTGAGCCGATTTCAATTCGGGCAACATCTTGTAGTCGAACAAGACCGCCTTGTTTATCCGTTCTGACGATAATATTGCCAAAATCCTGAACCGTATTGATACGTCCTTTTGTCTGCAAAGAATAAACCATCAGGTTATCCCCTTCGGCAGGGCGAACACCCAATTGCCCTAATGAAGGCTGATCATTTTGACTTTCAATCGCTGTTCGGATATGGTCAACAGTCAAATTTAAAGCAGACATTTTATCAGCATCCAGCCAAATTCGCATACTTTTTTTAGAACCGAAAACCGTTAAATCACCAACACCATTGACTTTTGTTAATGCTTTTTGGATGTTATTTTGAATATAGTCACTCATAAAATAGGTATCATGCGTTCCCTTAGGTGACGTAAATGTGATAAATGCCAACATACTGGAAGAACGGCGTCTGACGGTTAATCCACGCCGTTGAACTTCAGGCGGTAAAGATGAATTAGCCTGTTGAATACGATTTTGTATTTTAACTTGAGCAATATCCGGATCAACATAAGGTTCAAATGTAATGGTTAATGAATAAGAACCATCTGATGATGTTGAACTCATATACATCATGTCTTCAACCCCGTTGATTTTTTCTTCTAACGGAATACCGACCGTTTTAGCAATGACATCAGCACTGGCTCCCGGATATTTTGCTCGTACGGAAATTTCAGGAGGGGTAATTTGCGGATATAATGCAATTGGTAGTTTAAACAAACAAACCAATCCGGCAATACATAAAATCAGAGAAATAACAACAGCGAATCGAGGGCGATTGATGAAAAAATGAGAAAACATACCTTGCTCCTTTCTTATTGAGCACTGATGGATTTAACCTGTTGACCGGAGCGTACTTTTTGTCCGCCGGAAATAATAATGGTATCCGTTGGTATAATTCCTTTATCAACAACAGCCATATTATCAACAACACGAGTCGTTTCAATATATTGTTGTTGGGCAATTCCGGCTTCGTTTGTTTTCATGACATATTTCCCGTTCGAATCCTGTAAAATGGCCGTTTGCGGGATTAAAACAGCATTTGTTTGATTCGTATCTGAAATTTGCAGTGTCAATACATTCCCAGGTAAGAGTAAATGATTTGGATTGTCATATTCAATATAAACAGTCATTGTTGCGGTATCCGTACTTGTTTCGCTGTCTGTAAATATTTTTTCAGGCTTAATACGAACTTCTTTTCCGTCCGCTAAAATCATATTAACAGAAAGAGGATGGGTTGTGCTGTTAACAGCATCTAAATTTTGCAATCGTTCTTTGTCAGTAATGGAAAAAGCGATTCGAACCGGATTCGTTTGAACAATGCGAGCCAATGTTGCACTGTTTGTATCAACGTAATTTCCCTTCGTAACCAATGCTTTGCTGATATACCCGCTGATAGGAGCCGTTACAGTTGCATATTCCAAATCAAGTTGAGCCAATTTTAAATTGGCTTGGGCTTGTAACACATCGGCTTTTGCTTGTGCTAATTTACTTTCAACGATTTCCAATTCGGCTTTAGGTAAAAATTTATCTTTATATAATTTTGTTTGTCGTTTATAGTCATTTTCAATTTGAATAACATTAGCGTTTGCTTTATTAAGTGTTGCTTGTGCCGATTGAACATTGGCTTCATATTTGCGTTTGTCGATAATAAATAGCGGGCGACCTGTTTCCACGAAAGAGCCGTTTTCAAATAAAACCGAATCAATTCGTCCGGATATTTGTGGTTTTAAATTGACTTCGTTAATCGGTTCAACGAATCCGATAAACGTTTTAAACGGACGAATGTCTTTTTGAATAGGGTGGCCGGTAATGACCAAAGGGGTTGCTGTTTGAACTGGCATATTTGGAGGTGGTGTTTGGTGAGGCTTAACAAAGTAATATCCGATGCCGACACATACGCAAGACCACGCAATTAAAACACCTAATTTGACTGTTTTTGAAAAAAATTTTTGACTTTTTATTTGACCGTTCATGAATAAATCTCCCTTTTTTTATGCAAAAAGGATATAGAAAAAAAATAAAATTGACAAGTTATTTTTTTGACTGTCAACGAATTATCAAACAACTAAACTACGTCTGTTAAGCGAATAAACAGAGTGATTGGCAATAATTAAATGGTCATAAATGGAAATACCGGCGTGCATTAAAAATTCATGTAGTTCGGATGTTCGTTGTAAATCTTCCGGAGATGGACGAGCTACGCCGGAAGGGTGATTATGAACCATAATCAAAGAATGAGCTCCCAAATTTAATGCTCGTCTTAAAATTTCCGTTGGAACAATGGTAATGCGAGATTGTGTTCCCTTCTGAAAGTCGTCAATTGTAATAATTTTCATTTTGACATCTAAATAAACCAAATACAAATGTTCGGTTTTTTCATGTGATAAATGAAATCTGCAATAATCAACAATTTGTCGCCATTCTTTTAAAATCGTTCCTTTTTTTGTTTCGGGACGCAACAACGCTTGACAAGAACCTTCAATAATTTTCAATAAACTGATAACCGAATCGCCGATACCTTTAATTTGACGTAATTCATAAATATCAGCATGAATAACATTTGAAAATGTAACAAATTGTCGTAATAATTTTTTGGCAAGCGGTTTAACATCTTTACGGGGAATTGCAGTCATTAAAATCAATTCGAGTAATTCGGCATCCGATAGAGAATTAGCTCCTTTTTCAAGTAATTTCTCCCTCATTCTGGCACGATGACCCAGATAATCGGGTGTGTCTTGTATCGGTAAAGATGATGTCGTTTCTTCTTTTTTCATTTTATCTGTATGGCGGATAAGTCCATCCCTTTGGCGATAATGTAAAAATTTCGTAACCTGTTTCAGTAATACCTAACGTATGTTCAAATTGAGCAGATAAAGAACGGTCTTTGGTAATTGTTGTCCATCCGTCACCTAACGTCAATGTTTGATGAGAACCGATATTAACCATCGGTTCTACGGTAAAGACCATGCCCGGTTCCAACTTTGTGCCAACCCCCGGTGTCCCATAATTAAGGATATTCGGCCCGCCATGAAAAACACGACCGATACCGTGTCCGCAAAAATCAAGAACGGTCGAATAATTAAATTCAGCAGCCAATTTTTGCATGGCATGACCGATATCTCCCGTTGTTTTGCCCGGTAAGCATTGTTCAATGCCTGCCATCATTGTTGCATATGTTGTTTCGACCAAACGGCGAGCCTTAATGCTGGGTTTTCCGACATAGTACATGCGGGACGTATCGCCATACCAGCCATCAACAATAACGGTAATGTCAATATTGATAATATCTCCGTCCTGTAAAACTTTTGCATGAGAAGGAATCCCATGACAAACAACATGATTGGGTGAAATACAACTGGCTTTTTCGTAACCGTGATAACCAATTGTTGCCGGAATACCACCATTTTTACGCATAAAAGCTTCTAATAAATCATCCAATGCACCGGTTGTTACACCGACTTTTACAAACGGGGTAATATAATCCAATGTTTCAGCAGCTAAACGACCGGCTTTTCTTAGTCCGTCAAATTCTTCAAGTTTATATTTTGTAACATCTTTTCCCATAAAAAGGTTTCCTTTCTTTATATAATTATCTTATGGTACCTTTTTTTAGCAGGAACTTCAAGTAAAAAATCTTGTTTGAAACACACAAAAATATGGCTTTTTTTAATTTTTTTACCTATACTGTACGTTAGGCAGATATTTTATAACAGATATAAGGAATGACAAGTCATGATGACACCTTTTCAACATTTTTTAGTCGGAGCCGCCATTGTTGGGGCTATTTTATATTATTTGTTGCAAAATTCTCCATTGACGAATTAATTTTTTGAAAAAAATGCTTTTTTTTATATAATAGTATGTCAAAAACAGTAAAAAACATATTCTTATAGGTATAATGATACTTGACAACGGGGGATAACATTTGGTACACTGTCCTTCGTCTTGTGAAAGATGGGTATTGTCTAGAATAGAAATATCCGAATTTATATTGCTTTGAGAAAGGATATAAAATGCAATCATCGAATGTATTATCATTATTATACACACATAATTCATTGTCACTGTATTTATCGGAAGTAAATAAATTTCCGATGTTGGATGCTGAACAGGAATTTATGCTAGCCAAACGCTATCGTGAATATCATGATATTGAGGCGGCTCATAAGTTAACAACATCTCATTTAAGATTGGCGGCCAAAGTTGCGTTATCATTTCGTCATTATGGATTATCATTGGCTGATTTGATTTCCGAAGCCAATATCGGATTGATGCAGGCGATTAAAAAATTTGACCCGAATAAGGGATTTCGTTTGGCAACATATGCAATTTGGTGGATAAAAGCCTCAATATCAGAATTTATTTTAAAGTCATGGTCACTTGTTAAGATTGGGACGGTTGCTACCCAAAAAAGACTATTTTATAATCTTCACAAGATTAAATCACGGTTAGGGTTATATGATGAAACCGGTTTAAATGAAGAAACAGCGAATCAGATTGCACAAATGTTGGGTGTGTCTAAAAAAGATGTTTTAGAAATGGAACAACGTTTAAGTGGTGATTCTTCTTTAAATACAACTCTTTCTTATGATTCAACAACGGATCATCAGGAAATGTTGGTTGACAAAACAGAATCTGTTGAAGAAAAATTGGGTAATTCTCAAGATTTAGCCGTAAAGAAAAAAATGTTAATGAATGCCATAAAACATTTATCTGAAAGAGAACAAGTTATTGTTCAGAATCGGTTTTTAACTGAAAATCCCAAAACATTAGAAGAATTGGGAGAACAATTTAACATCAGCCGTGAACGAGTTCGGCAGATTGAAACGAAAGCATTTGAAAAAATTGCTTCTTCGGTTCGCAATCAAGCTGCACAAATGATGATTTAAAATTGATGCACTTATTAAAACACCTTTCCTGATGGAAGGGTGTTTTTTTTGACTTATGGTATGTGCTATACGTCAAAAGACCCTGAATCAAGTTCAGGGGGAGGGTGGGTGTGGCAGAGTGCTATGTTATCAAAAGACCCGTTCACTTTCCGTCATGCTGAACATCACCCCTACCGTCATGCTGAACTTGTTTCAGTATCTCATCGAATTATGGCAAAGCAGTAAGTATGGTACCGGATTCTTTGATAAATTCATAAAAACGAATCGGTTAAAATGTTCTCAAAATCCCTAAAAAACCATCAAAAAAAAACCGTTTGGAATTTTTCCAAACAGTAAAAATAAAAAGATAGTTAAATCAATATGTTAACTTGAAAAAATATGTCAAA